>CAVEXR010000011.1:43271-67960 GCA_963619585.1 Azospirillum sp. CAG:239
CCGTCGGTATATCGGGGCTGAAGACCAAAGTCGCCCGTGCCACAGGCATACCCACTACCCGACAAGGCGTAGAACGCAAAGTCGGCAAAGCTGTTATCAACACCCTATTGGGCAATAATACTAAAAAGAAAAAATAATATGGGACTACTTAACAATCTAAAAGACCACTTCAAAAACGAGACATTCTCTGTGGCACCGCAGATGAAAGTAAAGACTATCTGCAAGAATTTCAAAGATACCTTCGGGTGTACTTTGGCGATATACAAAGGTACGCAATTGGCAGACCCCGAGATGACGCTCAACCAACTGAATGCCAAGACAACCAAGGACATTCAAACTCGTTCGGATGCGAAATTGGACATCAAAGCGTCTATGAAGGTGGGCGATGCAGAGAAACTATTCAGTACCACCTACGGACTGACGGTGCAAATCAAAGACCCCGCAGGCAAGCACTGCGTGGACAATAATCTAACCATCGGACAAGCCGCCCGTGGAGAATAATAGTAGTATCATTTATATCTAAAAAAACAACTTTGTATGGGTAAAATATTTGATAAAGTCATTTCTGCCTTTTCTAATCATCCCAAAGGGAAGGAAAAAGGAACTAAAACGAAAAAATCCAAATCGATCAACGATAGTGAAGCAAAAGTGAGTAGTAAAAATAAAAAAACGGAGGACAAGGTCAAAGACAAAAAGAAAGTTGTAAAAGAGGAACACGAGTTTGTTGATTTAGGGTTGCCTAGTGGTAACTTGTGGGCGAAATGTAATATGGGTGCTAAGAATGAATATGAACTCGGAGATTATTACCGTTATGCAGAAGTTGAAGCATGTGAGGTACGACTTACCGATGATGGAGAGCCTCGTGCTCTTAGAAGGGAACATCCTTATAAAGATGCGTTGGATAGAATAACAAAGTATAATTCAGACAGCGAAGTTGGAGTGGTTGATAATAAAACCGAATTAGAACCAATCGATGATGCAGCAACTATTCAGTGGGGGAATGGATGGCGAATTCCAACTATTAAAGACTGGGAAGAGTTATATGAAAATTGTAGTATAAAACGGTTGACATCTCATAATGGCTATATGTATGTTTCAAAAAATAATGGAAACTACATTTTTTTACCAATGAGATGTAAAAAAATGAAACATCATTTTGAACCCGGAAAAAGTTATGATATAGTTGGTGGTGAGGGATTTTCTGCGGGTTACCTTTCATCCACTGTGCACTTTGGAGTGTCTTTGCTTTTTTATAGGTATGTGCGCGACCGACGTAAAAAACTACCTGAAGTCTACGAGAAAAATCGTATTTATCACAATACAGAAAGGTCATTCATGAAATATGCGTTTTTGGGATTGGGTTTTATTCGACCAATTCGTAAAAAATCCTAATAAATCGACTCTTATCAATATGATAAACAAGTTCCGACTTTGGTCAATAGCGACGCTTCCTATGTGGTTGCTATTGCTTATTCAGTCGTGGAGTATTCCTTTTAGTTGTAGTTTTTGGGCAGAAATCGATTGGAGTTCTGTTTTACATACACTGCTTAGCCCTGCGAATGTAGTCGCACTGCTAAGCGGGTGTATGTTAATCATGGGTGTCTCATCGATCCACTATGTTATCTATAGACTAAAAGGTTCTCCGGATTCGTTGCCAGAAATGATTACAAATCGGAAGGACTTGCAACAAGATTATGTGAGTTCTCTAACCACAATGATTTCGCTATTCAGCGTATTATTGATAGATTACGATAGTTACCGAGACTTATTGGTATTGTTGGTATGGTTAGCAACTTTGTATATTTGCTATGTGCGGACGAATCTTTATTATGCAAATCCTATAATGGCATTGTTGGGGTATAAGATTGCAAAGGTAGAAACCAACTATAAGGAACTTCCGAGCGGTAGTATCTTGTTATATCGTGGGAATTTAGAACATCCTGTCTCTTTTTATAAAGTGGCAGATAATGTCTATATTGTATGCTAAAGGATGACTTTTTAGACCAATTGACGAAAGTCGTTGAAGACGAATACACAGAGGTATTGGTGTATTTCGTACTGAAATCATCCAATGAAATTAAGAAGGCTGATTTTAGAAAAGATGTATTGGACTCTGTTAAACAGGGAGTTATTGAGTCCTTGAAAGCAGAGAGAAGTCTTTTTGAAAAAGACCCCAATCGTGATGTTGTCCTGTTGTCTCAATCCGATGATAGGAAAAATGTTGTATATCAGTACGATTTTGACGACAAGCCTTTGTTCTTACAAACTATTGAGAAAATCGCTGCATATACAAGAGCAGATGTTAATGTATTTCGTTTCGAGAGCGACAAGTTGTCTGACATCGAATACTTTGTGTTTGAAATAGGGACAGCAGACAACAAAATTGTACTTTGGCGAAAGAACTTTCCATTCAACTTGATGCACCAAAGCAACGGGCGTTTCTTCTTTACAAAATCGGATTCTCAGTTTGAACTGATTAGAGATGATATCCTTCGAATGGATTCTGCTATTGACGGTATTCTTATGGATGGTATGTTCTATGTCTTGAATATGGCTTATCTTGATAATAATCAGGATTTTACATCTATCATCTCGAAACAGGCCACTGACGCCATCGAGAAGTTAAAGAAATTAGATATTGCGGATATGGATTGTATAAAAGAACGACTATCCGATATATCATTTTCTCGTCGACTGATAAAAATTTCGCGTAATTCACCGGTTCTCAAATTATCGGCACAGTCTATTTTGGATTTTGTGAGCGAAGATACTTCCCTAAGTAAAGTCTTAAAAATCAAGGAAGGGAAAATTGATTTGTCCTCCAAAAAAGCACAAAACAGTTTTATTAAACTCTTGAATGATGATTATTTGTATTCACGGCTTACCAAGAATACATACGAGACATTGGCTAAAAATAAACTATAGATGCAGAATCAAACAGGGCAAGCAGGATTGGTTTCCTGCTTGCTTACTACTTACTTTTTTGAAAAAAGGAATCAATATAGCCCAATAAATTCATAGATATCATTTGTTATATTGGGACAAGGGTGAATTATTTTATAAAATCACATTATGGATTTCAGTAAATTCAAAAAACAGGTAACAGGATTGTTGCAAAATGCGACTTCAGTGGCAGAGAAAACCACAGAGGTGATGGGTGGCGTTGACACTACATCGGTCAAAGATACTATCTCATCCACGATGAATACGCTGGCAGGGCTAAAAGCAGCGGGAGAACCGATAGAGGAAGTGGAAGCAGAAGAGATTGAGAACTACGCACCGGAAAAAGAAACCGCATTGGCGGAGCAGGATGACAAAGGCAGCAAGATGCTGCAAATCATGGACTGGGCTTTTGACAAAGCCAATGGCAGTATACCGGGCTTCGGTACCAGCCAAGAGATGGCGCAGAAATATATTGACAAGTATGGTAGTGTAAACGCCGCTATCGACCACCTTGTAAACTGGCAAATCACATCTGCTGCTACGGCTGGTTTTGTGACTAGTCTTGGAGGACTGGCCACTATGCCGATTACGCTGCCAGCCAATGTAGCGGGCGTTATGGCTATTCAGTTGCGTATGATTGGGGCTATTGCCGAATTGGGTGGCTTCCACGAAAACAGCGAGGAGAAAAAGACCGGTATGTATCTCTGCTTGTTGGGCAGTCAGGCAAACAATGTGCTGGCACAAACAACTTCGCAGTTTACGGTAAAATTCGCTACTGCCTCTCTCAAGAAACTGCCCGGTACTATGCTCACCAAAATCAACCAGCGAGTAGGTTTTCGCCTGTTTTCTAAGTTCGGTGAAAAAGGGTTGGTCAACCTCCACAAAGCCATTCCCGTTTTAGGCGGAATTATAGGCGGCACCGTGGATGCCTTCTCCACATACGCTATTGCCAAAGCGGCAAAAGCCCTGTTCTTGAACGAGATTATTGAGTTTGAGAAACAGGAGCAGTTGGAGATTGCCAAGATACATCTGCTCATCAATCTTGCTCGGATTGATAACGACTACGCCGAAGACGAGAAAATGATTATTCGCACGATTGCCAACGGACTGAACATATCGGACAAGTCTAGAACATTGCTCATGAATGATATTGAGCACCCGAAAAAATTCACGGTGGATATGGAACCGTTCAAAGAAGACTATATGCTCTATTCCTCCACGCTAAGCGCACTCGTGCAGGTGGCAGCCATAGGCGGCATATCGTCCGTAGAACAAATGTATATTAACCAATTAGGGCAAGAGATGAATTGCGATACTGCAACCATACAACAGATACTTCAATCTGCAATCACGGACACCTCCAAGTTTTCCGCTATCAAATCACGAGTGGCAAAATTTTTTGGCTAACACATCCCGACAATCCGGAATAGAAACTCAAACGGGTAGGGTATTGATAATGCACAATGGGGAATTTATAGAAGTCCCCTTAATAGAAACAATAGCAACACAATGGCAGACAGCAAGATAGCGCAGTTTAAGCATAGTTTAGGGCGGGTGTTTGACGACAACCTGCATACCAAACAGTGGCAGAATATAGTTGATTATGTCATTATCGGACTTATCCTCCTCTCTACACTGGAGGTGTTCCTCTCTACCTACGATGGCATCGTGGCTCGCTATGGCACTTGGCTTCGGGTGGTGGACTATTTTACTACCTTTGTCTTTACCATAGAGGTTACGCTCCGTATCTGGGCGGCAGACGAGATTTCGCCTAAGTACAAAGGCTTTTGGGGGCGTGTGCGCTATTGCTTCTCGTTCTATGGGCTGATAGATGTTCTCTCCACCTATCCGTTCTATCTGCATTTCTTTCTTCCGGTGCCGTATGTGGCGCTTAAGGCACTGCGTATTGCCCGCCTGCTGCGTATCTTCCGTTATATCAAGGCATTCAATATCCTTAGCCGTGCGTTACGCTCCAAGAAAGACGAGTTGGTGGTGTCGTTGGAGTTCCTGACTATTATTACGCTTATTCTCTCTTTTATCTTGTTCTTTGTCGAACACGAGGCACAACCCGAAGTCTATACCAATGGCTGGACATCGGTGCTATGGGCGTTTGCGCAGTATATAGGCGACCCGGGTAATTTTGCCGATACACCGCCGATTACCACTTGCGGGCGCATTATCGCCTGTGTGATAGGTATTCTCGGTATTGCTATCTTTGCCGTGCCTGCTGGTTTGGTGGCATCGGCATTCAGCGAGGTGATGGAGAAAGACGAACGCAAACGCAAGATTTCGGGGTGGGCAGAGCGTGTCCATTGGGCTTTCGAGCGCAAACTCGACCGTCCGACGGGGTATCAGGTGGTACCACGCTATGTGTCTATTGTGGAGATACAAGCCCGTATGGGGCTGAAAGAGGATGAGATACTCGATGCCGTAGCCGCAAGCGACGATTTGCGGCTTATCAACTTGTCTGTTACACGCCCTGCGGAGGAACATCCTGAAGACTTGTTGGCAGTGGAGCATTTTGCGCTCAATACGCCGTATGGGCAGTGCATCGACAGAGGTTCGGTGCTGACTATCTTCTCTCCGAGCAACATCGTTGACCCTGTTGTCGGGTGGTGGGCATACTATCTGGCTGCCATAGGAGGCTTCAATTTCGTGAGCCGCGAGTTGGGTGAGGCGTGTCCATATAGTTCGTTCTATACCTACAACCCAGACGCTCCCGCACCGGAGCAAAAACAGTGTATGGCGGATATCAATCGTCTGGCAAATACGCCTAATCATTGGGTGCTGACAGTAATGGCGGCGTCGGGCAACCAAGAGCCTACTTACCCCACACAACTGCATTTTACTTATGGGGCAAAGAAGGGCGATGAGAGTTATGACGACCCGAATATCACTATCCACGACATCCCGACTTTCGATTCGTTCTATCGGGAGTTCTCGTCGCTTATGGCAGCGCAGTACAGCCTCTCGTGTGATTGCCAACGCTATCACAACAATAGTTCCGCAGGGCTGTTCTCCCGCCATTTGCGCTCTGCTACTGTGGGGACATCCTCTTCCGAGCAACTGCCGAATGCATTCTGTCTGCGTGCGGCATGGAGTGTTATCTGTTGGGACACGCGTGCGCTGAAGATAGCCGAGGAGTTGGCTGCCGTACTCAACAAACATATAGCACACCGTGTAAATCCCGACAATCCGGAACTGAAACTCAAGCGAGTAGGGTATTGATAATGCACAACGGGGAATTTCTATAAGTCCCCAAAGTTACGCATTATACGCTTCGAGTGCTTTGCGCAGTACAACCATGGCTTTGGCTAAGTCTTCTTTTTTCAGCACATACGCCATGCGCACTTGCTTCTTTCCCTCTTCGGGGTCGGTGTAGAAGCCGCTGCCGGGTGCCATCATCACGGTCTGTCCCTCGTATTGAAAATCCGTCAGACACCATTGGCAGAACTTGTCCGTGTCGTCTACGGGCAACTGCACCATTGTGTAGAACGCTCCCATCGGCGTGGGTGCGAACACACCGGGTATCTGGTTGAGTTGGTCTATCAGGAAGTTGCGGCGTGCGAGGTATTCGTCGTACACCTCTTCCATGTATTCCTGCGGGGTAGAGAGCGAGGCTTCGGCTATCACTTGCCCGATTAGCGGGGGCGAGAGGCGTGCTTGGCAGAACTTCATCACCGCTTGCCGCACCTCTTTGTTCTTCGTTATCAGTGCGCCGATACGGATACCGCACTCCGAGTAGCGTTTGCTTACCGAATCCACAAGAATCACATTCTCTTCAATCCCCTCTAAGTGGCAGGCGGAGATATACGGACGCTTGGTGTAGATAAACTCTCGATACACCTCGTCCGAGAAGAGGTAGAGGTTGTATTTCTTTACCAAATCGCGCAGTTGCAGCATCTCCTGTTTCGAGTAGAGGTAGCCCGTCGGGTTGTTGGGGTTGCATATCAGTATCGCCCGTGTTTTGGGTGTAATCTGCTTCTCAAATTCCTCTACGGGCGGCAGTTTGAATCCGTCCTCTATATGGGTCTTCACCGACTTCACCACTGCGCCGCATGAGATGGCAAATGCCATATAGTTGGCGTAACTGGGGTCGGTTACAATGATTTCGTCCCCGGGGTTGAGACACGCCATATAGGCAAACATAATGGCCTCCGAGCCGCCTGCCGTGATGATTATCTCATCGGGCGAGAGGTCGATGCCGTATTCGGCGTAGTAACTCACCATCTTCGTACGCAGCGATTTGGTGCCTTGCGAGGGGGAATAGTCGAGGATAGGTTGGTGAAAATTATGCACGGCATCGAGGGCACATTGGGGTGTCTCGATGTCGGGTTGTCCGATGTTCAGGTGGTAGATGTGGATGCCGTTGCGTTTGGCGGCATCGGCATATTTTGCCAGTTTTCGGATAGGCGATTGGGGCATGTTCTGCGCCCGTGTAGAAATATCCATGTTTGTGTATATTTGTGGTGGTGTGAGTGCCACCCACGATTTATTTTCTTCTATTTTTCTATGCCGCTTGCATCACAGGAACCCTTAAAATGCAAAGAGGATACAATAAGGATGCAATGAGAATACATAAGGTTACAAGGAGGATAAAAACAATTCCTAATTCCTAATTCCTAATTCCTAATTGAATAAAATTCCTAATTGTAGCACCTCTTCAGGGGTATCGACAATATAGTCTGGGCGGGCGGCAACCAGTTTCTCCCGTGCGACAAATCCCCACGAGCAGGCGGCGATAGGCACTCCTGCGTTGCGTGCGGTCTCTATATCCACGAGGCTATCGCCCACATAGAGAACCTCTGTGTCTGCTATCTCTGCAAGGATGTCGTATACCACTTGCGGGTTGGGCTTGCGGGGAACACCTGTGCGTTCGCCGAAGACCACATCGAAGGTATCGGGGAAGAAATGGTTGATAATGAACGCCGTAGCCTCTTGGTATTTGTTCGATGCCACGGCCAGTCGGTAGCCCCGCAGTTTGAGCGTATGCAGCAAGTCGGCAATGCCCTCGTAGGGGCGGGTATGGTCGCAGTTGTGCTTGTTGTAATATGGCACGAATGCGGCACGCACCCGTTGTATCGCCTCTTCGGTATGTTCCGGCGTGTCCTTTGCCGTAAGTGGTAAAGCACGCTCAATGAGTTTATTAATCCCATTCCCTACTAATGCGGGATATTCTTCGGGCGCATGGGTAGGGTATCCTGTTGCGGCTAAGGCATAGTTGCACGCTGCGCCCAAGTCGCCTATGGTGTTGATGAGTGTCCCGTCCAGATCGAATATAATGAGCATAGATTAAGATATAATGAGCATAGTATGATTAAGAATTACGATTATTTCCAACTCAACTGTCCCGATAATGCATCACAGTGCAAAGAACCTATAGAGCATAGAGAATTGTGCAAAGAGCAAAGAGCATACAACTATGGGCGTGGGTGCCCAAACTGGGGGCGTGGGTGTCCCCACCCGCGGGGCGTAGCCCTTTGACCCGATAATGCCGAGTCCACCTCGCAAAAATGACCGTGCTACGCAGTTAATTTACACATTTACAAATTGCGCATACAACTGGGGGCGTGGGTGTCCTCACCCGCGACAAGTGAGCCGCAAGGCTCACTTGATGATGCTATGCATTCCCCCTCCTTGAGGGGGTAGGGGGAGTCGGGGGGAGTTCCGGTAGAGCCTGCAAAGGTAGTGTTTTTCTTGCAGATGACCAAACAATCGTGCGTTTTTTCGCCAAACACAGGTCAAACTCAAGCCAAACACCGGTCAACACCCGCCATTTCCATGCTTTCAAACAGCAGTCAAGTAGCAGTCTATCCCCATACCACCACGGTAGATACACGGTAGATACACGGTAGATACACGGTAGATACACGGTAGATAAACCCGATTCTATAAAGGTTTTACCCTGCTTTTATACCACCTTTCACCTCTTCCGTAATGCCTGTGGTCGTTGGGTAACCTGCCTCTCCCACGGTGGTCGCCATTTTTGGGTATTGCCGATGTCGGGGATTTGTCGTACCTTTGCAGCGACTCTTTTGATTGGAAAAGAACGCATACTCCCGCGGGAACACCTCTTTATAGGGCGAAAAGCATCGTGTAACTCCTTACTGTATCAAATCCTCACAATGAACAAACCGAACGCACACCGCAGCGATAGAACGCAAGCGACCGCATGCTTGTGGGGTGGGTTGCTCGTGCTGCTGTTTGGGTGGCTTTTCCCTCTTGCGATGCGGGCGGAAGTGCAAGTGGTGCTGACCGACTCTGCCTCGGGGGAGCCGATAGCCGATGTGGCGGTCTTGGTGCTGGAAAACAACCAAAGCGGCGTGAGCGACAAGCAGGGCGTGGTGCGGTTGGCGTTGTCCGTGGGCTATTATACGCTGGATATTACGCACATTGCCTACGGCGAAGTGATTCGCCCCGTAGAGGTGAAAAGCCCCACCGAGGTCGTTCGTCTATCCCTTTCCCAGCAGGTGCATACCATCGCCGAAGTGGTAGTAACAGCCTCCGAGTCGGCAGGCGCACAGACCTCCTCGTTGATAGGCAAAGAGGCAATGCAACACCTGCAGCCCTCCAGTTTTGCGGATATTGTGGGGATGCTCCCGGGTGCGCAGACCGCTACGCCGAATCTCACCTCGGCGAACACCATTCGTCTGCGGGAGGCAAGCAACGGAACGGGCAGTGATGATTACGCCGCCGCCTCGTTGGGGACAAGTTTTGTGATAGACGGTGCGCCTGTGTCGACGGATGCGAATATGCAGTATGTGCAGAGTAGCAGCACCCAAGACGACCAACGCCAGGTGGTGAACAAAGGGGTGGATATGCGTACCATCTCGACGGATGACATTGAAAAAGTGGAGATTATACGCGGCATAGCGGGGGCGGAATACGGTGATGTGACCAGTGGTGTGGTAAAGATAGAGCGCACGCAAAAGGCCACCCCTTGGCGTGCAAGGTTCAAAGCCGACGGCTTTAGCAAATTGTTCTATGTCGGCAAAGGGTGGGAATTTGGAGGAATTAGGAATGAGGAATTAGGAATGAGGAATGATGCGCAGCAAATGAATGGGCAATTAGCGGGTAGTAACGGAGAAACTACGAAGAATACGGGGAATACGCATAATACAGTCGTTAATGTGGGCATAGACTATCTCAATGCGAAGAACGACCCGACCAATACCCTCGAGAACTATCAGCGTATCACAGGCTCGGTGCGGGTGCAGAACCGTTGGCAGGTGGCAGATACCCGCATTCGTTGGCAGACCAACTTAGACTATACGGGCAGCATAGACAACGATAAGATTGACCCCGACATCAATCACAATAAGGAAGATTCCTACCGCAGCGAGTACCACCATCTGACATGGGGCAATACACTGAATATCAATAATAAAACACAGCCGTGGTGGGCGTTTGCGCTGACGACAAACCTTAGTTATTCGCTCGA
The DNA here is from genome assembly GCA_963619585.1 of Azospirillum sp. CAG:239. GTDB lineage: Bacteria > Bacteroidota > Bacteroidia > Bacteroidales > Paludibacteraceae > Colicola. The sequence goes on from CAVEXR010000011.1 coordinate 53,656, forward strand.
CAGAATCCGACAGACCAAGTTTGTCCAACTCACTACACCCATTCAGCCGGTGCTGTCCTCGCTTGAGGAGGGGGCGCAGGATATGCCGCTGCTGCCCTATCAGTATGTGGCAGATTATACGGTAGACGGCAAACCGCTCAATGTGTTCGTGCGTCCAAAAGCGAACTTCGTGTTTCATACATGGGGGATAGACCACAAAGCCGCCGTCGGGGTAGAGTGGAAATACGACAAGAACTTCGGGCAAGGGCAGGTGTACGACCTCTCGCGTCCGCTGAACTATGCGTCGTCGCTTCGCCCCCGTGCGTATAGCGACATCCCTGCCACCAATCAGTTGGCGTGGTATGTGCAGGACGATATTCATATCCCTGCGGGGAGAACCTCGTTTGATTGGACGATAGGGCTGCGGGGTACTTCGCTCTTGGGGCTGGATAAACAATACACGATGCACGGGAAGTGCTATCTCGACCCGCGTGTAAACCTGATGTACAACATTCCCGTGCCGGGCGGGAAAGTCTATCTTGCGGCGGCGGTAGGGCAACATACGAAGATGCCGACCCTTTTGCAACTCTATCCGAATAGCATCTACGAAGACCTGAAAGTGCGTAATGTGACGCTCTCGCAAGACAGCGTGCTGAATGTCTATACGCATATCATAGATCCCACCAACTACCAACTCACCCCTGCCCGTAACTTGAAATGGGAGGTGCGTGCAGGCTTCGAGATACACAAACACGCTTTCTCGATTACCTACTTCCAGGAGCGTATGAAAGATTGTTTTCGGCAGTGGCGCAACTGCTTGCCTTTTACCTATAGCGTTGATTCGATAGCCACGGACGGTACACGCACGCCGCTGACTTACAGCAAGTTGCTGACCTATACGATGACCACCAATGGCAGCGAGATACGCAAGGAAGGCGTAGAGTGGCAATACCAAAGTCCCCGTATACCTGCTATCTGTACACGCTTTACCGTGAATGGGGCGTGGCTGCGAACGACATATCGTAACTCGCAGGCGATGTTCTCGACAGACAAACTGAACGAGGTTATCAACGGCGTGGCGGTGAAGGACTACTATATCGGATACTACGATTGGGAGGACGGCAGCGTGCGGGAGAACCTGAATACCAACCTGATAGCCGATGTATCTATCCCCCGCTTGGGGCTGACGGTGAGTGCCACGGTAGAGATGACGCTCTATTCTGCCACGAGGACACTGTGTAAGAACGGGGTGCCGGTGGCATATATGGACTTGTCGGGCGAACTGAAACCCTACACGGAGGCAGAACAGAATGACCCGATATTGAAAGCCTTGCTATTCACTTACAATGAGGATCAATTTCGGCGGAAGACGGTGCCTTTTGCGGGGTATTTGAACCTGCGAGTGCAGAAGAGTATCACACGATATGCGGACATAGCGTTCTTCGTGAACAAACTATTGGATTACCTGCCGGACTACAAGGTGGACGGCGTGACGATACACCGCAGTGCCTCGCCCTATTTCGGGATGGAGATAAACCTGAAGATATAATTTGTAATTATGAATGATGAATTACGAATTACGGATGATGAATGGTGAATTATGAATTGCGAATTATGAATTACAACTTGAAAATGAGGTATATATACAGAATTACATACTTACACCTTTACATATTGTGCCTTGGGATATGGGTGCTGGTGGGGTGTAGGCAGCGGGGAGCAGAGGAGATAGCGGCGTGTAAGGTCGGGGTTGTGGTGGCACTGCCTGCGGCATTGGATACGGCAAGCGTGGGGCAGATAGGGCGCAACTCCGTGCGGGTTACACTCGAGGACTTGAATATGGGGCGGACTTATACCGTCTTGCCGGACAGTTGCTATAGGACAGATTCGCTCGAAATAGGGTTTACCTTCGGGAGTCCTTCGGGATTTTATGATGCAACGATAGAAATTTCGGTGCCGTTGGAGGGGAGTGTGACAGATGATAGTGCGGCAAATAACGCCACCACACTATCGCTACGGGCGTATTTGAGAGGTATTGCTATCGTGCAGCAGGCGGGAATGCAGACACTCTATGCGGCGGCGAGTCCTGTGCATGGGGAAAACCACGATTTTGTGTTTGCGGAACTATCGACCGCCGGCACGCAAACCCCGCAGGGGAAAAACTACATTGGCGACACCTATTTTGTGCTATACAACAATACCGCCGATACGCTCTATGCCGACGGGGTGGTGCTGCTGGAATCGAAATTGAAAAACAGTCAGAAATTTGAGTCGCTGACGCCTGATTTTATACCCGACTACTTTGGGGCAGACGCTATCTATCGCATTCCCGGCAGCGGGCGGGAACATCCCGTAGCCCCGGGTGGCACGGTGCTGATAGCGGACAATGCGCAAGACCATCGGGTGGCGAACAGCAATTCCTACGACCTGAGTAGCGCGGATTTTGAGTGGTACGACCAATCGTCGAGTGCTACGGTGACAGACATAGACAACCCCGATGTGCCGAATATGGACAAAGTGTATTGCTACACGGCGACGATATGGACCCCTAACCGACAGGGCAACACCTCGTTTGCGTTGGCTCGCTTCCCCGAAGGGCTGACCGATTCGGCTTTCTTGACGGATTACCGACAAGACTACGACTATCGGCTGATAACCTCGGCGGGGACTTTTGATATGTCGAATGCGTGCTATATTGTGCCTAACGAGTGGATTTTGGACTGCGTGAATACCTGCCCGCGCACTGCCTATCAGTGGTTGGTGGTGGCGGCAGATTTGGACGCAGGGCGCAGTTATGTGGGCGAGATAGGTTCTGACCCCACACGCTTCGGCAAGTGTGTCCGCCGCCGATTCTTGGAGGAGGACGGGGAAGTGGTACGATTGCCCAACGGACGCCCGCAACTGCAAGATTGGAACAACTCGACCTTAGATATGCTGCCCGCACAGGTGGCCGAGCCGACTTACTTTGAGGAATGATGAATTACGAATTATGAATTATATGTATGGGAGGCGACAAGGAAACGAAAGAGAAAAACGAACGCCTTTTCTACATGCTTTGTGGAATGATGAATTAAGAATTACGAATTATGAATTATATGTATGGGAGGCAACAAGGAAACGAAAGAGAAAAACGAATGCCTTTCCTACATGCTTTGTGGAATGATGAATTAAGAATTACGAATTATGAATTATATGTATGGGAGGCAACAAGGAAACGAAAGAGAAAAACGAATGCCTTTCCTACATGCTTTGTGGAATGATGAATTAAGAATTACGAATTATGAATTATATGTATGGGAGGCAACAAGGAAACGAAAGAGAAAAACAAATGCCTTTTCTACATGTTAATTGTTAATTGTTAATTGTTACCTGAATATGCTTCTTTCTGCCCTGCTTACCGCTCTATTGCTTGATACCGCCTCTACGGAGGCGTATATTGGCGGGCAATACTGCCAATCGACCCAACCGCTTGTGGGGACACAGGTGGGAGGATTCGGTGTGTACGCACAATCGGTATATGACCTAAACGAGGTGAGTAGGGTATTCGGCGAGGCATCCTACGAGTGGGGACAAAGCAAAGGGCAGAAATGGATGGAGAACGCCGATGGCGCGCTGCTCTATCCGTATCTGACTTGCGACACGATAGGCGGAGGTATGCGGACAGAACGGTATTGGTTCCGTGGCGGGTATCGGTGGAAAAAAACGCATGTGATTTGGCATCTGGCGTTGCAATACCGTGCCTTGCAGAGTTATCGGAGCATTGACCCTCGCCCGAAAAACAAAGTGGCTGACTTGCAAGTGGAGGGTTCGGTGGGCTACACGGACACACGCTATGCGTACTCGTTTATGGGTTCGGTGGGGCGATACAAACAAAACAACGACATCTCGTTCTATTCGGAAAGCGGCAACGCCACGGTGTATCACTTGGTGCAAACGAACGAAGACTATGTGCGATTTGCGGGCAGTTTCACCTCGGCGTACTATCACGGGATGACGGCAAGCGGGGCATGGCTGATGCACCCGGCCACACAGGGCGTGTTGGCGGGCGTAGACTATCACTATATGGGCGTGACAAAAGAACTGAGCAGCAGTACCTCGACGCCGATAGCCCAACTCCACACGCATACGATAGGGACGCAGGTGGGCTACGCTGCTCCTGCGGGGCGTGTCGTGCTGTCGGGAGAGTACGGGCTGAGGCTTGGCACGCAATATATGTACGGCGATGTGGCAGGGAACTATTACTATCTGCTCTTTCGCTCGCAGAACTATCGGGAACAGACCGCTGCGGTGGCGCTGTCGGGTTCGTATCGGTGGGGGCTGCCTGTGGGGTATCTGCGGCTTAGCGGCTCGGTGGATTACAGACACCGCTTTGCTGCCACGCAGAACGACACGCCCGCACATCCGTATTGGACGGAACTGGCAGAGGCACTGACGGCTGCACAGACCGACCTGAGCCTGTCGGTACGGTACGCTTTCCCTATCACAAAGGCAAAGAAAGCAGATACTCCCTCCGTTAGCGTACATTCGTCTTCTGCGTTTCGCCGCCCCATCTATTGGTTTTTTCAGCCGCGGGCACTCTTTTCCTACTATACCAATCGTACTTACCTTTGGCAAGTCTCCCTCCACACAGGTATTTGCTTCTAATACCACACCGGTATTTACTACTGCTACTACACGGGTATTTGCTTCTGATATAAAACCGGTATTATCTTCTAATACAAACGAATACAAAAAGAAGATGGCTGCACCCATTAGTACAACCATCATTCCCAATTCCTAATTCTTAATTCTTAATTGAATACAGTTCCTAATTCGCCTTCACCTCCGGCAGTAGTGGTTTCCGGTATGCTCTAATAATGAGGTAGATACCGATTAGGATAAAGGGTATGCTGAGCCATTGCCCCATATTGAGTAAGTGTCCCGCCTCGAATGCTTCTTGGTCGTTCTTGATGAACTCCAGCCCGAAGCGTGTAACGAATATTATCTCGAAGAACACGCCCAACAGCAGCCCTTCCCTGCGGTAGGCTTTGCCTTTCCAGTACATCGGCCATACTACTAGCAGTGCCACAAGGCAGTAGAGCATTTCGTAGATTTGCGTCGGGTGGCAGGGGACGGTCTGTCCGTCCTGTACGAAGATAAATCCCCATGGCATAGTGGTCGGACCACCGTAAATCTCGCTGTTCAGTAGGTTGCCGAAGCGGATACACATAGCAGTCAGGCAGACGCCGATGCAGAGACGGTCTAATATCCAAATCCACGAGGTGTGGTATTGCGGATATTTCGAGAATTCTTTTTTATTGAGTCCCCATGCCGCAATGATAAGCCCTATTGCACCACCGTGGCTTGCCAGTCCGCCTTCCCATACCTTGAGTAGTTTGAATGGGTGTTCGATGTAGGGGTTGCGGTAGTTGATAGTCCAACCGAATATCTGTACGGGGTCGGTAGAGATACTCATGGCACGACAGTAGTTGACGAGGGCGGGGTTGGTTACATCGTGCCATTCGTAGAACCAGCAGTGTCCTAACCGTGCGCCGATTATCACGCCCAGTACCATCCAAACAAAGAGTTTATCCACCCAACCATCAGGGCAGTTCTCGTGTTTGTAGAGTTTGACTTGCACCAAGTAGCAGAGGTAAATGCCTATTGCCCAGAGCAGTCCGTACCAACGGATACCTCCGTCCCCGATGTGTATAATGATAGGGTCTATATTCCAAGTAATATAATCAAAAATCATGTTATGATGTTTCGTGTAATTAAGTATCTTAGTTTCGCCTGTATTTTACCTGTGCGTGTATCTTACCTGCGTTCGTATTTTAGTTGTGCGTGTATTTTGGGTAGAGACGAATATATAGTATTCTTATCTTCTTCATATTTCGTAGGCTGTATAAGGCTATAGAGGCTGCGCACAACGGGGCATGTTAATTGTTAACTATTAATTAATTCCCAATTCCTAATTCCTAATTGTTAATCACCTTCCCCATTTCAGTTTATCTCGCAGTGCGTTGAGGAAACTATTCTCGCCCACTTGCACCACTTTGATGGTGTAGGGAGCACGCTCAATGTGCAAGGCAATGTCGGTGCTGAAAATCTGGCTGCGTCCGTCTACGCTTATCATGTAGTTGCGGTAGCGACTGCTTACACGAATGTCAAATTTCCAGTCGTCGGGTACTACTATCGGGCGAACGGTAAGGCTGTGTGTAGCGATAGGAGCAAGGATGATACCGCGTGTCTGCGGCACGAGTAGCGGTCCTCCAATCGAGAGATTGTAGGCGGTACTGCCTGTGGGAGTGGAGAGAACCAACCCGTCGGCGTGGTAGGTGTGTAGCGGTTCTCCGTTGGCGAGTACCTCTACGGAAATCATACTGCTCATACCTTGTTTCATTATCGCCACCTCGTTGAGGGCGTTAGGTGCCATTATCAGCCCTTCTCGTCCGCAGCGCACACTGAGCAACGACCGTTGCTCGATAGTGTACTGTCCGTCCACCAATTGGCGCATAATCGTGTCCACATCTTTGGTTTGCACGTCGGCTAAGAACCCCAACTGCCCACAATTCACACCGACGATAGGGATGTTCTTTGCTCCAATCGCCGCTGCGGTGGTGAGAAAAGTGCCATCTCCGCCTATCGACATGGCGAAATCGATCGCCTCGTTGTAGGGGTTCGAGGTGTCGTCCGCACTTTGTCCGTCTTCGGGGAAGGGAGGATAGTCGCGCAGGTTGAGTTCTTGCCGCAGTTCTTGCGAGAGGAGAACATTCACTCCTTTCTGCTCCATAAAGCCCAGAATATGAGATACTTCGGTGAGGGTGTTCTCTTTCTGCGCATTTCCAAATATAGCAATTGTCATTGTACCTTGCTTTTGAATAGTGCGCAAAGTTAGTCCTTTTTCTTGAAATACACAAGAGGAGATGGGAATTTGTCTGTTCTCGACTTGGTGTGGATGACTTCGTGTCGTTGACTCGTTGCGCTCATGTTGCATTGTGCGTTGATTATTTGCGCATACCGAATAAAAGTTGTACCTTTGCCTGCCAATAACAAATAGCACAGCACTTAACCCTATGGAAATACATGCCTATATTGCCGCCAATCGGGCGCGTTTTCTCGACGAATGGACAAGTCTCATTCGTATTCCCAGTGTGAGTTGCCAACCCGAACACCATGCCGATATGGTGCGTTGTGCGGAGCGTTGGCGTGAACTCTTGCTTGCCGCCGGTTGTCAGCGTGCAGAGGTGATGCCCTCGGCGGGCAATCCCTTTGTCTATGCAGAATACAACCCTGCCGAAGAACCGCTGAAAACCGTCTTGGTCTATGCCCACTACGATGTCATGCCGGCCGAACCGCTCGAGCAGTGGCTGTCCGACCCGTGGGAACCTTCCGTGCGGGACGGTCGTCTCTATGCGCGTGGGGCGGACGACGACAAAGGGCAGGCGATGATTCAGGCAAAGGCTTTCGAATATCTCGTCCGCCACGACTTGTTGCATTGCCGTGTGAAGTTCATCTTCGAGGGCGAGGAGGAGATAGGCAGCCCCTCGTTGGAGGCGTTCCTTGCCGAGCATAAGGAACTGCTTCGGTGTGATATTATCCTCGTGAGCGACACCTCGATGATAGGCAAAGATACTCCTTCTCTTACCACGGGTTTGCGCGGATTGGCTTACTGGCAGATAGAGGTTACGGGACCAAATCGGGATTTGCATTCGGGGCATTTCGGTGGTGCGGTTGAGAACCCTATCAACGCCCTCTGTACGATGTTGAGCCGGGTGGCGGACAACCATGGGCGCATTACCATTCCCCATTTCTATGATGCCGTCTTGCCTATACCCGAGGCGGAGCGGGAGATGATAGCCCGTATCCCGTTCGACTTGGAGAAGTACAAACAGTCGATAGGCGTCAGCGAGGTAGCGGGTGAGGAGGGATACTCCACGCTCGAGCGCAACTCTTGCCGCCCGTCGTTCGATATCTGCGGTATCTGGGGCGGCTATACGGGCGAAGGTAGTAAGACCGTCTTGCCTGCCAAGGCGTATGCCAAGGTGTCTTGCCGTCTGGTGGCGAACCAAGACCATGAGCAGATTTCCCAATCCTTCTGCGACTATATGCAGACGCTTGCGCCGGCGGGTGTACGGGTGCAGGTAACGCCTATGCATGGTGGACAAGGCTATGTCTGCCCGATAGACATACCGGCGTATAAGGCGGCAGAGCGAGGTTTCGAGGTGGCGTTTGGTAAGCGTCCGCTCGCTGCCCGCCGTGGCGGAAGTATTCCTATTATCTCCGCTTTTGAGCAGATACTGGGTGTGAAGACGATATTGATGGGCTTTGGTTTGGAGCAGAATGCCATTCATTCCCCGAATGAGTCGATGGATTTAGAGGTGTGGGAGAAAGGTATAGTAGCCGTCTCCGAGTTCTACCAAGCCTATCAATCACTCTAATGTATCAGGCTGAATGCACGATATGTCTCGAATTTCAGCACAACTAACTACATTTATCTCTAAACGAGAAAATTATAGAAGTCCCCTTAAAAACCATGCGAATAACCATAGTAGGACAAGGCAATGTCGCCACCAGCCTTCATGCGGCATTTTTGAAGAACGGTGTACGGACGGATATGGTCTCGAGCCGTGATGGAGTGGAGTCGCTACCTGTTGCCGATGTGTTTATCTATGCCGTGCGCGACGAAGCCTTGGCGAGTGTTGTCGCCAAGGTGCATGCGCCTGCGGCATTGCATCTTCATACTTCGGGTACGATGCCTGTCTCGGTTTTCGGCAGCGATAAGCCGCATGCAGGGGTGATGTATTTCTTCCAATCGTTTTCTAAGGCGCAACCGATAGACGATTTCTCGTCCATTCCTGTCTTTATCGAGGGGCAGCATATCGACGATGTGAGTGCGATATATGCGCTTGCCCAGACGCTTACTCCCCGTATTTACGAAACCGACCAACACGATCGTGAGCGACTGCATGTGGCGGGTGTCTTTGCCAATAATTTCGCTAACGAGATGTATGCCATAGCGGCAGAACTGCTGCAGGATACGCATATCCCTTTCGCCGCACTCCTTCCGCTGATAGACCAAACGGCAGCCAAGGTACATACTCTTTCTCCAAAGGATGCCCAGACAGGTCCTGCCCGTCGAGGCGACACCGCCGTTATGCAGCATCACCTCTCCTTATTGGATACAATAAATACTCCCCACGCTGCGGACTACCATACGCTATACCAACTTCTATCCAAACTGATAGCAGACCGGGGTCAAGAATAATTTGCAGATATACCAATAATAAAACTACAAAAAACTACGCGAAGCAAAGAAATGAAGAAGACAAAGAATGTGGCTTTGGTGCTGGGCTCCGGTGGTGCGCGAGGCTTGGCGCATATCGGTGCCATCGAGGAGTTGGAGGCACGGGGGTATCATATCACGAGCATTGCCGGTACTTCGATGGGGTCGATGATTGCGGGTATGTATGCTGCCGGTCGTTTGCCCGAAGCCAAGCAGTGGTTCTTGCAGGTCGATAGGCAGACTATCTTCCGGATGTTGGATTTGTCTATTTCGTTCAACTCATTGGTTAAGGGCGAAAAAGTCATCCACGAGTTGGAAAAAGTGGTGCCGGATTGCCGTATACAGGACCTTGCCATCCCTTGTACGATAGTCTCTGCCGACCTCATTACCGCCGACGAGGTGCTGTTTCGCTCGGGTAGTCTTTTCCAAGCCATACGCGCCAGTATCAGTATCCCTCTCTTCTTCCAACCGGTTCAGAAAGGGCGACGCTTGCTTATCGACGGCGGTATCCTCAATCCGCTGCCGCTCAACCGTGTCAAACGCCAACGGGGCGACTTGCTAGTGGCGATGAATATCTCGGGAAAGGACAGCATGGCACTTAAGAAAGAGCAGACCAAATCGAGTATAGAGAAAGCCTCTGAGTGGTTGCGACGCAACGAGATTACCCTCCCTCAGCAGTTGCAGACGCTGAGCCTCAAACTCCAAAAGCGCGAGGTGGAGCAGAGTAACCGTCTTACCAACTCGGTGAACTATATCTCTATGGTTGACAGGATGTTGGATATGCAGATACAGCAGAATACGAACCTTGCCTTACAACTCACGCCGCCCGATATATTGGCAGAAATGCCGCAGTATGCATTCACTACCTTTGACTTCGACCGTGCCGAAGAGATTGTGGAGCAAGGGCGTGTGTTGATGTCCGCCGCTCTCGACCGCTACGAGTCGCAGGCGTCCGAATAGTGCGGTTCCTCACGCTTTTATCTCTCTCGCCTGTTTGCGGAAAGTTTGTGCGCTGACGCCTGCGTGGATACGGAAATACTTGCAGAAACTGCTGGCAGTGGCGAAATCCATTTCATATGCAATTTCTTTGATTGATGCGTCGGTAGTGAGCAGTCGTTGCTTTATCTCCCGTACAGCCACCCCGTTGATTATCTCCGACGGGGTTTTCTTTGCCACTTGGTTGCAGATGTAGGTCAGATATTTGGCAGAAATCGCCATTTGGTCGGCGTACCACGATACGGTATGTCGTGATGCGCGATTGTTTTCCAATAGGCGCATGAACTGCGAGAAGAGTTGTGTCGTGTGTGAGGTTGAGGTGTTGTTTTGCGTGCAGATTAGCGTGTTGTCTTGCTCTTGCATGGCTTCGTTTATCCACGAAATCATCTCGAAGATGATAGCCTGTGCCAGAATGTCGGCAATGCGTTTTTGGTATGCGCCCGTCTCGTCTAAGTAGAGTATCACCAACCGTTCGTATGCCTCACGCAGTTGCAGCCGTCGTTCGTTGAGATGGATGATAGGGTGATTGGTGAGAAAGGTATATTTGTTGTACCAGTTGTCGTCGAGTTGGAGGCACGAGTAGGCAATATCGCTCAACGACTCGGTGGTAAACGAGAATATATGGCATTGAAAATCAGGCGTATGCATATAGTGTCCGAGGAGAAAGTCGGGCATACAGAAGAGCAGGTCGTCTTTCTGCATTTCGTAACTCTCTTGGTTCAGTTCCACGCGCAGTCGTCCGCGTTTGCAAACGATGATTAGGGCGGAGGCTTCGGGCATTTTGTGGTCGTTGACCATGGTGTCCAAATCGTCGGAGATGAGAATGTTCCGATAGGGTATTTTCGTAATCATAGTAGCGTGTATCTATTTGTATGGTAGGGTATTTTGTGTTTTTGATGGGTTGATTATTGAGAAAATAGCGAGTGGGTGTATTTGAATCGTTGCGTATTTTTTGTGCCTTGTCGGGGTGTACCATTGGGGTAGTTCGTAGCAAGGGATGAGCAAGGGATAAGCAAGGGATAGACTATCGCGATTTTATGTTTTCCCTGTTCGTTCCCTGTTCGTACCCTGTTCTTACCCTCTGTTTCCGCTGTGTCTATTTAAGGCAAATACAATGTGGATACACCATCCTGCCCATTCAGCGTATGCTCGAGACTAAGGAGGGTATAGGGTGGATACAGGGAGGATACACCTTTTCTCGCAGCCGCTCCAAACTTACGGATAGTCCCAAATGGTACAAAACACCATGCAAAATATATTCCAAACAGACAATAACCCAATGCAAAATTAGCCAAAAGGCGCCCAATGTCCCAAACGGAGTATGCTTTTGCTTATATGGATAATTCTAATTTGCCCTATCGGACAATCATCGCAACGGGTGTACAGCGTATCCGTCTGCGGTGTATTTCCTCTTTATGGTGTCCCATTGTCTATTGTGTATCTTATCTTTTTTTCGTACCTTTGCAGGCTTTTTGCGTGGCAATGTCGCCGTGCAACACACATTGATTCATCTCTATGGCGATACATCATTCCTCGATACACCCCCGTCTTCGTACCCCGAAAACGACTGAAGGCACCAGTTTTGCCATCCTTGTGGCAGTCGGCGTATCGCATTTCCTTAACGATACCATTCAGTCGGTTATCCCCGCTATTTATCCTATCCTAAAAGATAACTTCTCTTTCAGTTTTGCGCAGATAGGGCTTATTGTGTTGTTCTTTCAGTTGGCGTCTTCGGTAGTGCAACCCGTGGTGGGGATCTATTCGGATAAACGCCCGCACCCGTATGCCCTTACTACAGGTATGTGGCTTACGCTTGCGGGGTTGTTGCTACTTGCTTTTGCCAACAACTTAGGGCTGATTATCATCGCGGTTACGGTGTTGGGTTTTGGTTCTTCTATCTTCCACCCGGAAGCCTCTCGGGTGGCGCAGATTGCTTCGGGCGGACGCAAGAGTATGGCGCAGTCGATATTTCAGGTGGGCGGTAATGCGGGGTGTGCCATAGGACCTCTCTTGGCAGCATGGTTGATACTTCCGTATGGACAAGTCGCTGTGTCGTGGGTAGGTGTCGTGGCGGTTGTTGCCGCAGTGTTGCTCTTTTGGGTGGGGCGTTGGTACAGCAATGAGTTAGTCTATCTCTCGACCCGCCCTAAGAAATCGAATACCATAGCCTCTTCCTACTCTAAACGGAAGATACATTGGGCGATGGCGATACTTATCACGCTCATGTTCTCGAAGTACATCTATATGTCGTGTATGACGAATTACTTCACTTTCTATTTGATGGAAAAGTTTACACTTTCGGTGCAGCATGCGCAGTATTGTCTGTTTGCTGTCTTGGCGACCTCGGCTTTGGGAACACTTGTCGGCGGTGCGTTGGGCGATAGGGTAGGGCGTAAATATGTGATATTGGGTTCTATTTTCGGTGCGGTGCCGTTTGCTCTTTTTATGCCTTATGTCGGGTTAGGATGGTGTGTGGCGTTGGCGATTATCGTCAGCCTGATTATCTCGTCTGCTTTTTCGTCTATTTTGGTCTATGCTACGGATTTGTATCCTACAAAGGTAGGTATGATTTCGGGCTTGTTCTTCGGACTGATGTATGGCATTGCGGGTATCAGTTCTGCATTCTTCGGTTGGTTGGCAGACAAGACAAGCATAGAATATATTTTCCAAATCAGCACTCTTCTACCGCTTTTAGGCATCATAGCCGCTTTCCTCCCCAATCCCCAGAAACACCATGCCTGATTCCCGTATAACTCCCTCTATAGTACCCCAACACTCTCCTCTGTAGCACCCAATACTCTCCATAACTCCCATGACCAATGTGTAGCAGATAATCTAGTCCCCTCATAACCCGTTTCTATAATCCCTTTCTATACCCCTTTTCAACGATACGACACACCTACTAACCCACTTAGACTGCCAATTCGAGATTGGCAGTCTGTTTTTTATTTTGGACTAATAGTCCTTTATATATTAACCGAGCCTTGTGCTCATAAAATCACTAAAATCATGGACTTGAAAAAAGTAAACCGGAAAAAATACAAAAGTTACAGCCATTGCGGCGAGTAGCATCGCAACAGCAGGATAGATGGTGGGCGACAATCTCCATGAGAGAAATCCATGAGAGAAAAAAAGAGGAGCCAAAGTATCTTTTCTCTCCCGACTGCACTGTTATGGCAGTAAGTCGCTGTATCTTTGCCGCAAAATCTAAAACAATAAAGATATGAATCACAATTTGCCTTTACCAACCCCCTCTCCACTCCCACCGGAGAACAAAGAAACTTGGACAATACATAATAAAACAGTCTATATTGACAGGCGAACCGATATTTCAGAAATATCGGTTGAAAGAATGTTCGATGGTCGAATTGTCTGTCATCTGCCGGCACACTGCGAAGAGGACATCGCAAGAAGTTACATCGATTATATATTGGATTTCTATGTACAGCATTATATACATGGCGAATACATTACCATCTTTTATGTTTCCGGTAGTTTTCTTTTTGGAATACCGGGTTACGAAATCAAATACCCTATTCATATTGAGATTGACAATGAGATTATAGAACCGATTGCCACTATCCAAGACGAACAAATTATTCTTCGTTGCCAAGACAGCATCTCCGAACAACAGCGCGAGGAGTTGATCACAAAAGCCGTTGATAAGTATAGGAAGAGAATAGCCCGCGCATTAGCCAAACGAAAGCGTCAAGGACCTACCCCCGAACAAGAGCAATATGTAGTTGAGCGTTTCAACTATTATGCAAATTTATTTCGTGAAGAAAATGTTCAGTTGCAAATTATAAAGGACTTACCAAAACTAATAAGGAAAAGATGTCAGGGGGCATGTCGTCCAAAAGAAAGAGTTATCCAAATAGATTACGGCAAAATAGCAATTCTCCCCCGACCACAGATAGATCACATACTAATTCATGAACTTACGCATTTGCAAGTACCCAATCATGGGAAGCGGTTTCTACATCTAATGGATTTGCGACTGCCGAAATGGAGAGAAATATATATTTTATCCTTTGATAAACTATACCTATACCAAATGCTGAATTC
>CAVEXR010000012.1:0-64576 GCA_963619585.1 Azospirillum sp. CAG:239
GGCGTGGGCTGTTTTACATAACCTTCATTCGACGAATGTTGTTTCCTCTGTATTTCTCGATATTTGAGGGCTTTTTTGTCTTTATGTATGTCCCTATGGTGCCGTCGTCCGCTCTAAGGAGAGTTTCCATGTGGTTGCCCTGATGTTGCCCTGTGGTTACCCTGATGTTACCCTGTGGTTACCCTGATGTTGCCCTGTGGTTGTCGGTAAGCGAACACCCGCAAAGAGAAGACGCCCTGCCGCAAGGTATGTAGCGAGAGCGTCTGTTATGAGGGTCAGTCGGTGGTGCGCATAGTAGAGGAGACACTGCATTGTGTTAGCAGATAGCCGCCTAAGATGAACATCCCGGATATCATGAGTGGCAATATGTAATGGTCAGCGTGGTACATAGGGTAGATGTGATACACATACCGTTTATCAAACACGCTGCAAAGGTACTACTATTTATTCATATTTGCAACCTTTTTTCTGCATAATGCCTCAAATGCTGCATATTTCACGAAAATATAACAAGTTTTCTGTATAGCGGCAGGTTAGCGGCGATGTTTGCGAGAAAAATGAGAATGGGGAAAGTGCTTGTGGAATAAGTCCTGTGCACGGAATAGCAGCGCAGGCAGTGTGAAAGCCATCAGCACGACGCTTGTCATTCCGATGAGTGTCACGGCGCCGAGCGAGTACATAGCGGGGTGTTTCGATACCACCAGCACGCCGATTCCTATCAGCAATATCAGCGCCGAGAGCAGCACCTCGCTGCGGAATTGCGGCAGTATGGCTTTGCCCGTGCGCCGCTCGTAGTCCAAGCCCTCGACCATAAATATCGTGTAGTCGTCGCCTTGCCCGAACACAAATGCCGCCAGTATGATGTTGATTATATTGAACTGAATACCAAACAGATGCATCAGTCCGAATATCCATATCCACGACACCGCCATGGGCAGGAACGCCACGATTGCCAGCCATAGGTTGCGGAAACTGATCCATAGGAATAGAAACACGATGGCGGAGCAGACCACTCCGATATAGTTAAAGTTTTCCGACAGCGATGAGGTTATCTGCGCATTCACCCGCTCAATGGTAAATGCTTGTGTATGAGCCGCTTGCGCATTCCCCGCATTCCCTGCATTTCCCGTAGCCTTCGTATTTCCCGTTTTTCCCGCCCCCTGCGTAGTATTCAGCGTCGCCAATACCTCCTCTTCGTTGGCAATCGGCACATTCAGTTTGTCCGCCAGCAGCCACGGCGTGTGCCGTACGCTGTCGGCCGCCTTATAGTATCCGTGGAAGAACAACTCCGCCGTGGGCAGGAAAAATTCCACCTCTTGTGGTGCGAAATCTGTTTGCAGGGTTGTCAGGAACGGCGCGAACGCTTGTTCGGCGAACCCAAATGCCTTACTTTCCCGAACCACTCCCGAACCAACTCCGTTCCATTGCTCTCGAAACGCCTCCCAACGCCCCAACCGCTGCCGTTGCATCTCCTTCGATGGCATATAGTCCACCACCGAGTGGATGCCCTCAATGCGCTGTTGGGTGCGTAGCGAGTCGTATAGTCCCTGCCTCGCCTCGCTTTCTTCCGCCAGTGCCGACCAGTCGTCGCCCTGATAGACCATATAGGCCGTGTGGTTCGTAGCGTTTTCCCCCACCAGCGATGCGAAATAGGCAATGTCTTGCCGCTGTTCGGGGGTCATATAGTTGATGTGCGACAGGTTGGCGTCAAACGATACCGAGGTGCTGAAGAACGCCAGCACCACCGTCAGTGCGCATAGCACGCCCATTGCCCACCGGCTCTCGTGCAGCGAGAATCGGCTCAGTCGCGGGAATATCGTCTTGTGCGCCGTTGTGGGGGCTACCGTTTTGGGCAGCAGGTGCGGAAGATAGACCACCGAGAACAGAATCGTTCCCACGAGCATCGCCGCCGCAAAGATTCCCAGATCCCGCAGTGCCACTGCTCGCAGCGGAATCAGCGTCAGGAATGCCGCCACGGTCGTTATGTTGCCGATTATCAGCGGCGAAAGCACCTCTTGCAGGTTGGTGCGAGTGTCCGGCGTGTAGTGTCTGTGCACTACCACATGCAGCGGATAGTTCACCGCTATGCCGATGATGATAGTGCCTATGCCGATCACAATCAGCGACACCGACCTGCACACCACCGCCACGGTCGCTATGCCGCATAGCATACCGAACGCCACGGTCAGCAGGATGTAGGCTATCTCTTTGGGGTGGCGGAAGGTGCCGAGCAGCAGGAGCAATATCAGCACCACTGCCAGCCCGATGGCCACCAGGCTGTCTGTTTTTATCTGCCGTGCGTTGCCGACGGCTATCACGGGTGCGCCCAACAGGCGTATCTGTACGCCCTCTTGGATCTGCATCACTTCTTCGCCGATGCGGTTCAGCCGTGCCACTAATTGCGTGTTGCGCCGTGTCTCCGACGACCCGTAGGGCGTAGTCAGATAGGCAAAGGCAAATCGATGGTCGGCAGACACCATGTAGCCGTCTGTCGATCCGAAATGTTCCGATTCGGGCAGGAACGCCCGCAGGCGGCTCACGACGGGGGCAAACAGGTTCAGCGGGTCGGCTTGAATACGGCTCACCACAAACGACGACATAGGCAGTAGCAGTTGCTCATGGTCGGCTTGCAGTTGCTTTTGTATGTAGTCCGGTTCTCGGAGCAGGCTGTCCATGCGGGCGTAGTCGTCGTCGGTCAGAAAATAGGGGGCGTGCCGGTATATCCAATCTATCCCGCCCATGTATTGCTCCATATCCACCTGTGCGGTGAGTGGCGGCAGGCTGTCCTTTTCGTAGCGTGCCTGATACGCATCCACGGCGTCTAACAGTCGTTGCAGGTCGGCCGTTGTGTCCTCAAACAGCACCATGATGCGATCGGCGTCGGCAAACTCCTGATAACTCTGCATAGCCCGCTGATTTTCTGCGTTGAGTGGCAGAAAATCCGATATGTCCTCGCTGAACGACAGCGTCAGCGATGCGCCTACGAGTGCCATGCACAGCACCGCGAGGCTGCCCCATAGCAGGATGCGGTGGTGCGCCAGATAGTCATATAAGTGGAGCAGTCCTTGCATTATCTCTCGTCGATAAACTTAACCGGTTTGCGTGCTTTGGCGGGGAAATTGATTTTCTGTATCGCCTCTACGGGCAGTATCTCCACCCGTGGCGCTACCCGCAGGCGGGAGCGGAATTTGTCTTTCAGGTCTTTCACGATTGCCTCGGCGGGGGTGTCCGAGTGCGTGCCTATTTGCACAATCACCTCATCCGTTCCTGCCTCGGTCGAGCAGACCCGCACCACATAGTTCGTCACATAATCCGTGTTGTCCAGCACATCGTTGATGGCGGGCGGGTAGATCGTCGTGCCTTTCAGTTTTATCATGTTGTTTTTGCGCCCGATGAGCGGTGTCAGTCGGTACGAGTTCCGTCCGCAGGCACAGGGAGCGGTTATCTTTGCCGCTATGTCGCCCGTGCGGAAGCGCAGCAGCGGCATACCTTCCACGCCGAGGGTGGTCACCACCACCTCGCCGCTCTCGCCGTCTGCCACGGGCAGGTCGTCTTCGCCGATTATCTCGACAATGATCAGTTCCGGATGCACATGCCCGCCGCAGCCGTGTTCGCATTCCGAGAAGGTGGCAGACATTTCTGTCGAGGAGTAGGTGGCGTATAGTTCCACTTCCGGCCATTTGTCGTGTATTTTCTGTCCCAGCAGGTTCAGCCCGAATTGTTGGTCACGCAGTCCCTCGCCGATACCGATTATCTTGCGTATCGAGGAGTGGCGGTAGTCGATGTGGTTCTGTTCGGCGTATTCTATCAGCCGCAGGATAAACGACGGCACGCACATGATGGCGTTGGGTCGTATGCGGGTGATGGTGTCCCATTGCAGTTCGGGGATGCCGTTGCCCACACGGATCACGCTTGCTCCCATGTCACGGATGCCCATCCAGTAGGCGAGTCCTGCCATAAATCGTTTGTCTATGGTGGTCATCAGTTGCACGATGTCGCCTTTTTTGATGCCGGCGCAGGCGAACGATTTGTGTTCGTTGTAGGCGAGTCGTTGCAGGTCGTGTTCCGTGCAGCCGAAGGTCACGGGGTCGCCCAGTGTGCCGGATGTGGTGATATAGTCGATTATCTCTTCGCGCGGCACGCAGAGAAAGTCCTCGTTGTAGAGTTGCAGGTCTTTTTTCTCCGTGAAGGGGATGCGCACGAGGTCGTCTATGGTGCGTATCGATTCGATGTCTATGCCAAACGATTCAAACATCCGCTTGTAGTAGGGCGAATGTTCTGCCAGATAGTGCATCTGTTTGCGCAGCAGTTCTTCTTGGTAGGCTTGAATAGCCTCTACCGATTGATATTCGATATCCATTGTAGAAAAGTTTGTTTCCATTGTCTTGATTCTTCCGTTCCTTTGGTGTCCGAGGCGCCGAATCCGTGTCCGCCGGTCTCGTATTGTATATATTCGTGCGGTATCTGTTTTTCGGTCAGCACCGAGTCGAGCAGCACCGAGTTGCCGTATCGCACGGTCGGGTCATCTTTGCAGTTCAGCAGAAATACGGGCGGGCAGTCGTCGGGTACATGTTTTTCGAGCGACAGCGAGTCCCGCATCGTGTGGTTGAATTGTCGCCATACGCCCAGTGCGCCTCGCCGTGAGCGTTGGTGGGTCAGTTTTTTGTCCGACATCGTCACCACGGGGTATATCATCCCGAGCCATTTCGGCTTGTAGGGCGTGTGGTTGTAGGCGTACGACATCATCGACAGGTGTCCGCCGGCGGAGAATCCGATTACCCCGATTTTGGCGGTATCCACGCCGAGCGAGTCGGCGTTCTGATAGATGGTGGCGAGTGCTTCCGTCACATCGTCGAGCATATCGGGGTATTTGTGTCCGATGCCGAAGAGCCGATACCACAAGCACCATGCGCTGATCGATGCCACACGGTATTTCAGCACAAAGGCGTTGATGCCTTCGCTTTGCAGCCATTCCGCCGTGGCGATACCCTCGTTTTTCATATCGAGCCAGTGGTAACTGCCGCCGGGGCAGATGATCGCCGCTATGCCCGTGTTCTGTGCCGAGTCGGCGAGATAGGGTGTGAGCGTTTGGTATTTCGTAGCGCCGAGTGCTGTGGTCAGTAGTAGCAGCGGCAGCAGGAGTATGCGTTTAGCGTAGGTCATCTTGTTGTATGGCTTTGACGGTTTCTGTAGCGGTATAGACGGTGCCGTAGATTCCGTGCAGATAGCAGTTCTGTCCGCCTAAGTATAGGTTGGGTAGGTGGGTTGTTACGCGCCCGACAGGCTCTGTCAGTCCGTACATGGCGCCTTCGGGGGTCAGGTAGTCGTCCCGATAAGTCAGCGAGGTGGCGGAGAAGTATTCCGCCACGCCGTTGCCGATGTTCGGGTATATCGACGCTATGGCGTGCAGCACGCGTTGTGCTTTCCGCTCTTTGTAGGCCTCGTATGCCGCATAGTCGGCTTTGCGGTCGGCTTTCCATGCCTCTAATTCGGCGTAGTCGCACGCTTGTATACATTCCATGGTCAGCGCTTGTCCCGCCTCGTTTTGGCTGCTTGTGTAGCAGAGTAGGTTTTCGTCGGGCAGATAGTGCGTCGTGGTGTCATATTGTATGGCGTTGTCTTTCAGCACAATATGCAGTTTGAATACGCCCTGCGTCTCCGTTGTCTTTCGGATGCGCTCTGCCGTGATGGGGCGGAATAGGGGCTTGTCGGTCAGTTGCAGCAGTTGTTTTGGGTGCAGTGTCGATACCACTTTGGCGCATTCGTAGCGGTTGTGTTCCGTTTCCACGGCGCATACCCCCTCTTCGCCGATTGCCAGGTGCGTCACTTTCTCTTCGAGCAAGATTCGCCCGCCGTGCCGCGTGATGTATAGGCACAGTCCCTGTACTATCGGTGCCGCCCCGTCAGTCAGCCGATAGGTGCTGTTGGCGAAGTGCGTATATTCCTTTTCGCCTATCAGTGCCGACGGGTCGTGGTCAAATTCCGTTCGCTCGTAGGGCACTTCTATGCCGAGTCGCCGCAGTATGTCGCCTATCAGTTCGCCTTCGCCCATGCCGCACACTATGTGCGTTCCGGTCTGCCATGTGTGGCCGAGTCGTTGGTAGGAATACATCCCGCCGCCCGCCACAGGCAGTTGTTCCAGCACGATGGGCGTGTAGCCTTGTTCGGCGAGCAGAGCCGCCGTGAATAGTCCGCCCACGCCTGCGCCGAGTATGCAGACGCTCTTGTCGGCCGATTTTCCGATTCTGTTTTTGTAGTACATTTCCAGTGTTTTTGTCCGTTGTCGATACCCTTCTCCGAACGATGCATCCCGAAGCGACACCGAAGGTAGAACGGTCAGCGTTACGCGGCCGGGTCGGATGCGGAACTCATTTTTCGACAGCACATCGAACATCCCCTCCAATAGCAGCGGGCAGATGTCCAGTCCGAGCCGTTCCGCCATGTAGCAAGCCCCTCGGTGGAATCGCCCTATGTCGCCTGTGCGGCTGCGTGTCCCTTCGGGGAACACCACTATCGAGTAGCCTTTCTCGACCAATTTCGACAGTTTTTCGATGTTTTTCTCGTTGTCTTGCGTCACGGGCAGGCAGTCGCACAGCCGCAGCACCACGCCCAGCAGCGGGTTGTACCATACCCAGCCTTTGGTCAGTATCACCAGTTTCTCCGTCAGCGCAAACAGTGGCACCACTTCCAGCACGGATTGATGGTTGCACACATAGAGCATCGGCTTTTGCCCGAATTTGTGTTGTTGCGGATTGACGATTTGGAAGTCCAATCCGGGTATGTTTCGGGTGAACCAGCGGGCGATTTTGTTCAGTGCTTTTCTACCCTGTAAGTGCCGCTTTTCCCGAACCACTCCCGAACCAACTCGCTCAAAAAGCAGCGAATATACCGTTGCCCCCACATTGAGTACCAGCATCGCCGGCACCCACACCCCGAAACTCACCACGGTGCGCCAGTACATCATCGGGTAGCCGTATACGATCGCTCCCACGCATAGCACGGTGTTGAGCAGGCTGATTCGTGTGAAATCGCGTGCGGGGCGGAAGTGCGACACCCGTTCCTCTTTGGGTGGGTAATAGACCCGTATCGGCACTGGCACGAGGGGGATGTTGTGCCATGCCGCCAGCACGAGCAATTCCAGTTCTGCTTCATACCGAGAGGTCAGCAGGCTCAGTCCTCGCAGTCTGCGAATCGGGTAGATGCGCATGCCTGTCTGCGTGTCGGGCAGTGCGATATGGGTCTGTAGCCGAAACCAGAAATTCGAGAACTTGTTGGCAAACTGATTCTTGCCGGGCATGTTTTCGGCTTGTAGGTTACGGCTGCCCACGATGAAGGCTCCGGGGTGGAGCGACAGGGCTTTGAGCATGGCGGGGATGTCTTCGGGATAGTGTTGTCCGTCGGAGTCGATGGTCAGCGCATAGTCAAACCCCAATTCCATGGCTTTTTGGAATCCTTTTTTCAGGGCGGCTCCTTTGCCTTTGTTGGTGTTTTGCCTTACCACTACCGAAGGTAGACCCAATTTTGCCAATTGTTCTTCCGTGTCATCCGTGCAGCCATCCACTACCACGATAATATCTTTCAGGTAGTTGTAGGTGCGTCGGACAACCTCCGCAATGGTGTTGCCGTTGTTATAGGTCGGTATCACCGCACAGATGGAATAGGGTGGTTTCTTGTTGCTCATTTTGTTTCTCGCTCGTTACCCATTATCATTCACCTTTTCCGCACGAATAGGTGGCGCAGAATCGTGCATACGAGATGTGTTGCGTATAGTCCGTAATAGTGATGTTGTATTGTTTTTCCTGTTTTGTGTCGCCGCTTTCCTGTTTTGGGCTGAAAGTATATAGCAGTTCTGCTGTCGGTGGTACGGTGTTTAGGAATTTGAGGCCCTTGATTTGTGTAATGGGCTGCCCGATGAGTTCCTCTGCAATTTCGACCAAGCAAGCCCCCGGTGTGATAGGTTTCCCGAAGAAGTGCCCTATGTAGATGGGATGTCCCGCCTCGAATCCCACTCGAACCCGCATCCCTTCCGCCTGGCTTCCCGCTCCCTGTTCCATCCCACTGCTTTCCTTCTCCTTTCCCGTTCCCATTCCATGGTCTTCCTTCTCCTGTCCTGTTCCCATCCCACGGTTTTCCTTCTCCTGTCCTGTTCCCATCCCACAGTTTTCTATCTCCCCTTCCTTCTCAATGATATGACAAAAACTTCCGATAAGCATAATGATATAATAAATCGAGTTTCTATTGCGTACGAATTATATGAATACTACTGATAGGTATTTTTCCGTTGTTTTGCGTACCTTTTGCGTACCTTTTGCGTACTTATTGCGTGCCTTTTGCGTATTTTTTGAGTGCCTCTTTTCGGTTAGCGGTCGATGTCGCACGAATCGCCCTAGCACTACCCTAGCACTATTTGTTCTTATAAGGTTCTTATAAGGCTCTTATATGCCTTCAATAGGGCGCTTGTGCGCTTTCTGCAAGTCCCATTTTTTTTGCGTTTTTTTGTTCTCTATTTACGCTCTGTTTTTGGGGCTGCTTTTGTCCTCTATTCGAGGTGGAGGTTGTGGAAAGAGATGGTGCTGCGGTCGCCGTTCTTCTCGGTCAGTACGACCCGTTCGGCGACTTGTGTGGCGGGGTTGAGCGTAATCTCGATAGACTGAAAGAGTTGCCTGAGGTCGCGCTTCTTGGGAACAAGGAGATAGGTGGTGCTGCCTTTCGCCGCATCCGTATTGCCTTTCGCCGACTCTGTACTGCCTTTCGCCGCATCCATGCTGCCATTGGCGGAATCTGTATTGTCCCGTTGAGAATCGGTGGGGGATAGTTGGGTGACAGAGAAGGCGGCGTTGTCGCGGAGGTTGTCGCCGGAGATGGAGCGGATGATGAACTGAAGGAGTTGCTGCACCTGAGGCGAGGTGGAGGTACTGCCCAACTCCCACTTATAGGCGGTCGGAGTCAGGTACTCCCAGCATAGTTGGTCGGGCGAGCGGTAGGAAAGATGACCGGTGGCTACTTGCGGCTCTTGCAGTAGGCGGGTTTCCTTTACTTGCTTGAAGTCGGCTTCAAGGCTGAGTATAGTGCAAACGATAAGGGTGAATAGCATCTTTTTGGGGTGTTTATAAGGAGTTCCTTCGGGAGTGGTTCGGGAAATATATAATTTATAACTACAAATTAAGAACTTTTAAGTGGCTAAAATAGAAGAAGTTGAACCTATACATATACGAGAAAAATAAGTAGGAACAAAATAAATAGGAACAAAATGAATATGAACAGATAGAAATGAAACGGAGAGGAATGAAACGGATAGAAATGAAACGGATAGACTGAGGGTGGTTAGTGGGCGACGAAGAAACAACCTGCCATGATGAGGAGAATGCCCACCCACTGCGTCCAGGCAATATGCTCGTGGAATACAAACCATGCGGCTACCATGCCCAACACATACGCCATACTCGACAAAGGGTACGCCTGCGAGAAGGGATAGTGCTTCAAAATCCACATCCATAATATGCCTGCTGCCGTGAACGACACTCCGCAACCTAACCACCACCAATTGGTCAGTTGGGAGGCAACAAACTGCCACGACCAACTGCATGTACCCATTGCCTGCAAGGCAAGTTTCATCATCACTTGCCCGCCGCAAAGCAGTGCACTCTGTAGAAGTACCAATAAGAACAGTTGTATCATAGGTTGTGTAGGAGCGTTTTTTTGGGGGGAGTTTTTGTTATTACCGAATTCTTTTTTTGGGGGGATGGCTATCTCCGTATTGTTTTTTGGGGTTGCTTTCTCTATTGTTTTTGGTTACTTTTTCTATTGTTCCTTCGGGAGTGGTTCGGGAAATAGAATGAGATGGGCGGTGTCGGGAACACGAGAGGTCAACTTCTCTAATTGCTCATTCCATACCTCAACCGACTCATCGAAATCGATATACAAAGCGGAGTGAATCATACCGAGTGCCAATTGCATCTCTATGTCCAATATGGCGTCACGCATACCGTTTGCCCCATTGGAGTGGGTGATATTGTAGCCTGTGTTGTGTGTATGAATGGCCACCAAAGACGCCATCGTGTTGTGCGTAGATTGCATAAAGAGGGTCGGCTTGCTGCCCGTCTCTTCGGTATCGAGCATGTCTTGTAGCAGTGCCATGGAGTTAGCCATACAGCCATAACGGGTGTTGCAGACAATAGCATCGGGTGTGCAGTGGTTCTCGGACAGTACATGGAGTGCCCCTGCTAAGGTCTTACGGATCTGTGGGGTCAGACGACGGGATTCGGCGGGAGAGATATAGTCCTTCGGATTGACATCCTCCCATCGGATGAACAGGTTGCCCTCGTGCTTGTGCAGTTCCGCCACAGAGAGTTCGACTCCCTGACGACTGAGCAGCAAGGCAGAATCGTTACCGCCAAAGCCAAACGAATTGCACAATATATAATTCAAGTCGTGTGGGGTGTTGTGGGGTACGGGGACAAGCGTGCCCTCTTCGGGGGTTGTCCAATGCAGATTGGCAGGGACAAAGCCCTCGTGCATACAGAGTAGGCAGATAGCCGCCTCAATAGAGCCGGATGCCGAAGTAGTATGCCCCGTAAAGGCCTTAGTGGAAGAAACGAGCGGTAGGCTATCCGTACCAAACAGGCGGCGGATAGCATGGCTCTCGCTGGCATCGTTATTCGGCGTTGCCGTGCCGTGTGCATTGATATAATCGACCTGAGCGGGGCGGATGTTCGCCATGGTCAGTGCTTGCTGCATAGCGAGGTACGCCCCATCGCCCTCGGGGGAGGATGCCGTCTGGTGGAAGGCATCGCACGCATTGCCGTAGCCTGCTATATAGCCCAAAATGGCTGCTCCACGAGCAAGAGCGGTTTGTTCATCCTCCAACACAAGATAGGCTGCCCCCTCACCAAGATTGAGTCCTGCACGGGTAGCATCGAAAGGACGGCACAGAGCAGGGTCGAGAATCATGAGCGAGTGGAATCCGTTGAGATGGAAACGACTCAGACACTCCGCTCCTCCTGCCACTACACGACGGACTACGCCGGTACGCAACATATTTGCCCCCAACTCGATGGCATTGAGTGCCGAAGAGCAGGCAGTTGATACGGTAGTGGTTCGGGAAAAGTGCCCCACATGGCGGGCAATGGCCTCTGTACTGGCACCCGCTTCGTGCTGTGCAATATAGGAGAGATTTTCGTCCTGTTTCCACGACTCCCAATACTGCTCGGTGGTATCCATACCGCCTACTGTGGTGCCGGATACCAAGGCTGCATCCGACCAATCGGTGATACCTGCCTGTGTACCTGCCTCACGAGCCGCCACTATACCCAAAAGGGCAGTGCGACTGATAGCCTCGATAGAACCGATACCGATCCGTTGGCGCAGTTCGCTGTCGGTGAGTTTGACCTCGCCTGCGAGCCAATCGGTATGCACGGTAGAGAGATAGCGGATGGGAGCAATACCCGTCTGCTCCGCCCGTAATGAGGTCAGTACTTCCGTTTGGTTATGCCCGATGGCAGAGATAATTCCTATTCCGGTGACGGCAATCTTCATTATTTCGTACGGTTTTGCTCTATGAACTCCGCCATGGTGCGTACGGAACGGAATATCTCTTTGCCTGCCTTAGGGTCAGCCACCTTGATGCCGTACTGACGGTCTAACAAGACGATGAGTTCCAACGCATCGATAGAGTCAAGCCCTAAGCCCTCGCCAAAGAGTGCCGCATCGGTGTCAATATCTTCCGGACGCATGTCGTCAAAGTTGAGCGCCTCGATAATTTGTTGTTTGAGTTGTTGAATCAGTTCTTCCATATAAGTTTGATATTTGCGTAAAAATTCTGTTCGTCGGTGCATTCCACCCAACCCACAAGAGCGGATTGTTGGGAAGTGGTCTGCAAGGTGAGTTCTGCCAATGAGAGCAACTCTGGCATGCCGTCTGCTACATAGAAGCAGGTCTCACCGAAATACTTGTTGCGGATAGCGATTTCGCCCGTCACAATGTTGGGCAAAGTATAGACAAAGAGCGCAGGGCTCGGATAGTAATGGTCAGGGTCGGTGATGGTACGGAGATAGTCGGTATCATTTTGGAGAGACGCCTGCCGGTTGCCGAATATGACGGCACGATCCTCGCGGGGTACAAAACGCTCGGCTCCCTCGGCTTGCAGGAGCAACTCGGTGCCGAGAAAGCCCAACCGTGAGAGCAAGTCCATCTTGAAGAACTTGGGGTAGTCGCCAACATAGCGGCGGTACAGGTCGGTCAAGAGCCTTCCTCCCCGCTCGGTAGATTCTACCTTCGGGAGTCCTAAGGCAATGACCTCGTTGGGAGTGATTTGTATGTCAAGGGGACTGTGCGTCATAATGTGATCGTTTTTGGGGCTGTTAGGCGGAAGCAAGCGGCGGCGTTGCAACCACCAAAGCCGGAGAGCATCTTGATAAAGGTGCGAGTGGATGGGGTTGGGTTCTCTGTGGATGGGGTTGGGTTCTCTATTTCTTTGGGAAAATGTTCGCTTTTTGGGGTCTGTGCTTGGGAAAAGAGCGGACGGTTTTCGGCGGAGAGGTTGGGTGTATGCGAGGTGCCGCACTGCGTATAGCGGGGGCAACCCAACAGGGTGTCCTCACAAAGAAGAAGCATGGAAAGGATGGTTTCGAGTACGCCCGCTGTACCCAATGTATGTCCGTAGTAGCCCTTGAAAACGGCTAAAGGTTTGGAAATCAGTCCTGCACGGTCGAGTGCAATGGATTCCATCTCGTCGTTATAGACCGTGGCGGTGCCATGCACGCTGACCATATCGATCTGTTCGGCGGGGACAGTGGACAAAATATCACGCAGGCAACGATATGCGCCTTCGCCTGTGCGGCTGGGTCCGGAAATATGGTTGGCATCGTTGTGCATACTGCCGGCAAGATACTGCCACGACGGGGTCTGAGGCAGGCGGTTGCTCCACACGATGGTGGCAGCGGCTTCGCCTAAATTGAGTCCTGTACGCTCGGCATCAAAGGGACGGCAGGGCGTGGGGGACAATGCCTTGAACGATTGGAAACCCGAAACGATGAATTGCGTCATAACATCGCAGCCGATGACCACGGCATGCTCGTAGTGGTGCTGTGAGAGCAGGCGGGCAGCGACTATCTGTGCGCTGACGCCCGATATGCAGGCATTGGAAACAACAACGGGCGGATTGGGATTGCCCAACAGAGCAGTAATGCGGCGGGCCGGGGTGAGCAGGTCGAGGTGGTCGCCCTTAGTGGTGGAAAGAACGAGAATGGTTTGCGGGTCGGCAGGGTCAATATCGCAACGGCTCAATGCCTCACGGGCTGAAGCAACGGCAAGATCAACAAACGAACGAGGCGTGCTGAAAAGCGAGGCACAAAACGGCTCAACGCTCGGAAAACGATGGTCGTACAGACAAAGCGCACTGCGACCGGCAAGGATGGCTTGCAGGTTGGTGGCAGAGGTGTCGCCCAACGGAGAAGTAATATTATGCGCAACGCAAAACATCTAAATCAGGGCTAATTTGAGGTTGCCTTCCGCCAAAAGCGTGTCACCTCGGCGGCTCGTGCAATGGAAAAGCGAGATGTCGAAAACCGACTCGGTCAGCACCACCTCGCAGGTAATGGTGTCGCCCGCTTGCGGCCACGCCCGGACATCGAGCGGGTTGAGCGCACCGATATAGCCGATACGCACGGGCTGCTGTTGGGCTACCTGCAAATAACCGATGCGTGCGGCACAGGTCTGCGCCATGTTCTCGAGCAAGCCTGCCGTGGTGAACCGCTCGCCCTGCAAGAGCGGGCAGTCGGCGGGGATGGTGTATTCCGCCACGGCGTGCGTCTCGTCGGCGGTCAGCAAACGGCTGACAAACACGAAAGGCGGACGCTGCGGAATAAGGGACAATATGTCAAGATCGGATAGAGCCATGCGAGGACTATTGTTTCCAAAAATCGTAGAAATTGAACCACTGGTAAGGGTGAAGGCGGGTCTGCTGCTCCAAAACAGCGGCATAACGGCGGGCAAGATCGGTGATCTGCTCACGGCGCGGCAGTGTAGTGTCCGGCGACAGGGTCTGCACCTCGACACGATAGCGATTCCATGCGGTTTTCAGCACGAAAACAAGGCAAATGGGGCGGCGCATGGTAACACAGATAGTGAAGGGCCCTGCGGGAAAATGCACGGGCGCACCCATAAAGGTGCAATCGATGGTCTTGGACTGCATGGTGCGGTCTGCCGCCATACCCACAATCTCGCCACGCTGCAAGGCAGTATCGATGGCGAAGAGATGGTCCATACTATCGGGACGAATGGGAATAATCCACAAATTGTTCCGGTGGAGAGAATCGGAGCGCTGCTGCTCCACAATCTCGGTCTCGCCGGCATAAGCAAGAATGTTCATGCGCTTGGTGGCACGCAAACAGTAACCTGCCATCTCGGAATTGCCGAGATGCGAGAATAGTACGATGAAACCATCGGGTTGGTCGCACAAATCGGTGAAAGTGGTATAGTCGGGCACCTCGACTTGGTAGGTGCAGCCGGCAAAGACCGCAAAGCGATCGAGGATGGCTTGCCCGAAGCAGTAGTAACTATGATAGGTGTCCCACAGGGCGTGCCAACGGCTGCGTCCGCGACGACGATGGTACTGATAGATGGCCACCGTGGCGGAACGACGGGCAACCATATACCAAAGCAGCCAAATGCTCATGGCGCCATAAAGCACACGCACGGGAATACGACGGAACAGGGCGATGAGCGCTCGCTGCTGCCATGAGGTTCCACCGGTTTGTCCTGTCCATTGCATAGGCGTCTATGGGGCTAAAAGAAGGAGTTGGTTCGGGACTCCTTCGGGAATTGGGCTGTTTTTTGTGCCAAAAATGATTGTTACACCTGATCTTTTTAGGTGCTGAAAATGATTAGTGCACCTATTCTTTTTAGGTGTCAAAAAATGATTGTTGCACCTGTTCTTTTTAGGCGAGGTGCTGCTCGATGAAGGTGTAGAGTTCGTCGAGCGTCTTGACCTGCTTGAGTTCTTGCGCCGTGGGCTTGAAACCAAATTCGCCCTCGATGGCTACGACAATATCCACAAAATCGAGCGAGTCGATACCGATGTCCTCACGAAGGCGAGCCGTCGGCGTGAGCTTGTCCTGCTCTATTTCAAATTCGTTAATCAGAATGGCGTTTACTTTTTCTGCGAGTACTTCTTTTGTCATGTTGTATTCGTTTGTTTATGCTTGTTTGACGGGGCAAATTCGGATACCCCTATGAATGTTAGTTACTTTTGTCAGTTACTTCTTGCAGACCAAAATGCTATGGCCGCCGTTGCCGATGCGGTCGTGAATGGTCTCGACGCTGAGGCCTGCTGCGGCAATAAGGCGGGTCATATCGTCGGTGTTGTACATCTTGCTGTTACCGTTCGCCAACGCCGTGAAATAGAGCGAGGTTTGCGTTAGACAGAAAGCGGCTGCGGGGTAGTCCTGCCTATCCCAAAGCGTCTCCATAATATATACGCGCGTGTCGGCGTCCATAATTTGTGCCACACGGGTGAGAATGGACACGATCTCCTGCTCGCCAAAGCAGTCCAAAAACTGCGACATCCACACCACATCGAAATGCCGGTCAGCGGGGAGCGCCTGCGCAGGGTCGAGCAGATTGACCCCGATGCCGTGGATACGGTCTGCACCAGGCTTGCCTGCCGTGGTTTTCTGCATGAGGGCGATCTGCTGCGGAAGGTCGCAGATGGTTACCTCAATTTCGGGGGCTGCCGCTACGCAACGCAGGGCAAAACGACCCGTGTTACCGCCAATGTCGAGCAGGGTCTTCGTTTGGTTGGCTTGGATGATTTGGAGCGCCTCCGTGAAGGAGTGGTCCGAATAGTAGTGGTCGAATCCAAACCATGAGCGTTGCACCGGCTCCGGCAGCGAGGAGAGTCCCTCGTAGATAGTCGGCCAATCGCCAAAGTGCTTCAGCCCGGCGGGGCGACCTTCTTCCAACGCCTTGTCGAGCAGGAACCAACCCTCGTAGTTGACATCGTGGTTGAAATCGATGTCAGCACGAATCATTTGGTCGTGCTGCAAGAACCAACCGGTCTTGCTGAGGCGGTAACGGTCGGTGGCGGGGTCTATCAGGACGGTGCACATCGTAAGCGACGACTCCAACAGACACTTGGTGGCGTACGGACTGAGATGGGTACGCTCGGAAATCTGCTCCTGCGTCAGTCCTTCGTTGCCCGCCTCGCCCAACATATCAAAGATGCCGTAGCGGATCATGAGGCGAGCCACCTGGAATGTGACGGGCCCCCATGAATAAATGTGCGCCAAATTCTGTGCCTGCGCTGCGGAGAACTGCTCTTTGGAGTAGTGTTTTCGTAAAGATTCAAATAGTTTCATAAGGAAAGAACAAGTGCGCTGTTGGTGCCACCAAAGCCAAACGAATTGCTCAGCACGGTGCGCACGGGGGTATCGATGGTTTCGGCGGCAAGGCGAAGGTCTTTTGCCCGCTCGTCGATATGCTCAAGATTGATATTAGGCGCTACAAAGCCATGGCGCATCATCAGGACGGAATAGACCGCCTCGCTGGCACCTGCCATCCAACACTCGTGGCCGGTCATGGACTTGGTGCTGCTGACCCATGCTTTCTGTCCCGCAAAAAGGCGACTCAGTGCGACCGCCTCTTCGGCATCGCCCTGCGGCGTGGAAGTGGCGTGCGCATTGACATAATCGATCTCGGAAGCAGAGAGATGGGCGTCGGCTAAGGCTCGCTGCATGGCAATGAACGACCCCTCTTCGCTCGGCTGAGAGATACCGCCGCCGTTGCTTGAGAAACCGTAGCCGCAGACCTCGGCGAGAATGGCTGCCCCACGCGCACGGGCATGGTCGTAGTCCTCCAACACCAAGGCGGCTGCGCCACCGCTCGGCACGAGTCCGTCACGGTCTTGGTCAAAAGGACGAGAGGCCTTGGTCGGGCAGTCGGTGCGGGTAGAGAAGGTACCCAACGCATCGAACGACGCCATGGCGTAGGCATTGACTTCCTGCGCTCCCCCCACAAGCACCATATCTTGCAGCCCCTGGCGAATAAACATCGTACCCAAGCCGATGGCGTGGCTGCCACTGGCGCAGGCTGCGGACACGGAGAAATTGATACCCCGCAGGTGGAAAATGGTGGAAAGATTCATATTGACCGTGGAGTTCATGGACTGAAAGATAAGCCCCGAACCCATAAGGGCAGAGTCGTGCTTCTCGCGCAGAATCTCGTGCCCCTCGATGGTGGCCTTGGCGGTGCTGTCGTTGCCGAAAAGAATGCCTACTTCGTGGTCGAGCAGGTACTGCTCGTCAATGCCTGCCTGGGCAAATGCCTCGCGGCTCGCCATAAAAGCGTACATCGCTTCCTCGGACATACCGGTGCGGAGGCGACGGTGTAATAACGGCTTGAGGTCGGGCATGGGGACAATACCCGTCAGCGGGCTGCGCAGCCCGTATTCGGTGCGGAAAGGGTCGATTCCGATACCGCTCTTGCCCGCATGGAGCGAGCGGGCAACTTCCTCTTGGTTCTGCCCAAGGCAGCCCCAAATACCCATGCCGGTGATGACAACTCGTTTCATTCGTTCGCTGAAAGTGTCGTGTAAGTGATTGATTCTATGTGTATGGTTCGTTGAGCGTAGGTGACAGTATGCGTACGGCGGCGGTGGGTTAGCCTATACCGCCCGCTACTTGGATGACCTGTCCTGTGATATAGGCTGCCTCGTCGCTCGTAAGGAAACTGACCAAAGCCGCCACTTCTTCGGGCTTGCCAAAGCGCCCCATGGGGATGGTCTTCTTCAATGCCTCTTCGTCCAAATCTGCCGTCATGTCGGTGGCAATAAAGCCCGGCGCAACGGCATTGACCGTAACCTTGCGCTGCGCCACCTCTTTGGCAAGCGCCTTGGTCGCTCCTATCAGGGCGGCTTTGGCGGCAGAGTAGTTGACCTGACCCGCTAAGCCCGTGACACCGGAGATAGAGGTGATATTGATAATACGCCCGTGTCTGGCACGGAGCATACCCGACAGCACGAAACGGGTGTGGTGGTAGAAACCATCGAGGTTCGTACGGAGGACATCGTTCCATTCGTCGCCGTTCATGAAGACCAACAGGTTATCGCGGCGAATACCGGCGTTGTTGACCAATACATCGAAATGCGCATCGGGGTGCTGCGACTGCCAGGCAGTGAGGGCGGCCTCCGTGGCGGCGGCATCGGAGACATCGTAAGGCAGCAGTTCGGCATGACCGCCTGCTGCGGTAATGGTATGGAGTGTTTCCTCTGCTGCTTCGGTGTTGCTTCGGTAATTGATGACGACCGTATACCCGTCGTGCGCCAAACGCTCGGCAATGGCACGACCTATGCCGCGACTGCCACCTGTGACTAAAGCGTATTTCTCGTTTGCCATCTTGTTTTCTGCCTTTTGCCTGCTGCGAGGGTTAGAATTTGAGCGCAAGCCCGATACCGTTGGCGCCGGCTTGCATGCTGAGATAGAGCGTGTTCTGCTGCTGACGGCACTGCTCGTTGTATACCTCGTAGGTGTTGTTGCGCTTGATGCCTCCGACAACCAACAAAGGAATAGAACCGAGTTCCATGGCCGAGCCAAGACCGATAATGGCTGCACCACCATAGGTGAGTAAGATATTACGGTTCGTATCATCATCGTTGTAGATACCATACAATCCTACGCAATACATAGGGACACCGATGAGGAACTCAACGCCAATGCCGGCACCGAGAAGACCCCAGCCGGCTTTCCATAGACGAGTGCCCTTCTGGTAACTGTTCCATGCCTCGGGGCAATTGGAGTGGATAAAGCGGAGGTAAGCCTCTTTGTCCATCTTGGTAAGGGAGTCCTCGCCCTTCAGTATGTAGTAGTTATCGACTTTCTCGAATGTGCCAACGAGAGTGTCCTCTTTGGCAAAAGCCACTGCACTGAGCGTGCAAAGGCAGAGTAGGGTGAATAGTAATCGTTTCATTGGGTTTGTTAGTATGTAAGTTATACAATGGGTTGGATGATTGTTGGGGAAAATAGGGCGAAATACGGGAGAGGTATTGGGGTGGGTCGGGGAAGGCAGGAATTAGGCCTTGGAACGGAGGTGCTGAATGAGCGCCTCGATATCCTCGTAGAACGGCGTATCCTCCACAATGGTCGGCGTCAGACGGCGAACGGCGTCGTATTCCGCACGGGTGGCAGGCGCCAATTTGTCCTGTATGCCCAAGCAGTCTACCGCCTGCGCCAACGCCATAACCAAAATCGCCATCACTTGGTAGGCATTGTCAATAACCTGCTTGCAGAGTTCGGCGGTATTGGTACCCATCGAGACAATGTCCTGGTTGTCGTTGTTGTTGGGGATGGAATGCACATAGTTCGGCATGGCGAGCGTCTGGCTCTCGGCTGTGGTACTCGTGGCCGTGAATTGGCACGCCTGCATACCGTAATTCAGCCCCAAAACACCCAAATTCAAGAAAGGCGGCAGGATGCCGTTGATACGGTCGTGGAAAAGGTAGTTGAGTTGTCGCTCGGCGGTCATGGTAAGGCGCACCAACGCAATCTTCACCTTGTCCTGCTCAAGCGAGATATAGTCGCCGTGGAAATTGCCGCCGTGGTAGACATTTTGGGTGACAGGATCGACGATAGGGTTGTCGCTGGCGGCGTTCAACTCCTCCTCCAATACGCGGCGGCTGTTCTGCAAAGTCTCCCATATAGGCCCCAAAATCTGTGGGGTGCAGCGAAGACTGTAGTACGCCTGCACCTTA
This sequence comes from Azospirillum sp. CAG:239, assembly GCA_963619585.1. Classification (GTDB taxonomy): domain Bacteria; phylum Bacteroidota; class Bacteroidia; order Bacteroidales; family Paludibacteraceae; genus Colicola. The sequence continues at coordinate 19,742 of CAVEXR010000012.1, forward strand.
TGCTCAAAGACTTTGTCCGCATTATGCCCGTTGTCGTAGAGTTCGTGCTCGCGCTTCTGCAAGCAGCGGCTGCCCGTGGAAAGACGGCGCATCTCGGAGGCAATGTATATCTGCCCCTCGTGGCGGCGGTACTCGTTGAGCGGGGCTGCCATCAAGTCGTCAAACGACTGCGCCACCTCGTTCATCCAGACACTGGTCAGTACCGCCCAACGCAGCAGGTTCTCGGCATCAAACTGATTGACCACACCGATACCCGTCATAACCGAAGTGCCGTTGGTGGCGCTCAAGCCCTCGCGGATATGGATGTGAATAGGCTGCAGACCGCATTCCGACAATACTTCTGCCGTCTTGCGCCATTCACCTTTGTAATGCACCTTGCCCTCGCCGATAAGGCATAGAGCGATATGCGCCAATTGTACGAGGTCGCCGCTTGCCCCCACGCTGCCGTGCTTCGGCACGAAAGGAATAATGCTGCGGTTGATAAACTCCGTAAGCAAATCCACAATCTCGGTATGCACGCCGCTCTTGGCCTGCAAGAAGGAACCCAAACGGGCAATCATGGCGGCACGCACATAGCGGTCGTCAAGCGGCTCGCCTGCCCCCGTGGAGTGGCTGCGAATGATGTTGTATTGCAGGTCGGTCAGGTACTGATCGTCTACACGCCACTGCGCCATAGGCCCAAAGCCCGTGTTGATGCCGTAGATGACCTTGTCGCAGGCGAATTGCTCCAAAAAGCGGTAACAAGACTCTACCTCCCTGCGTGCTTCGGCAGAGATGTGCAACGACGAACCCTCGAAAAGGACTTGGTGCAGAAGATCGAAAGTAAATTGCATAATGATGCGGGGGCTCTCATACATTCCCCGTTTAGTAATAATTTCTCCAAATAGGGCTATAAATAGTAATTTATAGAAGTCCCCTTAAACAAATGGGCTGCAAAGATATATCAAAAAATCGAAATTCGCAATATCTGTAGAGAAAAAGCATCGATTTTATACCCCAGGGCACATTCCCTGTAGCGTTGGGACAAGATAAAAAAGCATTCGGGGCTTTGGGGTTGTGGGGACTTTGTGGGCTTGTTCTTGTACTTTGGGGACTTTGTGGGCTTTTGTGTACTTTGAGGGTTTTTGTAGGCTTGGGCAAAATGGGAAGGGCAAAGAGGGGCGGGCGGTAGGCAGGTAGGGACATAGGCGGGTAGGCGGGGACATCAGCAAGGAGGATTTGTTCGGCAGGCGGGGAAGGTTCACAAAACGGCCTATCCGATACCGACGAAAGTATTATCGGATAGGCTGCAAAGTAGTACGAAAGTATTCATATGTATCGGTTATGTTTCGGTTATGTGTCGGTTATGTATCGGTTATCCTATACGCCGGTCTCGAGATCGACACGGGATTTCAGGCGTCGGGAAACGCACCGCCCGGCGGCTTGGACGATACACTATGATGGCACATTTCGGGGAATTTGGCACGCCACTCGCTTACTTTGTGCTACTTTTGTGCGAAAATACTATGGGACGGCGTGGGGAATTTGGCACGCTACTTGCAGGGAATCGGGTAACTGTTCATTGTTCATCGCTAATTGATAACAAACTTATGACGGAAGGACTCAAAATTGCCCTAGCGAGCGACCACGCAGGGTATAACCTGAAACAGGAAGTAATCCACCACCTGACGGCGCAAGGTGCCGCACTGCACGACTTCGGCTGCTACTCCACCGAGAGTTGCGACTACCCCGACTTCGCCCACCCACTGGCGGAGGCCGTGGAACGAGGCGAGTACGATTTCGGTATCGTTATCTGCTCGACGGGTAACGGCATCTGCATGACCGCGAACAAGCACCAAGGCATCCGCGCTGCCCTCTGCTGGGACACGCCGCTTGCCCGCCTTGCCCGCCAACACAACAACGCAAATGTGCTCGGCATGCCCGCAAACTACATCTCGGTCGAACGGGCACTGCAGATAGTGGACACCTTCTTCGCGACCGATTTCGAGGGCGGACGACACGAACGACGCGTCAACAAAATACCCGTTCACTAACTCTCGACCTATCCTGCACCGACGATTATATGACGCAGGCAGCCGCTTGGGCAACCTCTTGCGCTGCTACGGGAGTTACGCACTGAGCCTATGGGGCATAGTGCGCGTGCGGCATTTGCCCGCATTTCTCTCCGTTGAACCTGCGAACTTCTGCCCGCTGCGGTGCCCCGAATGCCCCGTAGGCATGGCGGGCGGGCGACCGACCACAGGCGAGAAACCCGCACGGATGCGCACAGAGGTGTGGCAAGAGGTGCTGCGACAAGCCGCTCCGTACGCGCACACGGTGCAGTTCTTCTTCCAAGGCGAACCGCTGCTAAACACGAACCTGCCCGAGATGATACGCGAGGCGCACGAGGCGGGACTCTACACCATCGTGTCGACCAACGCGCAACCCATGACGGAAGAAATGGCGGATGCACTGGTCGATAGCGGGCTTAGGCGCATCATTATCTCGATGGACGGGCTGACCGATGCGACCTACAACGCCTATCGCGTGGGCGGCGACAGAGAGAAAGTGCTTTCTGCCCTGCGGTGGCTCAACGAAAGCAAACGGCGGCGGAAGAGTCGACACCCGATCGTGGAGTTGCAGTGTCTGCGCCTGCGCACGAACGAACAGGAATGGGACACGCTGCGGCATTCGTATCGGTCGTTAGGGGCTGACCGATTGGTCTTCAAGACGGCACAGTTCTACGACTATCGGCACGGTAACCCGCTCATGCCCGGCGACTTGCGCTATGCCCGCTACACACTGTCGGCAGACGGGACTTACCGCCCCAAGCAGACACTGCTGCAGCGATTGTGGCGAAAGAGCAGCCCGTGTTTCCGCCTATGGGCAGGGGCGGTCATCACCACGGGCGGCGACATCCTCCCTTGCTGCTTCGACAAAGCGCACGAACACGCTTACGGGAACCTGCTCGTCGAGGGGCTTGCCGCTGCGTATCACTCGCCCAAGGCGGACACTTTTCGCCGAGAGGTGCTGCACCGACCGTCGCTGCCGACTATCTGCGGGAATTGCACACGATAAGGCCGCTAGTGCTTTGGGTGGGCGCGGCGTTGGGGTGGGGCGGGTTCGACGGTCTGCGACTATCCGAGGACGGACAGTGCTTTTCTTTCGATAAGACGGAGAAAAATACCTGTTTTGATATAAAAAGGCGACTTTCTTTTACGAATTGTTGTAAAATACAGATATTCGTTGTACCTTTGCAGCGGGTTTGGCTTGCTGCCCGAGAAGCGGCAGAAGTACACCCCGAAAAACGAACGATACAATCCTATTCCTATGGAAGCAGAAGAGAAGAATATCCCCCTGTTGGACTGCCCCGTCGATTACCTAATAGGCGACGCAAGCGGCAAAGTGCTGAACGAATACGGGCGTTTCCCGTGCAAAATAAAGTGCGGCGTATACGCCTACATGGTGCGCGGCACGGCGCGGGCGACCATCAATATTACACAATATGACTTCAACGAGGGCGATGTGCTGCTGCTCGAGCCGGGGAGTTTTCTGCTCATCCACGAGTTCTCTGAGGACGCACTGGTGTACTATATTCTCTTCTCCTCGTCTTTCCTCGATAAGAACACTTTCAGCAGCCGTATGTCGCTGACTGCCTTGCAGTTGCGCTCGCCGATAGTGCATATCACGCCCGAACAGGGAGAGGTGATCAAATCGTTTGCCGCCCTGCTGCTGCAGGCGACGAACACCACCCCGTCGATGCTCGATTCGGCAAAGATGGTACACATATTCAATCTGTTACAGACGAGTTATGCTTCCTACGCCCGCTCGCAGGACGAATACATCATGCGCCCCGTGGACAGGCGGACGGAGATATATCAAGACTACTGCCAATTGGTGCTGAAACACTATCAGGAGTGGCACCATGTGGGGCAGTACGCCGAGGCGATGCGTATCACGCTGCCGCACCTCTGCTCGACGATAAAGTCCGTAAGCAACCGCACGGCGGGCGACATCATCATCGACGCCCTGCTGACCGACGCCAAGGCACAACTGAAGATTACCAACCTGCAAATCAAGGAGATAGCCCTCTCGCTCGGGTTCGACAATGTGGCGTTCTTCAACCGTTTCTTTAAGACGCACACGGGTATGACACCGAAGTCGTACAGGCAGGAATAGTATCTTTGCGCGAAATTCGTTTGGTGGTGTGCGGAAAAACATGTATCTTTGCAGTCCGAAACAACCAAAACACATAGTATCATGGCACTTCCTTTTATGACAGCCGAAGAGGCTGCATTACTCGTACCTGACGGAGCCGCTGTAGGTATGGGCGGATTTACACCCGCCGGCGCTCCTAAAGATGTTCCAACCGCTATCGCCCATCGTGCGGAGGCATTGCACGCAGAGGGCAAACCCTATAAGATAGGAGTATATACGGGCGCCTCGACCGGCGACAGTTGCGACGGCGCATTGGCGCGTGCGCACGCCATCGATTTCCGTACGCCCTACCAAGGCAACAAAGACCTGCGCACTGAACTCAACGCACAAGGTGCGCACTACTTCGATATGCACCTGAGCGAACTGGCACAAGACTTGCGCTACGGCTTCTTGCGCAAGCCCGACTTTGCCATTATTGAGGCGTGCTATGTGGACGAAGAGGGCGTGATAGTGCCGACTGCCGGCGTGGGCAATATGCTGACATTCTGCGAATTGGCACCGAAAATTATCGTCGAACTAAACGAGGCAATGCCTGCGACGATGCGGGGACTGCACGACCTCTACGAGCCGCTCGACCCGCCCGCACGCCGAGAGATACCGATCTACAAGCCGTCTGACCGTATCGGGAAAGACCATATCAAGGTAGACCCCGCGAAGATAGTCGCCGTGGTGCGCACGAATCGTCCGAACGAGGTGGGGAAATTCTCGCCGCTGGACGACACGACGGCACGAATCGGTGCGAATGTGGCACTGTTCCTCGAAACGGAAATGAAGGAAGGGCGTATTCCGCAGTCGTTCCTGCCCATACAGTCGGGCGTGGGAAACATCGCCAATGCCGTGCTGGGCGCACTGGGCGAGAACAAGCACATTCCTGCATTTGAGATGTACACGGAGGTGATTCAAGACTCGGTGGTGGGCTTGATGAAAGAGGGGCGTGTGAAGTTCGCAAGCGGCTGCTCGCTGACCGTGGGGGCAGACAAACTGCAAGACATCATCGACCACATCGATTTCTTCCGCGACAAGATTGTGCTTCGCCCGCAAGAGATAAGCAACAACCCCGAAGTGGCACGACGCATGGGCTTGATAACCATCAACACCGCCTTGGAGGCAGACATATACGGCAACATCAACTCGACGCATGTGTGCGGCACGAAGATGATGAACGGTATCGGCGGCTCGGGCGACTTTACCCGCAACGCCTACATCAGCATCTACACCACGCCGTCGACGGCTAAGGGCGGGTGTATCTCGGCGTTCGTGCCGATGGTGAGCCACCTCGACCACAGCGAGCATAGCGTGAAGGTAATCATCACGGAACACGGTATTGCCGACCTGCGTGGCAAGAGCCCGATACAGCGTGCGCATACGATAATCGACAACTGCGTAGACCCACAGTATCGCCCGATGCTCAACGAGTATCTGGCTATGGCGAAGACAGCGCACACGCCGCATGTATTGAGTTGCGCACTCGCCATGCACGAGGAGTTCCTCAAGAGCGGCGATATGCGGAACACGAAGTGGGAGGAATACAAGCGATAGTCCATTAGGCGAAAAGTGCGGAATAATTTGGCTATGTCAAAAAGTTTCCGTACCTTTGCAGCCCAAACAGAAAAATAGGGTAAGTCCTATACGACCAGCTCCCTCTGAATTCCCCCAGGTCTTGACCGAAGCAAGGGTAGGAGGTTGTAGCGGTGCGATATAGTCCGCTTACCCTTTTTTTCGTGCCGGTCGATGGGGTTAGAGAGCAGTTAGCGCACGCAAGCGGCATATTCAAAAGACGGGAAATTGTGCACTATACTTTCCATAATGCATAAAAGACTTGCGTATATGGCAGAAAAGTAGTATCTTTGCCCGCTTAAAGACATAAAACCACGCTTAAAGACATAAAACCACTTAAATCTATGGAAAATCAAGAACTGCTAATCGCCAAGAAACTGCTTCAGTTGCGGGCATTTCGTCTTCAGACGGCGAGTCCCTTTGTGTGGGCAAACGGCTGGAAATCGCCTATCTACTTCGACGACAGAAAGATTTTTTCCTATACTTATATGCGCAATTTCATTAAGTTGGAGTTGGCGCGCACGGTGGCAGAACTCTATCCCGATGCGGATGTGATAGCAGGTATTGCTATCAATGCCATATCGCACGGGCTGCTTGTGGCAGAACAATTGGCACTTCCATATATATACATCTACCCCACGCCCAAAGACCACGGGTTGGAGAATCAGATAGAGGGCGACCTGCGTCCGCGACAGAAAGTGGTCATCATCGAGAACCAAGTTACGCTAGGGCGTAATGTGGAGAAAGTGATTGAGGCTGTGCGTAATAACGGCTGTTCGGTAGAGGCGGTAGTCTCGCTGTTCGATTTCGAGTTGCCTGCCGCGCGGAGGGTCTTCTCCGATGAAGATGTGCCTTTTGTCTCGCTGACGAACTTCACTTCGCTGCTGCGTGTGACGGAGGATGCGGGTGTCCTCTCCGACGAAGACCTCGAGACCCTGCGCCAATGGCATAAGAACCCCGCTAAATGGAAGAAATAACGCTATGTCCGAAACAAAATACGAAAGCAAAATTTGCAGTGCACATGCCTCGGCAGAGCAGGTGTATCGTGTGTTAGGCAACCTCGAGAATCTCGAGCGGGTGCGCCATCTTATCCCCGCAGACAAAGTGCAGGAACTGGAGATAACCGCCGATTCCGTGCGAATGAAAGTGGACGGATTGGGGCAGAAATTCACTATCTCGATTGTCGATCGTATCGAGAACGACACGCTTAAGTTCGGGGTGGAGAATATACCTGTTGCCGTCCATTTCTGGGTTCAACTCAAAGAGGTTGCGCCTGCCGATACGCGTATTCGATTGACTATCAAGGCAGACCTGCCGATGATGTTTAAGATGATGCTCGATAAGAAACTGCAGACGGGATTAGACCAAGCCGCGGAGATGCTGGCGCAGTTCCCATACGCCGAGTGGGCATAGACGCATCTATACGCTATTATTTCACCACTATCGGGAGCGGAACAACGCGCTCCTCTATATACTCCACAATGAAGAAAATCAACCGCTTGCATATCCATCGAGAGGGGCGTAATACCCTCGTCGGATTGGTTCTCCTGCTCTTTATTATCAACATCGCTGTCTATCTGTGCTTCTCACATTGGATATTGGCTGTTACGCTTGTGTTGACGGCGATATTGCTGGTTTTTGTTACCTATTTCTTTCGCAACCCGATGCGTGTCATGGAAGTGGACGACCCGAATTTCTTGGTCGCCCCTGCCGACGGGCGTGTGGTGGTGGTAGAGCCGACGGTGGAGAATGAGTACTTCCACGCTGAGATGTTGCAGGTCAGTATCTTTATGTCGCCGTTTAATGTCCATGCGAACTGGTATCCCATTGACGGTACCGTGCTTGTATCGGAGCATCAGAAAGGGCGGCACAAAGGGGCATGGTTGCCCAAGTCGAGTACGGAGAATGAGCGTTCGCTGGTGGTCATCGAGACACCCGGTAAGGTACAGATTGCCGTGCGGCAGATAGCGGGTGCCATGGCTCGACGCATTGTTACTTACGCCCGTGCGGGCAAACCCTCGCACCGCAATACGCACCTTGGGTTCATTAAGTTGGGTTCGCGTGTAGATATGTACCTGCCCTTGAATACGGAAATATATGTCGAGACGGGCGATATCGTACGCGGCAACGAGACCGTTATCGGGCGTATCGCGAATGACTGATAGCCCCACAAGCATACAAACACACTTTTTATTTACACTATATCAAAGCCTTATGGATAAGTTTGAAGAACTATTTGCGCAGTATGACTGCCATCAAGACGATGCTGCCGTACACGCAGCGTGCGAGAAAATACTGAGTGAGCATTTCGCGGAGAATAACACGGTCGAGGTCTGGAAACAGTGCCTTCATCAGATAGATTTGACCACACTGAATGGCGATGATACTACGGCTAAAGTGGCAGGTATGGCACAGAAAGTCAATGAGTTCGCCAAGCACTTCCCCGGCGTACCCAATGTGGCAGCCATGTGTGTGTACCCTGCATTGGTAGCAACGGCGCATGATACGCTTACCGAGCCGATTGGGATAGCGGCGGTGGCAGCAGGCTTTCCTGCATCGCAGACTTTTATCGAGGTTAAAGTAGCCGAGGCCGCTATGGCGGTAGCCGCAGGTGCTACGGAGATTGATATTGTCATCTCGATTGGTAAGTTCCTCGAGGGCAAGTACCAAGAGGTATTTGACGAGATTAGTGAGATTAAGGCAGCCATTCGCTCTGCGCACCTGAAAGTTATCCTCGAGACGGGCGCACTGAAGACGGCGGAGAATATCTACAAAGCCTCTATCTTGGCGATGGCTGCGGGCGCGGACTTTATTAAGACCTCTACGGGTAAGATAGCCGTGAATGCTACCCCCGAGGCGACCTATGTGATGTGCCACGCTATCAAAGATTGGCACGAGAAGACGGGTGAGGTTGTGTCCTATAAACCTGCAGGCGGCGTCAGCACTACCGAAGAGGCGGTGCAGCACTACACGCTGGTGAAGGAGATACTCGGCAGCGCATGGCTCGACAATACGCATTTCCGTTTCGGGGCGAGCCGTTTGGCAAACAACTTGCTGACCTCGATTGTCGGCACCGAGACGAAATACTTCTGATGTTGATATTTTCTTTTTATTAAGACTTATAGCAGCGGGGTGTACCCTTTGTACGCTCCGCTGTTTTTAGCAAGGGATGAGCAATGGATAAGCAAGGGATGAGTGAGAGATAGACTGGCGTTGCAAGTCGAATACATGGAAAATATATGTTAAAAGCAAGGTGGATGCAATGAGGATACCATGTGAATGCAGAGAGGATACAGGGAGGATACAGGGAGGATAGACGAACCGCCAAACCCAATGACACGAACGAAATAATCGGCTAAAACAAATACGACGACAGGTATGAGAGTACTATACCAATGGGGTATGCGAGGGGCAGTAGGTGTACTGTTCCTGTTGTTCTTTGCCGTAGGGGCAAAGGCGGATATAATTGCTGCATGGCAGAACCAGCCGCTCAAAGCCAATACAGCAGTAACTGCTGACGAGGGGAATTGGAGAAATAAAGAGGTGGCGACATTGCAGTCTGATAAGGCACTCGACCAAGCGGGCACCTATACTTATGGTAAAAAAAGTGGTGCGGGTGGAACAACCATTGATATTAAGAATCTAAACCTTAAGGGATACACGGATATTCAATTGACTTTCTATGCTTATGGTAATAAGATGGCGGCTATTACAGCCTCTCCTATAGAATCCGGTATCACCTATATCTCGAAATATACAGAGGAGAAATACACTATAACGGACGTCCCGAATACAACTACTACCATTAAACTGAAATATATGGGATCCACTTCTACCACCAGTGGCAATGATTTTCACTTTGGTACAGTAGAAATAAGCGGAACGAAAGTAGATCTGCCGCAATACACGGTGTCTTTTTCTACGGGAGGTGCGGCAACTGAACCTGCCACATTGACCGAAGAGGTAGGGGGCGAAGGCGTAACGCTGCCGAACTTAACAGCAGCCTGTGCCAATTGGGAGTTCGCAGGTTGGGCAGAGGCGGCAATAACGACTGCAATAACCGGTATCTCCGCTACGAAACTCTACACTGCGGGTACGGTCTATGAGCCGAATGAAGACTGCACACTCTATGCGGTCTATCGGCAGACGATAGCGTGCAGCAGTACTTTGCCCGACAGTGTGGTGCTATGGTCAGAGGATTTCTCGCACTTCGGGACACAGAAGCCCTCGGTGGCAGGTATGGGCAGCGGAACGACTACCTACGAGGGGGCTAGCATTACCTACTATGAGGGAGGAGGTTCTGTTAAGGGGTACGAAGAAACGAAAGCAGGCGGCACAGCCCCGGAGTTGTATCTTGCCACAAGTGGTTACTTCAGTATACAGCGTATTCCTACGGGAGGTGCAGAAGAAATGTTACTGACCTTTAAGGCTTCTGCGAATACATGGTCGGTCTCTGCAACCGAGAAAGTAAGTTGTGTGGGGTATGGGAAGAGTTGGCTGCTCACAATCCCGAATGGAGTAAAGACCTTTACTTTGCAGATAGCCAATACGGGGTCTAACACTGCCCGCATAGACGATATAGTGCTGATGAACTACGCAAAAGCGGACACCACTTATCTCTCAACGCCTACTTGTTCGGACAATGCGGTGCAGGTGGAGAGTATCACGCTTTACCATGAAGCACAGACGCTCCAGGAGGGCGATTCGTGTTATATCAGTGCGCGTGTATTGCCCGAGAACGCATGGAATAAGCAACTGAACTACACCATAGGCGATGCCACCTTTGCTACGATGAACGGCACACGCTTGCGGGTAAAGAAAGGCAATGCGCTCATAGGCGAACAGACTGTTATCACTGCCTCTGCCGCAGACGGCAGCGGAGTAACAGCCACCTACATCCTCACGGTCAGCGAAGCGAACTACCATGTCTATATCGATGAGTTGCACCGTTCGGCTACCGCCACATTCGGCACAGAGCAATGCGCTATTGGGCGCACCCAACGGATAAAAGGGACACACCTTTTCCCGAGCCTATCCGATAGGGCGAGCAGCACAGCGGGTGACGCAACGGATTGTGCCACAGCGTACTATCAGTTCGTGGGTTGGGTGGATAGTCCTATTACGGAAGCGCAAGCAACTGCGCCCGATGAGTTGATCGAAGCAGGAACAAGCGTTACTCCTACGGAGAACCAAACCTATTATAGCGTGTGGACAGACGGGACTGCCTATCTGACACGTTGCACGGGAGAGTACAAGCGGCTGCCCATGCAGGTTGTGGAGTGGTATGCGGATAAGATAGCGGTCGCGTACGACCATAGCACGCATACAATAGGCAGCAGCCTGACTGCGATGCTCGATGGCACGGAGGTGTCGGCAACACTGACAGAGCAAGGCGGTAACATAGCGGAAATAGCCATCAGCGGTATAGGCACGCACCCCGATGAAGAATTGGTGCTTGGGTATACCGATGCTGCCGGTGTCCAATGGCAAAGCGATACCTTTCTTACGCCTGCGTTGATGGCAAGCGAGACTAATACCTCCACGGCGCAAGCCTATATAGGCAGCCTTGTGGCAGCAGACCGAGACGGCTTCGATATAGCAGTGCGAGACAGGAGTGTGCTTACCATAGACGGACAAGGCAAACAGAATACCTTTGGTACGCTTACGGTTCACCCCACGGCGAAAGTGATCGTGCCGGAGGGAAAGACCCTCACGCTCGATACGCTTGTCCTGCGCAGTGGCGTGGTAGAGATCGGTGGTACGACCGAGAAAGACAGCGTACCGCAACTTTATCTGGCGGGCAACCTTGTCTGTAAGGCTATCGTCTACGAGATGCGGGTCTGCAGTGGGCAGTACTACGGCTTTTCTTTGCCCTACGAGGTTAATTCTGCGGACATCCAACGCGCCTACGACCCGAGTGGTGCAGGGCTGACAACAGAAAACTTTTCCCTGCTTTATTACGACGGCGAGTTGCGGGCGAAGCAGAACTATGCCAACGACGAGGTATGGGCAGATGCGAGCGGGACACTGCAAGCAGGCAAAGGGTACATAGTGGCAGCCGACCCCGTAGCGGGCGAGAGCAGTACGCTACTGCGCTTTCCTATGGCGGGATTTTCTACCGCAGCGAGTGAGATGGAAAAGACAGTAATGGTGAACGGCTGGGAAGAGTCGCAAGCCACCGATGTACGCGAGAACCACAAGGGGTGGAACCTCGTTGCCAATCCGTATATGGCGACCTATGTACCTTCGCTTTCGGGTGAGGAAGACGAAGCGTTTAGCGGAAAGATACTGACGGGCGAAGATAAGGTGCGTTATCTTACGCTTCCGAACAGCGACTATTCGGGCTTTACGCAGATGTCGGTTCGGGATGTCGATTTGCAACTCTTGCCCTTTAAGAACTTCTTCGTGCAGATAGACGGTGGCGAGCAGACCATGTCGTTTGCGATAGACAACAGACATCCGATACTTGCCGCATTGCGGGCGACCCATTCGGCTACGGATGAGGTGGAGACAGGCGTGCGTTTGACCGACGGACACGAGACCGACTATTCGGGATTGCTTATCGATGACGCATATAGTATCTCCTGTTCGGACGGCGTTCGGAATGATGTACCCAAAGCACCGGCAGCCACAAGCCTGGCTATTTACACGCTGGGCAATGGCTATTCGTTGGCACTCAATGCCCTTTCCCGCAGCGATGCACGGGGACGAATACCGTTGGGAGTAAGCGTATCCGCAGCGGGGCAATACCGTATCGAATACAACGAGAGTTTCCTCGCCGAGAACAGCGACATCGAAGCGATATGGATAGAGGACAACGGCGTACGGGCAGTCAACTTACTGCAGCAGCCTTACCTATTCTATGCCGAGCAGGGAATAAACGAAGACCGATGGACCTTGCGCATCGTGTTCCGGGGCGATAACGACCCTACCACGGCGATAGAAGAACTAAATGCTCCTCCCGCAGACCCTCGACAAGAAACAAGGATACAGGTCTACGATGTCATGGGACGCCTATGGCTTACGACGAGCATAGGACACAAATCCCCAACCCTATCGTCCCCCATGCCGACCGCCGAGGGGCAACAACCGACCACGATAGCGGCAGATTGGACAAGCCTGCATCTGCCACAAGGTGTCTATACCGTCCGTCTGACGAATGGCACCCATACCGAAACAAGAAAAGTGGTTATCCGCCACGAGTGAGGTTAAAATATCGGTGTGCTATTAGCAGAGGAGACGATAGTTTCTGTTTCTTCTGACGAAGTTGCAGCCGTATTTCCCGTTCTTTCGCCTGAGAATGATGCGCTGTCCGTTGCCGCCGTTGGGGTGTTTTCTTCCAACACCGTCGCAGCATTTTCTGTGAGGACAGTACGCGATGCTTTGGCTTTCTTGGTGCTGGTTACGCCTAATCCGCGCAGGGTCTCTACGCGTTTGAGCAGGTTCCCCGAGCCGGTAGCCAATTGCGTCATTGCCTTGTCGTAGGTTTTCGTCAGGGTCTGCAATTGCCCTCCCATGGTTTGGCAGGTGTCTGCCACGCCCTGTACCTTGTCGTACAGAGCCTCTGCCAGTCGGATTATCTCGCGGCAGTTATCCTCTTGGCGTGTGTTGTGCCAGGTCTGCAATACGAGGTTCAGTACGAGCATCAGGTTGGTGGGGTTCACTATTACCACCCCTTGCTTGAACGCCTCTTGCCCCAAGCCTTTGTTGTGGTTCATTGCCAGTACATAACTCCCTTCGTTGGGGATAAACATCAGTACATATGAGATAGAGTTTTCGACAAACTTAGGGTACTGTTTCTCTGCCAGTTCCCGAACATGTTTGATGACGGAGTCATAGTTCCGCCGTAGTGCATCGTCCCGTTCTGTATCGTTTGCCGCACCCACATAGTCCTGATAGGCAGTGAGTGATACCTTCGAGTCGACGATTATCCGAGCCCCGTCCGCACAGTTCACCACTACATCGGGGCGCAGTTCGTTACCTCGTTCGCCCTTATAACTTGCTTGTACCAAATACTCTACGCCCTCACGCAATCCGCTGTCGCGCAGGATGTCGCTCAGTACTTGTTCCCCCCAGTCGCCGTGTACCTTTCCTCGGTTTTTGAGTGCTTCAGCCAGGTTATCGGCTTTCTGTCCCACTTGTTGAGACTGTTCCATCATACTCTTGAATGCACCCTCAAGCGAGGAGGTGTTCTTAGCATACCCCTCTTTGGTTTCTTTGAGCAGCGTAGACATCTGTTCCATGTTTTGACGCAGCGGTGTCATTAGTTTTTCTACATGGTCGGTATTGGTCTTCTCTAACTCTTCTGCACGCTGCCGCAACACTTTCTCTGTCGTCTGCGAGAGTTCTGCACGGATCAGGTCTATTTGTTGTTTATTTTGTTCTTGGCGTTCCTGTTGCGCTTGTGCTTGTTGGGCAGCCACACGCTCACGCTCCTCTTTTATCTGCTTATCTTGCAGCAGAAAGGTCTGTTTGGCGGCTTCTAACCGTGCCGTAAGTGTTGTTATTTGGTCGGAGAGGGTATCTCTTGTCTGTTCCAAAGCGTCCTTGGCTTTCTGCAGTTCCTCTGTTTTCTGTTCGGCAGTCCGTTGCCTTTCTTCCGCCAACTGTTGCGCAGTTGATGCTGTGTGTACTTGCTCTAGTGCCGCTTGCTCGCGTTGTTGTGCTGCGGTCAGTTCCGCTTGCAACTCCGTACGCTGTGCTACGACCGACTTGTGCAATACAAAGAAGAGCAGCCCCATTCCAACTGCCGCTGCCGCAATGCCGATAATAATTCCCAAAAAGAGTTCCATAGTCTTGTATGATTGTAGTATTAGTTCTTTCTTTTCTCTGTATTAGTTTTTTCTTTGCTCTCCCGTATCCGTCCCTAATAACGCCTGTATGTGCCTCGTGTCTGTCTTGTCGGAATCCCGTATCCGTCCCTCAACACTCCCGTATCCGTCCCTCAACACTCCCGTATCTGTCCCTCAATACGCTCGTATCCGTCCCTTACATAGCCGCCCGCAGTGTAATACGAATACCATTGCTTCGCCACCCTTTCAGCCTATGCGAGTACCCATTTACATCTGTCGCATCCAGGTGGGTGATACGCCGCACATAATCAATTCGTATGATTCGGAATATGTTTTCCACGCCTACCGTAAATTCCATATACGGCATATAGGCGTGTTTCCCGTCCGAGAAATTCGTGCGAGTCGGTATCACATTTCCGTCTATCGTGAACGAATTGGGCAACATATAGAGTCCCTCTGTCTTTTTGGGGTTGTTCCTATCGCCTAACCATCCCGCAAGGATGTGAAACGATGCCACTTCCCGCAGTTTGAGCACCTTAAGTCCCGGTATACGATTGAATATCAGTCCTTTCATGTAGTAGTTCAGGTGCAAATCCACATAGCGGTCGTACATAAACTCCAGCGGCTGCATCATGTTGAACGACTTGGGGTCGAGCAGTATCGATTGATTGGTCATCGGAGCAAACAGTTTGGTGTAGGGCACTTTGCTGTCTGTCGCAATGTAACCGAAATCGCCACTCACATCCAAATGCCCGAATGCAGAGAGCCAGAACCGTTTCTCTGCCGTGAACTGCATACGGTTGTAGAAGTAGTGGTCTTCCAGAATGTACCCCATCTCGTTTGTAAAACGGAACACGGGCGCATCTTTCCACAAGTTGAATGGCGACTCAATACCTTGTCGGTTGTTGTAGATATAGCCGCCGGGGCAGTAGCGCAACTGCAGCGTCCATTGTGCATCGTGGTAGTAAGGCGTCTCCTTGAAGGTGTTATTCATAATGTACCGCAACCGCAACGGGTGGTCTTGGTCACGCATAGTGCCGTAGCCGCTCTGCAACCAAGTCGAGCCATTGGGGCGGTTGTTCATAAAGTCAAACCAAGTCAGAATAGAGAACTGATTTTCCCACTCTTTCTCGTAGGTAAGTCGCAGTTTCGCCACATACTGCATCGGCTTTGGCTGATAGTTGAACTTTATGGACATAAATATGTGGTCACGGTCAAGCACACGATAGGTTTGTCCCAGTTCTTCGAGGTCGTAACTTGCCATAAAGGCGATATAGTGCCGCAGCGTCTGATAGGGGTGGTACTGTTTGGCGTTGAACGAGTACAGAGCCGTCACAGCGCCTTTCACCTGTTTGTCCGCAAAGCCGTAGGCAATATATTCGTTGGTGAACCAGTGCTTGTTTTGGTTGGCTGTTGTCATACCGCCCACACGCACACGGCAGCCCTCCTGCTCATTGTAACTGAAAGTAGTGAATATCGGGCCAAAATCCCACTTGCTTGAGTCGCGTTTCGAGGAGGTAGGAATAAACATACAGAGCAAGTCTTGCGCCGTATAAACCAATCGCCTGAATTTCGGCACGCGCATCAGTTCCACTTGCAGGCTGTCCACAACGGTCTCTTTCTTGGTCAGCCCTATCGGACGCAGCGAGTCCCACACGGCTCGTTTCACTTTATCTGCATCGGGCAGTGTGATTTCCGAGCCGGTCATCACAAACAGACTGTCGGGAATTGCCGAACCAAGATCGTACCCACTGAAGTGTCGGGTCTGCCGAGCGTAGATGTTGTGCCGCGATTTTTTGGTTACGGCAAAGCGTATATGCGTATTCATCTCCTCCGAAGCCCACATACCGTTCTCCAGTTGGTAGAAGGTCTCCGAGATACTCATGTAGTTCACCCAGTTGAGGTTGATATGCGGCGGGATGTTTATCTTGTACCGCTTGAGCGCATAAGTCGAATCGTTCACGATGTATAGGTGTCCCGTGAATCCAAAACTCTCACTATTTACCGGCACAAACGCCAAGTCTATGCACGGCGTGCCCTCCACCACTATCGTGTCCATTATGTAGTAGTGATAGTAACTCACCGCCAACGACGACGAGAGCGGACTGACAAATCGGTTGAGCAGCAGGTTTATATCGTTCGAGAAGATATCCACCGGCTGAAACAGAGCATTCACATTGTTGTAGATACCGCCGTTGTCGAATAGTTTATCCAGTCCTTCCCACCGCTTGGCTTTCACCACACGCCGTTCTTTGCGGGGCGAGGCCTGCACATACTCGTCGGCCAATGTCTCTCGCAGCGATATGGTCAGTATCGAGGTTTGGTTGGCTTGCTCCACGGCAGCATCTTTGGCGAGCACCACGCTATCTACCCGCACCAGCGTGGTATCCATGCCTAACGCCAGGCTATCTACATGCACCTTTCCGCTGTCTATCACCAGCACGCCGTCTTCTATCAGCATCGTGTCGGTGTAGTTATATAGGAATAAGAAGTCCCGCCAAAAAGCGTTCTTGTTCAGGTTGTAGTCAAAAGGCTCTATTGCCATCACCAGTTTCTCGTAGGTATCGGCTTTGTACGACACCGACCGTCCCACCCGATTCTTGTCCTTGTTGGCGATCACATTTTTTATCAGTTCCACGGCGGGGTTTCCTTTGCGGCGATAGTGTTCTCGTTGTCGTTTCGGTTTCACCACCACATCTTCCAGCGCATACACTTCCGGCTCCATGGGTACGAATATCTCTGTCGCCACGCCGGGCTTCACGGTGATGACCTTTTTCTTATAGCCCACCATCTGAAAGTACAGTGTTATCAGGTCTTTGTCGTTTTCCAGCACAAAGTTTCCGTCCAGGTCAGAGGTTGTACCTATCGATGTTCCCGCGAACACGATTTGTACAAACGGCATGGTCTCGCCGGTGTTCACATCCACCACCGAGCCTGTTACCCGCGTGACAGCCGCCCAAGCCGCAGAGCCTGCACAGAGCCCTACCAGCACACATACTATATAGCGCCACACTTGTTTCATTCTCTTTCCGTTTGTTTCATCTCTCCGTTTGTTTCACCCTTTCTCCGAGTTATTTTACCACTCTCCGATTGGTTTATTCTCTTTCGGGCGAGGTTGGTATTGTTTTCAGTTTCATATTAGCGTCAAGCCCTACCACTACCGAAGCAACTCGCATTTTTTCGCTATCAAAGCAGTACGCTGAGTCCAACCCCTCGTATTGTATTCCGCCCAAATCGAGCAGTGTATGGAATAGATACATCGTCGATAGTTTCTTCTCCCGATTTGCCTCCATGGCGGCTACCTTTTCGGGGTGCCGTTCTCTGTATGCCTCTGATGTCCAGACGAATAGCGGCACATGGTATTCATAGTACGAACCGGAGTAGGTACCGTGCATCAGCATGTTACGGTCGTCGTCCAGCAGGTTCTCGCCGTGGTCAGCCACATAGACCACCACTGCCGCCCGCCCGGTCTGTTCCACTTGTTGCAGCACGCCGTCGAGGAAGAAATCCACAAATCGGATCGAGTTGTCGTACGAGTTGATAAATATAGACTTCAGGTTACGATACGCCACCATGTTCTCTGCCTTCGTGTCCCGCCATACCAATCCGTCCGTTTGGTCATCAATATCTACATTGTCCGACAATAGTTCGCTGATATTCAGCCCGTTCATATCGGGTGTGAAATACTGAAAACTTTCCGGATAGCGTGACGAGTATTTGAAGTGGCTGCCTTTGGTGTGCATCACGATCATTTGCCGCCCTGCCTCTTGCTGCAGTGCCTCACGGAGGGGAGTCCATAGCATCGTGTCCACATCCTGCCCCGACAGCCCGATGGTCTTATAGTTGCGGTAGTCGCAGGTGGCAGAGATGCGTTGCAGAAAGTGGTTGTTAAAACTTTGGTCTGCTATCCATGCCGTCTTGTAGCCCGCCTCAGCATACGCCTCAACCACCGATTTCTCTTGCATATACCGTTCCTTACTCTCCGGCGTGGCGGGCGATAGCATAAACGGCACCGACACGGTCGTCAGGTTGGCTATCGAATAGCAACTGTCAAACGCCACCACTTCCTTGCCTCTTGCGCACAACAGCGGCGAGGTCTCTCGTGGGTAGCCGTTGCGCTGCCAGTGGTCGTAGCGTGAGGTCTCGCCTATCACCAGCACCACCAGGGTCGAATCGTTTCCTTGCAGCGGTTCTATGCCAAACCGAAAATCTGCCAGCACCTTGTTGTGTTGCCGAATGTCGTATGCCATGTCGCCTAAATGGTAGAGGTGCAGCACAAAGTTTATCGGGCATACTTTTTCTGCCCCCGCCCATGCGGTAGGACGCATATCTCGCTGCGTTGCCTCAAACTCGTTGCGAAATTTCGGTGCCAGGCGCAGCGCCACAATGTTCACCTCAAAGAATAGCAATATCACCACCAGCGCAATCATGCGTGGTTTGAGCGGAGCAATGTATTCTTTGGCTATGTACTTGTGATTCAGTGTGAAATAAGTCCCCCATATCAGCAGGAACACAATCGCCGCAGGCCAGTAGGTTGTGCATAGTTCAAAGAACTCCTGTTTGGTTGATTTTAGACAGGTGAATACGAATAGCAGCGATATAGTCGCCTGATACATAACCAGATGCACCACTTCCACCACCGAGAACACAAACGACAGTGCCGCCACATAGAAGAAGGTGCGTCGCCGCAGTACAGTAAGCCCCAGTGCATAAAAAAGCACGCTCACCAACAGATAAATTGCCCGTTGCCCGATAGTCAGCAGGTCGGTGGCGATGCATACGCCGAGCAGGTTCGGCAGTAGCAGAAACGCCATTAGGACGCCCATTACAGTCTTCTCAGATGTCTTCATCTTGTTCTGTTGCGCACGGAGTTTATAAAGTAGGAAAGTAAGGTGGATACAATGAGGATACATTGCAAACATTGCGTTGAAAACTATTGTTCGGGAGCCAGATGGAGTACTACTTTGCCGAGCCAAACACCGCTTTTCGCCATTTGCTGAATAGGCACTTCGATACCGTCCAAATTGCGGACGCGTAAGTCGTCGTATTTCTTGTGCGTGTGTCCGCCGATGATGACATCAATGTCGCGTGTCTCTGCCGCCAACTTTGTATCGCAGTAGTCATTAGGCGTACCCGGGTAGGTACCTAAATGGCTTAAGCATACCACCACATCGCAGTGTTTCTTGTGGCGTAAGAGGGTTGCCATCTCTTGCGCTATGGGGTAAGGTGCATGATAGACTATCGGCTCGAAATTCTTGTCCGAGATAAGTCCTTTGGGCTGTACGCCCAAGCCGAAGATACCTATCTTCAGTCCGCCTTTATGCACAATAGTATAGGGCTTTACTATTCCCTCCAAGGGCGTTCCTGACACATCGTAGTTGGCGCATACGATAGGGAAATGCGCCAAGCGCAGTATGGCAGCGAGGGTATCCAACCCGTTGTCGAACTCGTGGTTACCGAGCGTGGCTGCATCGTATTCCATACGGTTGAGCGCGTCAATTTCCACTCTGCCATGAAAGAAATTGAAGTAGGGCGTACCTTGGCAGAAGTCGCCTGCGTCCACAAGCAGCAAGTCGGGATTTTGTTTGCGCTCTTCGACTATCAGCCCCATACGGCGGGCATACCCGCCCAGTCCGTTGGCTTTTGGCTCTACTTGCGAATGGGTATCGTTGGTATGGAGAATGGTTAGCGTGGTCGCTTTCTTTTGGCAACCGCAGAGCAGTCCCAAGACTGCTATTCCTATCAGGATTTTCTTCATAATCAAAACATTTTCTTCAGTTCTTCGTCGGTCAGCACGCTGACAATGCGTTTCCCGTCTTGGGTGTATTTGTACTTGTGTAGGGCAAAGAGACGCACAATAATCGTTCGCATTTCCTCTGCGTTGAGTGTCTTACCGTTGGGCACGGCTGTATCTTCTGCCAACGAGAGGGCAATGCGTTTGCGCCACTCGGTAGTAACGCTTGCCCCTGTTTCGCGTACACTCTGCAGGATATGTTGCAGCACAGGGAGAGCGTTCTGCTCACCCAAAAGCGAGGGAACACCATTCACACTATAGGAGGTCTTACCGAACTGCTCAAGGTCGAACCCTATGGCACGCAAGTCGCCCAAGAGTGGCGCAATCAGCACCATATCGTCGGCGTTGAGTTCGAGTATCTCGGGGAAGAGCAGTTGCTGCATACTGCCTTTCGCTTGCTCCAATTGTTCAGAGAATTGTTGATACAGTACGGCACTATGCGCACGGTGTTGGTGGACTATAAGTAACCCTATGGGCGATGGCGTGAGGATATACTTTCCCCCGTATTGCCATGGTGTGCAGTCTGTCCAGTCGTACTCGAAGAGCAGCCCCGCTTGCTCATCCTCATTGTTCGAATGGACGAAGTCAAAATCTTTGGCAGGTGTGTCGTAAAGGCGTTCCCAACCTCGAGTCTTTTCTTTCTGTGCATAGTCTGCACCGAAAGAGTGGGTCTTAAAGGGATTGTAGTTGGCATCGACATTGATATGCGGTGCCACGATGGGGCGGTCGTCTGTCCTAACGGGCATTTCGATGGCGCCACGCTGGTCGAAATCGATAGTCGGTGCGAGTTGGAACTTTCCCAATGCTTCTCGCACCGAAGCGAGTAGGATTTGGAATATCGTCTGCTCGTCGGCGAACTTGATTTCTGTTTTTGTGGGGTGAATATTGACATCGATTGCCTCGGGGGCGATGTCGAAATAGATAAAGAATGAGGGCTGATAATCCCCCGGCAACATACCTGAATAGGCTGTCAGTACCGCTTTTTGAAAGTACGGGTGCCGCATATAACGCCCGTTGACAAAGAAATATTGTTGGGCATTCTTCCCTGCCATCTCGGGCTTGCCAACAAAGCCACGAATCGATACCAGGTCGGTATCGGTTTTGAGGTCTATCAGTCCGGCTGTGTAGGCACGCCCCGTACCCTTTCCGAAGATGCTCTCAATGCGCTGTTTCTCTGTGCCCGCAGGTAGTTCGAGTACAATCTCATCGTTGTGAACGAAGGTGAATTGTACTTTTGGATAGACCAGTACGATATGATAGAACTCCGTCAGTAGATTGCGTAGTTCGGTCTGGTCGGTCTTGAGAAACTTGCGTCGTACCGGCACATTATAGAACAAGTTCTTTACTTTGATATTTGTCCCTACCGGGCATGGACACGGCTCTTGAAGCACCACCTCCGAGCCATCTATCTCGAGGTGTGTACCTATCTCGTCTTGCGAACGGCGTGTCAGGACCTCTACTTGTGCTACGGCGCAGATACTTGCCAGTGCCTCACCACGAAAGCCCATTGTGCGCAGAGAGAAAAGATCCTGTGCGGTGCGTATCTTAGAGGTAGCATGACGCTCAAACGCCATGCGGGCATCGGTCTCACTCATACCCGAACCATTGTCCACCACTTGGAACAGCGTACGCCCTGCATCACGAACAATAACTTGGATACGGGTGGCACCTGCATCCAAACTATTCTCTACCAATTCTTTCAAACACGAGGCGGGACGCTGAATGACCTCGCCTGCTGCAATCTGGTTGGCAACGCTATCGGGTAAGAGATGAATGATATCCACTTATAAAGTAGTTTGCGTTAACTCAAGAAATAGAACAGCACGGCGGCAAGGAGCAGCAGTGCTATCCAAAAACCTAACTTTGAGCGATTGCGACGGCGCATTTCGCCCATGTTCTTCTCGTGCTCCTCACGGAACGAGCCGCGGTGCAGCGTAGTCTTGCGCTCTTCGCGCTTCTCCTTCTCCTTATCATAATAGATAGGGCGATACTCCCATTCGGGCATCTTTGGAGTTTTGGGAAATAAAACTGACATAGGTCGGGTGTGTTATATGATTAAGTATAGTACAAGACGCTGTGTACCATACAGTCTCCTATACTTTACAGCGACACGACTATACACTAATCATTGGATAGAATACAAAAAAGTGCATAAAAAGAAAAGAGGGTCTGCCCCTTATAATAAAGCAGGCAAACCCTCTTTGTTTGAACAAAATTACTTCACAATAGCCTGGAAAGTAGCATCCTCTGCATACTTCGAGAACTCAATATCGTTTTGTGCTTTTGCTTTCAGTTTAGCATCCTTTGCCACAGCAGTCTTGATGTTGCTGTAGACTGCCTCACGGTCGTTGGTACGAGCGGCAACAACGGCAGTAAGATAAGCGGTAGTAGCGTTCGGCTCTTTGACATTTGCCAAGGTCTGACGGGCACCGGCATAGTCCTCGTTGAGGATTTGTTGAACAGCCGCATTGTTCGATGCGGTATTGCCGTAAGCAGCCTTGGCAGCCTTGTAGTCTCCCTTCATCGTGTAGAGCGTACCCATAGCAGCCGAGAGGTTGCCCTCGGTACCTGCTGCCTTGCCCAAATACTCCTCTGCCTTAGCGAGATCGCCGTCTGCCAGAGCAGCCAAGCCGGCATTGTAGTTTACATCCGCATTGTTGGGCTGTGCGTTGAGTGCCTTGGCGTATGCACGGCGTGCCTCTGCGATATTGCCCTGCGAGAAATAAATCATACCGATGTTGTTGTAAGCACGATAGTCTCCGAACTTGTCTGCAACCTGCTGATAGATAGCGAGTTTCTTTGCATTGTCGGTAGTCAGTGTGGCCGCATAGAGTGCCTCCTCAACATTGAGTTGATTGAAATCGTTCTCTACCAGGTCTTTGATTTCGTCGTCCGATTTGCCAATAAGGTCGGTAGTCAAGATAAGACGGCTACGACGCAGTTCGGGAAGAACCTGCTCGGCAATGGTCTTATAAACACTGCTCAAGTTCTTGATTTGTGCCTCACGCTCCTCGGGGTCAGAATACATGCTCAAGACACGCAGAACGAGGTCTTTGTCTTGCATATTGCTGTTCTCCATAGCGGCTTGGAAGCCTTCCCAGTCCTCGGCAGTGATTTCCGACGCAATGTCAGATTTAACTTTGTCTTTCTTGAGTTGGTTCTTGAGGAACTTCTGTGCGTTCTTCTGACGATCGGTAGCCAACTTGGTATTCAAATCCAAGCCACCCTCGGGGCTGGCATAACCGCTTACCTCCAATTTGTTGATGGCTTTCTTTTCGTTTGAGTTTGCCTCCTTGATGGCTGCACGCAAGTCCTTTACACTCTGACTGTTTGTCTCCGAATTGCGGAGTGCAGACTGTTGGATGAGGAACTTTATATCCGCCTCCTGTACCTCTTGGATAATGCGTTGGAACTTGTCGGGAGTAACCACAGCGGCATTGTCTTCTGCCTTTGCCAATTTAGCAGTGGCGATCAGACCGTCTGCTACTTTTACTTCAGGAATTTCCACCTCTTTCTTGCCTACTTTAGCAGTAAAGCGCAGGTAGAGTTCCGACTTATCCATGGCAGGAACATAGTCGAAACTGCAGGATTGCGAGTAAGTACCACCTTGTTTGTAGTTCACTACCGAACCGTTATCCTTTACTTTCTCACCGATGTAAGTAACCGACTCACCTACTGCCTCGGTACCGTTGTATTTGAGCACCGGTGTGATGGTCAGCACGCCTTTCTTAGCGAATTTAGCAGGGAAAGTACCCGTAATATCCGCATTTACTTTGTTTCCTACTACGGTCAGGGGGTTCGGATTTACATTGATTTCTTCCGGCTTCTGAAGTTTGCCGCAAGATGTCAACACTGCTGCTGCAATGATAGACAATAATAAACCTTTTTTCATATAAAACATGTTTTGTATTAGTATTTCCGTGTATTTGTGTTTTCTTTTCATTCTCAATGCACTATGCTTGGTGTTTAATGGGACATCAGTCCCCCACCAATAGGCACAGTATATGCATTCGCATTTGCGGTGCAAAGTTACAAAAAAAAATCCGCCCACACAACTTGTACCCTATTTTTCTTTCGTTTTTGCCGAAAAAAGTGTACCTTTGCGGCATAAATCAATCCTTATGGCTATGCATACACACTATTTAGTTCTCGTTTTGTGCGTATTGGTCGTTTGCACCTCATGTGGAAACTCCCGTCCCACTGCCGAACAGCGGCGACAGGAGAAACGGCAACAAGACAGTTTATCGCTCGTTGCACAGGAGAAATCGTACGCCTATTATGATTCTCTGCATACAGCACTGCTGCCTGTTGCCGACTCTCTATTAAAAGAGTTTCGCTATGAGAAAAATGAACAATATGAGGACTATGGACACTATACACATAAACTGTTGCGAACGACTGCGAATGCCCAGCGCAACTATATCCAAGCCTCCATTCGTGATAACGGCATAGTAGACTTAAAGTGTTTCTATTATGGTGGCAAAGCACTTGGTTTTGAGTTGGTTACGCTCTCTGTAGACAGCCTGCAAGACCGTTTTGAGGGTAGTACGCATTCCTTCGAGGCAGAGGGCTGGCACGAGACGCTTGCGCTCACGGCGGAAGATGCTCTTCGCCTGCTCCATTTCATTGATTCGTATACTCCTGCTGCGGCGGTCGCTCAACCAGGGAATGGGGCAGTACCCCGTATACGCATCTGCTACGAAGGAACGAAATCGCGTGCAGTATGGTACTTAACCAAGAATGATGCGCAAGCCCTGATGAGTACTTATCGTCTTGGCGTTATTATGCAGGATATCTGCCAATTAGAGACACGCCTCCGGGCGACATCACTCCAAATTTCTAAATATCAAAAGCGTTTGGATGGGGATAGTGTGGTCGCAAATTGATATGATTTCTCTACGAATAGAGAAAGACACCGTTCACCTATCTCATTAAAGACCATACATAGTCACAAAAAGTGGAACTGCCGAACGACAGTTCCACTTTTTGTGTTATAATATTGCAATAAGTTAATGTCCTCTTGCAAGTTGTGCGTATTGCTTGGCGGGTGGTTATATCTCCTGTATGCTCGCTCAGCCGAGTTTCTCTATCGCCTCGGCAATGGAATTGGCTATCTCTGCCATCTCGTCGGCGGGTAGGGAAGGTTTTGGGTTGGTAAATAGCATGTCTTTCTCTGTATTCATCGGCACTAAGTGCACATGTACATGGTTAACTTCCATGCCCAAAACGGCTATACCGACACGCTTACAACCCGTGGCTTCTTTCAGCCCTCGAGCGACTTGTTTGGCAAAGAGAATCAATCCGGAAAGGGTATCGTCGTCCAAATCGAAGATATAATCCGCCTCGGGTTCAGGCAACTTTGGGATAACCAAGGTGTGCCCTTTGGTCAACGGATTGATATCCAAGAATGCATAGTAGCGGTCATCTTCCGCTACTTTATAGGAAGGGATTTCCCCGTTAATGATTCGCGTAAAGAGTGTCATACGAAAGCGATTGTTATTCTGTAAGTTAGAAAGAAATATCTTCTTTGCTTGGAGTGAAATATCTCAACGAATTAGAGTGAAATCTCGAGTATTTCCAACTCCATTTTACCTGCAGGTACTTGCACCTCGGCGATGTCTCCTACTTTTTTGCCCATCAGTCCTTTTGCGATAGGAGTCGTAACGGCGATTTTACCCTGTTGGATATTTGCTTCGCCCTCTGTCACCAGTTGGTAGGTCTTCTCTGCGCCCGTCTTCTTTACACGCACGCGTACTTTTGTAAGTATCTGTACCTCATCGGTCTTAATGCTACTCTGATCGATAATACGCGCATCCATTATTTTGCCTTTGAGTTGGGCGATTTTGCTCTCTAACACACCCTGTTCCTCTTTTGCCGCATCGTACTCTGCGTTCTCGCTCAAGTCGCCCTTATCACGCGCCTCGGCGATAGCCGCGATAACACGCGGACGCTCCGTACTCTCCAAGAAACGGAGTTCATCTTTCAGTTTCTGCAGACCTTCTGCAGTCATGTAAGTTGCTGCCATATCAATTCAATATGTATATTAGGTTTATAAATTCAGTTGGTTGATGCAGACTACACTGTAGTATAGTCAAATATCTGGTTTACAGCCTTTTATGGCTGCTGTGTTGTCTCTTTGGGTTAGTATTTGCGCCGGAATATTTCCGATGCGATAAACGCCTTGCGCACCTCACCGGGATCCGTTAAGTCGGGTAGGTAACACTCTGTATCCGGCGTTTGCTCCGCTTCTATCACAGATTTTGTGCGCTCTTGTGGCGTGTCTTTCGATGTCGATAGGTTATACTTTTTCATATAAAAAAAGCCCTTACAGGGTTCTACATATTCTCCGTGGACATCTCCTATGCGTGCAACTCGGCTTGCGTACGCCGGAGGATCGGTGATTGGATTCGTTTGGTCGATAGTTTGAAAAAACAATAGGAAACTTCACAGCCTCCTATTGCCATTAAACCTAAACCTTAACTATGAAAATTTTATTTGTTTTCGAGTGCAAAGGTACGACCTTTTTTTGATATGTGCAACAAAAAGGCGTAAAAATTAGAAATTTACACCATTTTATCGTTTTTTTTACACGAATAGGTAGTTTTTGTACAGAAAATGCGAGGAAAAGCCAATGCGAAATGTATTGTATAGTAGGTTTGGAATGTCGTAAAAGTCGACTATAAATAAGGAGAAAAATGCTTCGTTATGTGGTCTGATTAGTTCAATCATTTGCTTATGCTTCGGTAATGCTTCGGTAATGCTTCGGTTATAGTACATACTCGACTGCATATATCTGTAATATAGGCAGAAGATAGTTATGTTCTATTTGGCAGGAAAATAAGAAGTAATGGGTTCGGAAAGGTAAGGAAAGTGGGTAAGGACACAACAAAAGAGGGAACGCAAGATACGCCCCCTCTGACGAGTGTGATAACTATTGACGGTATTTGCTCCTATCGGGCTACGACCGTGCCGCGGAGCGTGGCGGGAGAAGCGTCGGTAATCTGTACATTGACAAACTCGCCGATATGACGACCTTCACGAGGGAAAATGACCGTTTTGTATTGAGAGGTGCGCCCGTACATCTCCTCGTGGCTGCGTTTGGAATAGCCTTCGACTAAGACCTCTACCGTCTTTCCCACCTCGCGGCGGTTGCTCGCTAACGAGAGTTCACTTTGGAGAGCAATAATCTCATTGAGACGACGCACTTTCTCCTCCTCGGAGATGTTGTCCGGGAGGTGCTTTTGGGCGTATGTACCCGGGCGTTCGCTGTACTTAAACATAAATGCCGTATCGAAACCCACTTTTCGCATTAGGCTGAGCGTCTCGGCGTGGTCTTCGAGTGTTTCGTCGTGGAATCCGCAGAAGATGTCCGTGCCGATGGTCGCTTCGGGCAAGATACGACGGATGGCGGCAATACGATCGAGATACCACTCGCGGGTGTACTTGCGGTTCATCAATTTGAGTATCTTGTTCGAACCGCTCTGGACGGGCAAGTGTATAAAACGACAGAGGTTCGGGTGGCGGGCAATGGTCTCAAGTGTCTTGTCGGACATGTCCTTGGGGTGGCTCGTGGTAAAGCGGATACGCATGGCAGGTACGGCGTTTGCCACCAACTCAAGCAGATCGGCGAAATCTATGACCGTACCGTCCTCACATTCAAAGCAATAGGAGTTGACATTCTGCCCCAAAAGGGTGATTTCTTTATAGCCCTTTGACTCCAAATCGCATACCTCGTGGAGAATGCTCTCAACATCACGACTGCGCTCGCGCCCGCGTGTGTAAGGAACGATACAATAGGAACAGAAATTGTTGCAACCGCGCATAATACTCACGAAACCGCTGATAGTCTTACCGATACGGGCAGGCAGTACCTCGCGGTAGGTCTCCGTCTTGCTCAGTTCTACATTCATTGCTTTCTGCCCTAACTCGCATTGTGCCAATAGGTTAGGAATATCCATATAGGAGTCCGGTCCTGCCACAAAGTCCACGCCATAGTCGGCTATCAACTCCTCGCCCATACGCTCCGCCATACAGCCGATAACACCGATAGTGATTTTTCTACCGCTCTGCACCACCGAAGAGCGGTGTTGCACCGAGCGGGATTTCAATTCACGCAGCCGAGAAACTACTTTTTGTTCGGCGTTATCACGAATGGAACAGGTGTTAAGCAACACAATATCAGCCTCTTCCCACTGTTCGGTAAGTTCGGTGTCGGCGGTCTGCATAATGGCGGCAACCACCTCACTGTCTGCCACATTCATTTGGCATCCGTAGGTCTCAATATAGAATTTCTTGGACATAAAATGTATTTTAAGCGCAATAAATGAGAAAATAATTTGCGTATTTCGTTTTTTCGCTGTATCTTTGCACCCGCTTTTGAGAAAAAGTCTCGGGATGTGGCGCAGTCCGGTAGCGCAACGGTCTGGGGGACCGGAGGTCGCAAGTTCGAATCTTGTCATCCCGACAAAGAAAGAGAGTTCGCAAGACTCTCTTCTTTTGTTGTTGGTTTCTTTGCGGGGAGGACGGATTAGTCGACTGTTTTTCTGTCTGTTCGGCGTTAGTCTGCTTTCTGCGTGGGACGAAAGCGGGATATATTCTGCTCGGGGAGAGAAAAAATCTCCGCTTGCAACTCCGCAAGCAGTACTCGTAAGTCGTCGTTCGCCTGCACCAGTCCTACCCACCACTCTGCCTCGTCCATACTTTCGAAGCCCATAATACGCAGTGCACTGCCCTCGCCCATTATCGGCATCTTCTGCAGATCGAAATCGCGTATCAAGAACTGCGAGAAGTTGAAAAGTGCCGTTTCATACTGCAAGCGGTTGAGTACAGCCTCGTTCTGTACAGGAAGATAGAATAGTACCACACTGGGTACATTGCGGTCGTCTATGAGGGTGTCCTGTGTCTCGTCCGCATCATCATCTTGCGTAGTTTCTGCACGCAGGTCGCTCAGCGAAGAGGTTTGCGTCGTTCCCTGCTGACTTTCCATACCTTGTCCCATCATCGCCAACATATCTTTTGCCATTGCACCCAATTCGCTCTCGGGGTAGCGACGCACCATATCTTGTAGTTCACCTACAAAAGCGGTCTGCCCATCGGTACGGGCAACGGCAATGGCATTGAGGAACAAGAAACGGGGCATAAGCGGCGAGAGCGGGTACTGTTGTTCGGCATAGGTTTTATTGGCTTTCACCTCGGCGAATGCGCCATGGGTATAGGCGTTGTAGGTGCTCTCGTAGAGCGAGTCCTGCTCTGCGGCCATGCGTCGAAGACGCTCGAAATAGTCGGGCTGCGATACGATATATGCCTGTTGCGAAGAGGGATAGAGCGTTGTAATCGCCTGGCGGAAACGGTTTTGCTCGATTGTATTGGAGTCTCGCAAGGCGTGGAGATAGTACATATAATATAGGTCTAACAGGTCGGCATGGGCGGGGAATCGCTCCTGCAACTCTGCGAAAGTGCGGTCGGCAAGCGGTGGGTCACCCAATTTGTCCTGATAAATATAGACTATATTGATAAGCGCATGGCGAATAAGGCTGTCCGAAAGAGCGAGAGCCTCTTCGCTGTGTGGAATTTGCTGGAGATAGTACTCGGGCTTATGGATATCGGTCTCTATGCGAGCGGGCTTGCTTTGTGTGCTATCAGGAGAGAGAGAGGACACGGAGTCGACCGGCTCGAGGGCATCATCTTCAGTAGGGGTATCGGCGAACGGCGTTGTCACAGTCTTACTACGGCGACGCCAGTCATCCTCGAGAGTACGCTGACCCCAACGGCGCATGAACTCCTGTTTTCCCGAGCGCAGGAGTTGCGTATTGTAGAAATACCAGTCGCCTGCCGCACCGCTGCCACCGAGCATATTAGAGGTGTTGACACTCTGCAGACCGGCATCGTTGGCTTGACGCGCCGCTTGCGCTTCCTGTTCGGCCTCTTGCTGTTCTTGCAAAAGCAAGTCGGCGATGAGTTTTTCTACCACAGCACGCTGTTCTGTCTCACTCATGCGGCTCAAGCGTTGGAGAGAGTCTTGGAGAACGACTGTGCCATGCTCCCGAATCAATTCATCGAGTACTTCGGAACGCTTCTGCAAACGGACATAGTCCGCATCGGTGGCTGGGAGGATGGTAACTGCCTCACGGTAACAGGGTTGGGCGGCAGCGTAGTCCTGTCGGTCGAAATAGATATCGCCCGCCCGAACAAGTACGGTGGCTTTGTCCATAGAGGCTTGTGTAGCCTCGTCGATGGCGAGATGGTAGTGCAGGAGGGCTTGCGTTGTATCTCCCGCAGCGAGATAGATATTGCCGATTGCCCCGTAGATAAGGTCGAGGCGGTCTTTATATTTGGACTGCTTCGTCATCTGACGCAAGGTCTTTAGAGCGGACTTTCCGCTCAATTGCGCCATGCGTATGCGGGCATTGAACTCCATCTCGGGAGCCGGTGCCATACGCACTACCTTGCGGTATGCCTCAATTGCTTCTTGCCGTTTGCCGTCGCGTTCGTAGAGTTGCCCCAGCACATACGCAAAGCGGGGACGATAGACCGTGCGCTTCTCGTCAGGTAGGGCGGATTTGACGAACGGGATAGCCGCATGGTACTGCCCCGTTTTCAATAGAATATCGGCACTGACAGCGGAGTACAGACGAGCATGGGACTTGTTGAGGGCATCAATCTGTACTTTGGCAAGCATATCCTCCGCTTCGTAGAGCCAGCCCATTTCGCCGTAGGCACGGGCTATCCAAAGTTGGCAACGCGCCACCATATCGGGGTCGTTGCTATAGTGTTTGCTAATATAGGAGAAAGTCCCCACTGCGCCGAGAAAGTCCCCCTTGTGGAATTCCGCTTCGCCGAGACGCAACCACGCATTGCCCATCTGGTTGTTGAACTCCTCTTGTTGCAACCACGCTTTGTACTTTGGGTCATTGCGCTTCTTCGGGTCGGGTTTGGGTTTCTTCTTGATAGAGTGCAACTTGATACATTTGCGGCACTTCTCGATGGTCTTATCCATCTGTGCGGCAGAGGCTTCGGCTGCCGCATGATTACTGACCGAATAGAGTGGAAGGACCGTGGAGTAGTTGTCCTCATTGGCATCGCGGATGGCTTTCAGCCCCTCTTCGTATGCCACATTGCCGTTGTAGAGAATGTTGTATTTGACTTTGGTCTGGTGATACGAACGAGTTGCCCAAGTATTCTTCTGGGTAGAGCATGCCGAGAGCAGCAAGACGAACACGCCTGCTGCAAGACAGAATATACTATGGGAATGGCGATTAGGCATTCGGTGTCAGTCCTTTGACATGTGGTGCTGCTGCCACAAACTCTTTGAGATAAAAGGGCTCGTAGTAGGCGACATCTGCACCCTTATACCCATCCATAAGCATACGCTCGGCAAGTACACCCATATATTTTGCCTCGGGTAGTACACCATCGAGATAGTGCAATGTGGGAGCGGAAAGCACGGCTTGGCACTTTGCCGCCCCATCGCCGAAATAGTATACCTCACGCCCCGTGGCGGTCAGCCACTCGCTGTCTTCTACCACCTTTGCCTGCACGGGATTGACCTCTGCGAGTTCTTCACCGTAGAGTGCTGTGTAGACTTCCATGCGGCGGGCATCTACCATTGGGCAGAGTAGTGCGTTAGGAGCAAGCGTCTCTCCGTAGCGTGCCACGGCGGCAGCGGAGAGTACTTGCAGCGTAGGCACCGGTACCAGAGGCACGGACAGCCCATAGCAAAGCCCCTTGGCAATGCCCGTGCCGATACGCAACCCCGTGTAACTACCGGGGCCTTCGGAGAGTGCCACTGCCTCGATATTCAACCCTTTGGTTTGCAGTTCTTGTTGCAATAATTCAATAAAGACGGGTAGCAGTTGGGCGTGGTTGGTTTCTGTGCGTTGAATACGCTCGGCAATAGGCACGCCGCCTATCGTTATTGCAGCAGAGCAAACCGGGGTACTCGTTTCGATACAAAGTATTGTCATGGTTATATAGTGCTATGCGTTAGAAACGGTAGCGTACGGAGAGAGCCAAAGCCCAGTCGAAGAAAGAGAAATGGTAATTGTCATTGAACGCTACACCATAGCCGGGGCGGAAATCAATGGCAATATTGACAGGTGCCTCCAACGCAACCTCTATGCCGAGAAGAGCGTTTAGTCCGAATTTGCCGTAGAGAGGGGCATCGGTGGCATCCAAATCGAGAGATGACGAATATAGGTCGTGTGCCAGACCGATGCTGAAACCACCGCCTGCATACCAATCTATATGCCCTTCATCGAAATCGGCTATTGTGTTCTGATAGAGCAGATTCGGGTTGAACTCAAAGGTATAGAGGTTCTGCTCATAGGAGAGATAAGTGCCAAATTCATGAGTGCCTGTGGCGGTCGATTCGAGACGCACGCCGAGGTCGGTTTGTAGCCCGAAGTGCTCTACACCAAAGACGAATCCTTTGTACGACACACCATAGAGACTACCGATAGAACCACCAATGCTGTGTTTGTATTCTTGTGCTGAGAGGTTCAGTGTTGCCAAACACAACACGACAAAAAGAATATGCTTTTTCATCTCATTCTTAATTGTTAATTTTTAATTGTTAATTACCCCACCATTGCTCCGTTTTTCACAGGTGCCGACACGGTAGTTACCACCAATTTTCCATCTGCATCCACGGCGGAGAGTATCATGCCTTGCGACTCGATACCCATCATCTTGCGGGGCGGGAAATTGGCTATGTAGAGCACCTGTTTCCCTACCAGTACCGAAGGATCCGGGTACGATTGTGCGATACCCGAGAGTATTGTGCGCCCGCCCATGCCGTCATCTAATTTGAATTGCAGCAGTCGGTTCGATTTCTTCACGGGCTGACAGTCGAGCACCGTTGCCACGCGAATGTCCGCTTTGTCGAAATCGTCTATTGTGGTGGCGGCTTTTATCTCCGCAGGGCGCCAGTTTTTCAGAGCCTCAGCCTTGGCAGCCTCCTCGTTTTCCTTCTTGATACGAGCCAAACGGTCGAGTTGTGCCTGAATGGCGTCGTCCTCTATCTTGTCGAATAGCAGGCTCACTTCGCCCAATGCGTGTCCTTCCTCGAGCAGGTCGGTGCGTCCGAGTTGTGCCCAGTCAGCGTGGTCTATGTTCAGCATACGGCGCAGTTTCTCCGATGAGAACGGCAGGAACGGCTCGAAGGCAATGCTCAGGTTGGCTGCTATCTGCAGTGCCAGATTCAGTATCGTGCCGGTGCGTTCCATGTCGGTCTTTGCCAATTTCCACGGCTCCGTGTCGGCGAGATACTTGTTGCCAATACGGGCGAGGTTCATCGCCTCTTTCTGTGCGTCACGGAAACGGAAGTTGTTGAGCAACTCTTCCAACTGTGCTTTTATGTTACAGAAGTCGGCCAGCGTGGTCTTGTCGTAGTCCGTCAACTCGCCGCAGGCAGGCACCTTTCCGCCGAAGTATTTGCCCGTCAGCACGAGCGCACGGTTCACAAAGTTGCCGTATATAGCCACCAACTCATTGTTGTTGCGGGCTTGGAAATCCGCCCAAGTGAAGTCGTTGTCTTTCGTTTCGGGTGCATTGGCGGTCAGCACATAGCGCAGCACATCCTGTTTGCCCGGGAAATCCACCAAGTACTCGTTGAGCCAAACCGCCCAGTTGCGCGAGGTGGAAATCTTGTCGCCTTCCAGGTTCAAGAACTCGTTAGCGGGCACATTGTCGGGCAGGATGTATGAGCCGTCTGCTTTCAACATCGATGGGAACACAATGCAGTGGAATACAATGTTGTCCTTGCCGATAAAGTGTATCATGCGGGTATCTTGGTCTTTCCACCAAGTCTCCCATTTGCCGTACTTTTCGGGCTGAGCGTCGCAGAGTTCCTTTGTGTTCGATATATAGCCGATTGGCGCGTCAAACCATACATACAGCACCTTCCCTTCTGCGCCTTCCACCGGCACGGGAATACCCCAATCCAGGTCGCGCGTCACGGCACGCGGTTTCAGCCCGCCGTCAAGCCACGATTTGCACTGTCCGTATACATTAGGACGCCATTCTTTGTGGTCTTCCAGTATCCATTTCTCGAGCCACTGTTGGTATTGGTCAAGCGGCAAATACCAGTGTGTGGTGGCTTTTTTGGTCAGCGGGTTGCCGTTCACGGCGTTGTACGGATTGATCAACTCGTCGGGCGAGAGCGTAGCGCCGCATTTCTCGCATTGGTCGCCGTATGCACCCTGCGCATGGCAGCGAGGGCATTCGCCACGGATGTTACGGTCTGTCAGAAACTCCTGTGTCTCCGGGTCGTAGAACTGTTCTGTGGTCTGTTGAATAAATTTTCCGTTGTCGTATAGTTTGCGGAAGTAGTCGGCAGCAAATTTGTGGTGAATAGCACTTGTTGTACGAGAGTAGATGTCGTACGAGATGCCGAACTGCTCGAAGGAGTCCTTTATCAACTTATGGTAGCGGTCTACCACCTCTTGCGTTGTGATACCCTCTTTGCGGGCGCGGATGGTCACGGGTACGCCGTGTTCGTCGCTACCGCCTATGAATAGCACCTGTTGCCCCCGCAGTCGCAGGTAGCGTACATAAATATCCGCAGGCACATACACGCCGGCGAGGTGTCCGATATGCACCGGCCCGTTTGCGTACGGCAGTGCGGCTGTCACTAATGTTCTCTTGTAAGTCATACAATCTTTCTCCTTATGTTTACCTTCTGGTCTTTGGTAGATCGAATGGTTATTATCATAATAGTCTATTCGAATAGGCGTGTGTGCATACTCGAATGGGCTGCAAAGTTACGAATAATTCCCGAATTGTACAAGTGTACACCGGTCAATGCGCAAAATGAGGTACTTCGATTAATTCGTAAGTACCTCATTTTCAATGTATTATATTATGTGGTCTCAGTAGGGCTTGAACCTACGACCCCCTGATTATGAGTCAGGTGCTACTAACCAACTGAGCTATGAGACCATCGTGCATATCCTACGGCTGCACGAACCGTGTTGATGTTTCCTCTTTTTGCACTATTTTCGCAAATTGGGCGTATTTAATTGTGCAAAAATCGTACCAAAATCGTGTCTGTCGGGCAGTATGTCTTATTTTGTTATTTTTCTGCGCGGAGAGTAGTGTACAGGTTGAGGCATTCGTCCTTGGTGATGTTGCGTTGCTCGTCGGTAAGAGCGGGGATGACGAGAGTGCTGCCTGCTTTTAGAACAGCCGGATTGGAGATCACTTTGCGGTTTGCATGGTAGAGGTATATCCAGCAATGCGTATTACCATAGTGCTTGCGAGCCAACTTAGCAAGTGTCATATCACCCGTAACTGTTTCGGTAGTCATGACCTCCGCAGCACTTAGGTCGAGTTTTGATTTCTTATTCTCTGCGACCTTCTGTGCTGTAGGGGTTGTTTCTCGGCGTTCGCAGGCGGATTGGAATGCGTTGAATTCCTCTTCGGTTACGAAGCGTACTTCAACACGACGATTGGCGGCAAATCCGGTTTTCCCTGATTTGGAAACAAGCGCACCGCGACCGCAAGTGGCGATTTGGTCTTCCTTTATGCCATACTCCGATGTCAATTCTTTTACTACACTGGCAATGCGCGCATCGGAGAGACGATTGTTGATGGCCGCTGTGCCCGTGTTGTCGCAGAAGCCTGTGACGGTGATGTACTTCTTCTCTGACGATTCGAAATGAGAGGCGGCTTGTTGAATGGCGATGTATGCCTCGTCTGTAAGAGTGGACTTGTTGTTGTCGAAATAGATGTAGTAGCACTCTTGTGTAGGCAATACTTTCTCGGATGCATTGAGTATGGTATCGCGGTGTATAATGACCACGGTGTCGCGCTTGGCAGTGTTGTTTGCTAACTCATCACGCAGGTTATCCAATTCTTTCTTATGACGCTGTTCGTTTAGGAAATTCTCCGATGGTATATTGCGGATGTGGGTCTTGTGGACTGCGTCTATCTTGTAACGAAGTGAGAGTGTTACATCTACAATGCCATCGTTGTTGGTGCTGGCTCCGTTTAGGAGTTCGCCATCGCGCAGAACGGGGGTGCGATGGTCTACATCGTCTTTTGTGAAGTAGGCGTATTGCCCTTTTATTCCTAAAGCAATACTGCGGGAGAGGTTGAACTCTACGCCTACACCGATAGCCACATAAGGAATGAATGTGTATCCGTTATCACTTTTTTTCTCGCCTTGGGCAGTCATTCCTTTATATATCCCATCATAATAGGTGCTATTATTGTAGAACGCCAACCCGCCGCCTGCAAAGAGTTGAAGGGCAGCAAGTTTGCGTTTTGCGTGCGTAGTAAAAGCACTCATCAGGTCTACGGTCAAGTAGGCGTCTGCACGGTGGAGAAGACCTTCGAGCAGGATGTCGGCATTCTTATCTTTGCCTGTTCCTGTAACCCGATACCAATCAAACCGATAGTCAAGCCCGAGCCCGATAAACGGTGTGAACGAATACTCGACGCCCAAACTGGCAGAGGGTGCCCAAACAGGGAACTTCATTTCGGAGTTGAAGTCGCCATCAAAGGAGTTGAACCCTGCGTCTATGAGCAACGACCAGTGCGAAATCTCTTGTGCTACTTCTTTGTTCTCATCGACCTTCCACGGATGTGCACCGCGTACTTCACTGTCCGATTGCTGGGCATACGCAGTACCTACTAAGGTGGAAAGGACAAATACCAACAGGATTTGATAGAAATTACTTTTCATTAATAAAATTGTTACTATTTTTACGACAAGATGTGATGAACTATAATATGGTTAGGTCATACCAAAAACGCTGCAAAGTTACAACAAATGCTGAATATGAGCAAATAAAAGTGTATTTTTTTTCGATTTTAGGGTATTATCTTGCGTATGTACGGACAAAATCTTAACTTTGCAGCATGGTTTGATGTGTGCGGTGTGCAATGGCGGCGGAATAAGCGCAGCAGTAGAGAATGATAGGATGGGGTACGGCAAGAACAGGGTAACATCAGGGTACGAACAGGGAAAAGAACGGCACAAGGCGAATCCGGCAAACCATATTGATAAACGCATAACCATAAATACTTTACAATCATGGATATTCTACAAAAAATGCTTGAGCGTGCTCAAGCAAATCCACAACGAATCGTGCTGCCGGAAGGCGATGAACCCCGTACGCTGGAAGCAGCAAACATTATCTTGAAAGACAAAATTGCGAACCTGATCCTTGTCGGAAACCCAGACACCATTCACAAAATGGCACAAGAGAACGGGTACGAATATATCAAAAATGCGACCATCATTGACCCGGAAAACGACCCGAAAATGCCGGTTTACGCCAACCTGCTCTACGAATTGCGTAAGGCAAAGGGTATGACCGAAGAAGAGGCTGCCAAGAAGGCAAAAGACCCTCTGTATTTGGGCTGCCTACTGATAAAGAACGGCGACGCTGACGGCGAACTGGCCGGTGCTCGCGGAACAACCGCTGACACCATTCGCCCTGCATTCCAAATTCTGAAAACCAAACCGGGCGTTTCGATTGTATCGGGCGCATTCTTGATGTTTACTCCCGCCAAGCAACTCGGCGAGGGCGGATTCCTCATCTTTGCTGACTGCGCAGTGAACCCATGCCCCGACGCACAACAACTGGCACAAATTGCTATCTCGACAGCAGAGACCGCTCGCACACTGGGCGGATTTGAGCCGAAAGTGGCTATGCTGTCGTTCTCAACCAAAGGCTCAGCAAAGCACGAACTGGTAGATAAGGTAACCGAGGCTACCCGCATTGCGAAAGAATTGGCACCAAACCTCGACATTGACGGCGAACTGCAAGCGGACGCTGCACTGGTAGAGAAAGTGGCTGCCACTAAGGCTCCGGGCTCGAATGTAGCCGGCAAAGCCAATGTACTCGTGTTCCCCGACCTGCAAGCCGGCAACATCGGCTACAAGTTGGTAGAGCGCTTCTCCGGCGCAGACGCTGTAGGCCCTATCCTGCAAGGTATCGCTGCTCCGGTGAACGACCTGAGCCGCGGCTGCAAAGTACAAGACATCGTACAAATGGTTATCATTACCGCCAACCAAGCAATTAAATAAGACCTGAATAATAAAATATGAAGATATTAGTTCTTAACTGCGGTAGTAGCAGTATCAAGTACAAGTTGTTCAACATGGACAACAAGACCGTAATGGCACAAGGCGGCGTGGAGAAAATCGGACTGCCCGACTCGTTCCTGCAAGTGAAGTTGCCAAACGGAGAAAAAGTAAAAATCGAAAAGGCAATGCCTGAGCATACCATTGGTATTCAGTTGATTCTGGACACATTGGTAGATGAAAAACTCGGATGCATCAAAGACTTGAAGGAGATAAACGCTGTCGGACACCGTGTGGTACACGGCGGAGAGCAATTCAACAAATCGGTGCTCATCACCCCGGAGGTGAAGGAGATGATTGTGAAATGCGCCGAACTGGCACCGCTGCACAACCCCGCTAACCTGAAAGGTATCGAGGCGATTGAGAAGACCCTGCCGGGCGTACCGCAAGTGGCTGTATTCGACACCGCATTCCATCAAACTATGCCGGAATACGCCTATATGTATGCCCTGCCCTACGAACTCTACGAGAAATACGCTATCCGCCGCTACGGATTCCACGGAACGAGCCATCGCTATGTATCCGCGCGCGTGTGCGAGTACCTCGGCGTGAAAGCAGAAGGCAAGAAGATCGTTACGGCACACATCGGCAACGGTGGCTCGTGCGCTGCCGTACTCGACGGGAAATCGGTAGATACCTCGATGGGATTGACCCCCGTAGAGGGACTGATGATGGGTACGCGTGCCGGAGACCTCGACCTGGGTGCGGCTACCTATATTATGGACAAAGAGCACCTGACGACCGCTGAATTCAACAACCTCGTAAATAAGAAATCGGGTCTGATGGGCGTGAGCGGTGTATCGAGCGATGCGCGCGACATTGACGCAGCCGTAAAAGAGGGCAACCACCGTGCTGACCTGGCTCGCCAAATGTTCATCTACCGCGTGAAGAAATACATCGGTGCATACGCTGCGGCTATGAACGGTGTAGATATTATCGTATTCACGGGCGGTATCGGCGAAAACGATGCATACATTCGTGGTGAGATAGCCAAAGGCTTTACCTATCTGGGCGCAGAACTGGATGAGGCAAAGAACGCTGGCATCCACGGCGACGAGGCTATTATCTCCACCCCGGACAGCAAGGTGACCATTTGCGTCATCCCGACCGACGAGGAACTGATGATTGCCGGCGATACACAAGCACTGGTATAACTCACATATAATATAAGGTATACATAAAGAGAAGCCGCTGCACGAGAAGTCGTGTAACGGCTTCTTGTTGTAGAAAGAATAGGCAACTTGGTCGGGGAGAGGAAGAAAAACAGGAGTATTCTCATCGGGGAGAGGAAGAAAAAACAGGGCATCTTCATCGGGGAGAGGAAGAAAAAATGAAATAATGCTTGCGTAATTGAGTGATTTATAGTATCTTTGCGGCGAATTTGAGAAACAGGCATGGCTGAGCATATTTTTAAGCGCAAGATATACAACAAAATGCTTTGTTGGAAGCAAGAGAGCGGAGGCAAATCTGCTCTCTTGGTGGAGGGTGCACGGCGTGTCGGCAAGTCGACTATTGTGCGCCAATTCGCCCAGAACGAGTACAAGAGTTGTCTGGTTATCGACTTTAACTTTGTCTCTGCGGAGATACTCGGCTATTTTGAACATTTGGATAATTTAGAGTTCCTTTTTTTGCGTCTGCAGAACTACTTTGATGTACAACTCTTTGAGCGCGAGTCGGTGATAGTCTTCGATGAGGTACAGCGTTGTCCCGCCGCACGGCAAGCCATTAAATATCTGGTGCAGGACGGACGCTATGACTATATCGAGACAGGCTCGCTTATTAGTATTCGGCAGAATATTATGCATATTACGATTCCCAGCGAAGAGCACCGTATCGAATTGTTGCCGCTTGATTATGAGGAGTTTCTGTGGGCTATAGGGAATCCGAATGCGCTGAATATCCTACGGATGTTCTACGACAAGCGTATAGCGGTAGGCAACGGCGGACATCGCAAGAATATGCGCGACTTTAGGCTCTATATGTTGGTCGGGGGTATGCCGCAGGCGGTCTGTGCCTATATTGATACCAACAATCTACAGCAGGTGGATGTGGTTAAGCGTGAGATATTGCAACTCTATGCAGAGGACTTGCTTAAACTCGATCCTACACGCAAACTCTCTCGTTTGTTCTTGGCTATTCCTAGTCAGTTGTGTAAAAATGGGTCGCGTTATACTCCCACAGCGGTCATTGATGGTGTGCCGACAGAGAAGATGACAGAGTTACTGCAGCAGTTGGAGGATAGCAAGACGATTTATATGTCTTATCATGCCAACGATCCGAGTGTCGGGTTGGCATTGCATGCGGATTATAAGCGTTTTAAGATATTCCTCTGCGATACAGGGCTGTTCGTTACGCTGGCATTCTGGGATAAGGACTATACGGAGAATATCCTCTATCAGAAATTGTTGAGTGATAAACTGTCTGTCAATCTGGGGTATGTCTACGAGAATATGGTGGCGCAAATGTTGCGTGCTTTGGGCGACAGCCTTTTCTACTATACATTTCCGAAAGATGAGAAACATAACTATGAGATTGATTTTCTGCTCTCTCGGGGTAGCAAGTTAGTTCCTATCGAGGTGAAGTCTTCTGCCTATAAGACGCATGCGTCGATAGATGCCTTTGTGCGGAAGTTCTCTGCGCGAATGGGGCAGGGGGTGCTGCTCCATTCGCAGGATTTGGAGCGAGAGCAGGCGTTGCTTAAGTTGCCTATCTATATGACCCCATTCCTATAGCACTTTTCTTGCATAGAAATACCCTCTATGGCACAAGTTTTGTGTAAAAGGGTTGAATACTAATCGCTATGGCTACAGAATCGAATACTCCCTATACACACAGCGCTGAGAAACAGGCGAAGCGTGACCGACTCTATATGCGTATGGCTCGCACATGGGCAGAAAATAGTTATTGCCAACGCCGCCAAGTGGGTGCGTTGCTCGTCAAAGACCGTATGATTATCTCCGATGGCTACAACGGCACGCCGATAGGCTTTGAGAATTGCTGTGAGGACGAGAACAATGTGTCCAAGCCGTATGTGCTGCACGCCGAGGCGAACGCTATCACCAAGGTTGCCCGCAGCAACAACAGCAGCGAGGGCGCAACGATGTATGTTACGGCGTCGCCCTGCATGGAGTGCGCCAAACTGATTATTCAGGCGGGTATCACACGGGTGGTCTATGGCGAGGAGTACCGCATTATGGACGGCATCAACCTGCTCCGTCGGGCAGGCATAGAGGTGGAATACCTAAACGACAACGAAACGAAATAGCCTAATTCTATGAAGAAATATATTTTCCCTACGATTACTATCGCCTGCCTGTTGGTGGGCTTCCTTATCGGAAACGCTGTCAGCAACAAGGCCAATGCCCAGCGTTTTGTCTATCAGAACGGGCGTTTCTATCAGCAGCCGGAGTCGAAAGTAGACCAACTGCTGCAACTTATGCAGTCGGCGTATGTCGATTCGCTCGATATTGA
The DNA here is from genome assembly GCA_963619585.1 of Azospirillum sp. CAG:239. Taxonomy (GTDB): domain Bacteria; phylum Bacteroidota; class Bacteroidia; order Bacteroidales; family Paludibacteraceae; genus Colicola. The sequence continues at coordinate 61,644 of CAVEXR010000012.1, forward strand.
TTCGATCACCGACGAGGTGATGAACGACATTGTGCAGAAACTTGATCCGCACTCGGCGTATATCCCGAAAAAAGACCTTGAGATGGTCAATTCGGAACTATCGTCGTCGTTCTCCGGCATTGGCGTACAGTTTTCTATTCAGAGCGATACGATTAACATCGTTGCTGTGGTGGCAGGAGGCCCCTGCGAGGGGAGCGGCGTGCTGGCAGGTGATAAGATTATTACGGTTGACGACTCGCTCTTTGTGGGCAAAAAGATTAATAATGAGCGGGTTATGCATACCCTTCGTGGCGAGAAAGGCACACGGGTCAAATTGGGTATTAAGCGCGACGGCGAGCCTGACTTGCTCTATTTCACGATCACGCGCGGCGACATACCAGTCAATTCGGTGGATGCAAAATTTATCATTCCTGCCGCTAACGGCGAGAAGATAGGCTTTGTGCGGGTCAATAAGTTCGGCGAGAGTACTTACAGCGAGTTCCTCTCTGCACTGGCGAGCCTGCGTGCCGAGGGGGCGACTTCGTATATCGTCGACTTGCGGGAAAACTCAGGCGGCTTTATGGATCAAGCCATTCGTATGGCGAACGAGTTCCTTAGTGCGGGCGACTTGATAGTCTATGCAGAGGGGCGTGCCTATCCCCGCTACGAGGCGAAAGCCACCGGTACGGGGCGGTTTAAGAATGTGCCGCTGGTTGTGTTGATTGACAATTTCTCTGCGTCGGCAAGCGAGATTTTCTCCGGCGCTATGCAGGACAACGACCGTGCCACTATTGTTGGTCGCCGCTCGTTCGGCAAGGGACTTGTGCAACAGCAGATGCCGTTTGCTGATGGCAGTGCCATACGCCTCACAGTGGCACGCTATTACACACCGTCGGGGCGCTGCATTCAGAAGCCTTACACGCTGGGCGACCAAGAAGACTATGAGTTGGAACTTCTCTCGCGCTTTGAGCACGGCGAGTTGTACAACGCCGATAGCATCCACTATGCGGACACCACTACCTACCGCACCAAGTCGGGGCGTGTCGTACACGGCGGCGGTGGTATCATGCCCGATGTGTTTGTTGGGCGTGATACGACGCTCTTTACGCCTTATTTCAATCAGGTCGTTAACCGTGCCTATACCTATCAGTTTGCGTTCCAATATACCAACCAACACCGTGCAGAACTCAATAAATACAAGGACTGGCAGTCGTTGGAGAAGCACCTCTTGCAGGCGAATTGGTTGCCGGAGTTCGTGCAGTTCTGCAAGCAGAAAGGTATCGAGCCGAACGAGGCGCAGTTGGCGAAGTCCAAGCAACCGCTTACCCGCCTGGTCAATGCGTATATTGTGCGCAATATATTGGGCGACGAGGGCTTCTTCCCATTGTTTGAGCGGGATGACGAAATCACTCGGCGTGCCGTTGAGGTGCTGACTGGCAGCCGATAAATAATAAAGCCACCAATATTAACTAAATTATCATAGGTATAAAAAAAATTCAGTATGCGTTAGCAGCATGTATGCTGCTCGCAGTTGGTTGCAATACCAACGAACCGAACAACCCGTCCGACGAGGACGCTAATGTCAAATTCAAACAGGACATCGTCCTCACGAATGTGGAGTTCATAGAGGATCATGATGGTATGGGCAATGTGATGGCTACGGGCGATAACGACGATTACAGTGCTACGCTGTGTATTAAGGGCGAGACCTTTGTCGATGGTACCTACTCGGCTAAGTGCGAAACCGGCGAGTCGCAGGTGTGGGGGTTCCTCTTCGATCAGAACGATTACAGTATTACCTTCACGATCGATTCTATCTCTGCAACCGTGAAACGGTATGACTATGAGGGGCGTATCGAGATTACGGCTAAGTACTATACCGCAGCCCACGATTCGCTTTATACGATTCATTTCGGTCAGCAGATTACGCCGATAGCCAACAAGACTATCGACATCACGGACGCCGAGTTCTACGACCTTACCTCGCAGAGCGGCTTTTTTGCTATCACGAACATGAACGGCGAACTCAAAAGTGGCGATTTTGTCTTTATGTTCTCGCTCTATGCCGATCAGTTTGCAGGTTCGTATACTGCGGCTGACCTTGTGGGTATGATGACCGAGTTTGGTTATGTGGATAATGTGGAAGAAGGCACTTTGGTCGAAGAACTCACCGTGCTTTACGGTACCTTCGAGGTCAAAGAGGCAGGCACCGATGCCTATACGGCAGTAGCCAAATTTATGGGTTCGGATAGTATCTTCTATACGGTCAATATCTCGGGTAGCCTTGCCGAGACAGGTTATGCGGTAGATGCCACCGAGGATACAGAGTATACATTCGATGCCGCAAAAACCACGGCGCAGTACTCCTATCAGACACAGGATGGTCTGAACTATGCGGGCATTGTGTTGTATGACGGTACCAAGTATCTGCAGTTCATTGCTTTCTATGAGGGCGAGAAAGATTCTGTAACGATTGTGCCTGCCGATGCGTACTATATTGGTACCTCCTACACGCCGGGTACGATTGCCGCAGGCTTCTATGACGCAGAGAGTCAGCAGATAGGCAATAGTTACTTCGCTGCAGTCAGCGGACAAAATTTGACAGACCCCGTATATTGCCTTACCGATGGTGCGATTAATATCACTAAGCAAGACGGTAAGTGCAGCATCGAAGTCTATGCTTACAACTCGAAAAGTGCATTGGCACATGTTACCTATACGGGTACGCTCACCGAGGCGAAGAGCAGCAGTTCGGCTCCCGCTCTTGCTCCTTCTAAGAACTACGCTAAGGCAGCCGTGGCTCCCACGCTTTCTTTCGGCAAATCGAAGACCCAAGCAGAGCAGAGCCACAGTGTATCTGCCTTTCCTAATCTTTTCCTGCAGCACTGATAAAGAGGCTATCTAACAATGCAAAGTTGTTAGGCAGTCTTTGTTCTTTCGCAGTTATGGGGGTA
>CAVEXR010000013.1:0-57155 GCA_963619585.1 Azospirillum sp. CAG:239
ATGTCAGGTATCTACGATATAATGAAGGATAAAACCTTAATTGTCATTACGCATAATGACAAAATACTCAACACAATACATAATAAAATCATTATAGATTGATTAGAATTATACACATAACTGACACTCATTTAACAGGTGATGGACAAACTATTTGGGGAGCAGATGTCAAGGCAAACTTTGACTCTGCTATTGCCCATATAAAGCAAATGAAGTCAGATATAGATGCTATCTTTTTAACTGGTGATTTGTCTGATGATGGTACTATTGAAAGTTATAAATACATAGATAGAGCCTTTCAAAGCATAGGAATACCGACCTTTTGTTGTGCAGGAAATCACGACAATGTAGAAAATTTAGAAACCACATTTAGAGAAAACTTTATAATTCCACATAGCATCGCATATCTTCAAGGATGGAAATTTATATGTCTAAACACCGTTATTCCCGATGATGAGGTTGACGGCAAAAACAAATCTCGTGGCAGATTATCAACAGAAGCACTTGAAAGACTTGAAAGGGATATTGTTTCTGACAATAGACAAACCGCACTACTCCTACATCACCCCCCTATTGAGCCGGGCGGATGGCTCAATAGAAATTTGCTTGGCAATAGAGAGGATTTTAACTATCTCATACAAAAACATTCACAGGTTAAGTTAGTAAAGTTTGAGCACATACATTATAGTATGCAAGAAACTATAAATGATATTGTATATTCATCAGCACCATCAGTTGGCTTTGCTTTTGACAAAGACCTACCTAAATTTGAAATTGCCTTTGGTAAAGAAGGGTTTAATATTGTTTCTATAGCACATAATCATATTTTTTTTGATGAATATCTGCTAAAACGACATAATTACAAGTTTTAAGTTCACATTAGAGATAAAACAAAAGTGTCAAAATAAAACAAAAGACATAGAGTTTCAATCCCTGCCGCTCCACACCTTGAGGTTCTAGCCTAACTTATACATAGAGTAACAACGCGAAACCCACGCCGACATGAAATATCGAAATGCCAACTCCCTAACTGTATAGTACGCGTTACCACCTGCTGAGATATAAACATCGTTCACACCCCACATTCTTATGTCTGCGCCCACCACCATTCGTGTCCGGCGATGGGGTCTTCCATAGAACGGAAGCACCTCACAAAAGCCGTACAGACATCCCTTTTCGTGGGTTTCGCGCTGCAAAGACACATACAATCTTTTATATATGCAAGGGCAAAAGTATATTTTTATCTAAAAAAAAGAGTGTATTGTTTTGGTTCTGCTAATGCCCGTTAATGAACCATTAAAACATTATGTTGTGCTTTGAGCATTGCGGCTCATTTGTCGCGGACGAGGACGTCCACGCCCCCAGAAAATCCCCCATAGAGACTCCCCCTTACCCCCTCAAAGAGGGGGGGGGGGGAATAGTATGGGGAACTGAGACTTGCGGCTCACTCATGCGGGATGCTATCCCGCATGATAAACGATAACATAGGCGGCTTGTAGAAAGGGGGCACACTTCTGCGTGTGTTGGTGCGGGTGTGAATGGGAAAGTTTTTTTTGCTAAAATAATAGAACAATAAAATGGCTTTTTTCGAGGGAAGAACCTTGGGTTTCACACGGCGGTCTATAGGCACTCATTTGAGAATCACATACGAATCACATACTAATCACATACAAATAACATACTAAAATCATAGACTGATTAGCAATTGATATGCTACTTCTATGTACTCTCCTTGCTGATTTATGTGGATATGTTTATTAACAAACTCCCCCTACCCCCTCATATAGTATGGGAAGACTCCCCCTGCCCCCTCAGAGAGGGGGATTGCATAGAATGGGAAAACGGTTTGTTCCAAACCGCCGCGGATGAGAACACCCACGCCCACATATCGGCAACAAAAAAAAGGAGATCTTACGACCTCCTTTTTCTTCGTTTGCTACAGTTAACTTATTCTTTCTCTGTAGTTTGTCTTTGTTTGCTGCAGTTAACTTATTCTTTCTCTACAGTTTGTCTCTTTAGCGGCAGTTAACTTATTCTTTTCCTGTAGTTTGTCTTTTGTGCTACAGTTAACTTATTCTTTCTCTGCAGTTTGCCGTAGTTCGTTTACTTAGTCTTACTCGGGTGTTCTACTTTGGTTCCTGGGGCTTATTTCAAGAAACCAAACAAACCTTTCTTCTTGGGCTCTTCTGTCGGCTCTGCCGATTCGGTTGCCTCTGCTACGGGAGCAGATACCTCATCGTGCGACTGCTCGGGTGTCCACTCCGGACGCTCCTCTATCGTACCCAACTTATCCTGCACATAGTTGATAACATCTTGCAGCCCTTCCGTGAAGTGCGCAAAATCCTCCTTATAAAGGAACAACTTATGCTTCTCAAATTGCGGCACTTCCGCCTCACCGGCTGCACGCTTCTTACTCTCGGTAATGCACAGATACAAATCCTCATTACGCGCCTTACGCACATCTAAGTAGTAAATACGCTTACCCGCCTTAATGGAACGAGAGTATACTATCTCCGGCTCCTTACGCTCATCAAATCTACGATTTTCCATCTCTTTAATAATAGGTTGTTTGAAATAATCCGGCGCAAAATTAGTGCTTTTTTTGCATAGTACAAAATTTATGTGTAATTTTGCAGGTATTTTCGGGAGAAGAGGAAAACCATTTCCTCGCATTCTCCTACGGACAAAAGGTACAAAAACAAGAAACAAGAAACCATAACCCAATGATTAACAGAACTCTCGTACGAACACGCGTACTGCAAACTCTCTTTGCCTTCTACAAAACGGAGGGCAAGACCCGACTTACTGCCGAGAAAGAACTCAACAAGAGTTTCGCAGACACCTACGACCTCTATATGATGCTGCTCGACATGGTCAATGTGCTGACCGCCTTTGCCGAAGAACAAATTCAGCAAGCCGAGCAGAAAGCCAAAGTAACGCACACCGACTATGTACCCAACCGCCGCTTTGTACAGAACCGACTTGCCGCACAACTCTACGAGAACCGTGCGCTAAGGAACTACATAGAGGCCAACGGTCTCGACTGGAACACGGGTATGAGCGGTGTGGTAGCAGTCTATAAACTACTGCTAAACAGCCCGTTCTACGAGGAATATATGGCAGCACCCAATTGCTCCTACGAAGACGACAAACGCCTATGGCGCAAGATATTCAGCACCATTGTCCCCTCTTGCGAGGCATTCCAAGAGGCATTGGAAGAGTTGGAAATCACACTCGACCACACCAACTGGACGACTGACCTCGACATGGTACTCAGTTATATTCCCAAGACCCTCAAACGCTTTGAGGAGACAAGCGATGCAGATACCCCGCTACTCGAGATGTTCGACAGCGAAGACGAACACCGCTTCGGCGCAGACCTCTTGCGGTACGCCATCGACGGACACGAAGAGTATGAGCAACTCATCAACTCGCACCTCAAAAACTGGGAGGCAGACCGTATTGCCTACATGGATAGAATCCTACTCGAAGTGGCTTTGGCAGAGATTTTGCATTTCCCCAATATCGCTCTCGAAGTGTCGTTCAATGAGTATATCGAACTGAGCAAAGAGTACTCGAGCGACAAGAGTTACCTATTCGTCAACGGTGTACTGAACGAAATAGTCTCGGAAAAGAAGCGCAACAACACCCTGCTCAAAGCCGTTACGCTAAGAGAGTAGGAAAACTGGGAACCCGACTTCCCCTTTCCCCCTCAAAAAGGGGGGGATGCAGAGAATGGTCATTTGAGCCTGACGGCTCATCTGTTGCGGGCGGGATGAGACCCTACTTGACACAGACGGGAGGATACCCTACGGAGCGTTATTTGCAGGGACTCAGCCGAATACCCACGCCCACAAGATTATGATTATGCCGGCAAAAAACGGCATATTGACAGCGAAATGACTCGGCATGTTGAAATAACTCGGTATGTTAATTGTTAATTGTTAATTATTAATTATTACTTGTTTATATGAAATTGAATTTTATTCTACTGCAGGCAGACGCTGCCGCAGCACAAGGAATGGCAGGCAGCCAATGGTCTTTCTGGATTATGATGATTCTTATCTTCGTCATTTTCTATTTCTTCATGATTCGCCCGCAGACCAAGAAGCAAAAGGAACTGCAGAAACAACGCGACGCCATGAAGAAAGGCGACAAGGTAGTAACCGCAGGCGGCATCTACGGCGAGATAAAAGAAGTTCAGGAGAACGCTTTCATCATCACCATTGCCAAAGATGTAACCATCAAAGTATCGAAAGATAGCGTCTTTGCCGAGGTAACCGAAACTCCGAAAGAGGAGAAGAAGAAAGACCTGCCGACCAAGGACGAGAAGTAATCCGTAGGCGCGACAAACGACAACCGTTTCTATTACGAGCACCAACCGTTTCCATAAGGCGTGTGCGGACTGCGTGCAAGCCGTTCGCAAAGTGGATTGGAGGGATGTACTGACCTTCCTCTTCTTCGTGCTGCTCGCCACGGGACTCTGGTACGGACACGCCATGCAGTCGGTGCGCAACGCCACCATCAGCGTGCGGGTATCCTACACGGGTATCCCCGAAGAGGTAGGGCTGCAAGGCAACGGACTGCCCGATGCCCTGCGGGTGGAGGTGCGCGATGCAGGTATGCGTCTGCGTGCCTACCAAGCCAACCCGCTGCACCTGAGTATCGACCTTGGCAGCCAAGTAAAAGGTAGCGAAGGCACGATACGCATCTCGTCGGATGTACTGCGCCGCAGCGTGACGGACATGCTGCAAGGTACGAGCAAACTCGTACAAGTAACGCCCGAAGAGATAGTCTGCAACTACTACCGCCAACAGGAACGCACCGTGCCTATCATTTGGGAAGGCGTACTAACCCCTGCGGCGGAGTACCAACTCGTAGGCACGCCCGCACTGCTGCAGAACACGGTGCGTATCTACGGACAGAAAGAGCAGATAGAGGCCATCAAACAAATAGAGGCGGACACGGCCGTGCTGACACAGATAAAAGACACGGTATTGCAACGCTTGGCACTACATGCACCGAAAGGGATACGCCTTGCCACCGACAGTGTAACACTGCAGATAATAAGCGAACGGTTCACAGAGAAAGCCTTTGTGCTGCCGCTCCATGTAGAAGGGGTGCCTGCCGACGAGCATGTACGCCTATTTCCCCACGAGGTAGAGGCAACGATACGCGTCGGTATCAGCCACTTTGCTGAAGTAACAGAGCGGGATGTGCGTGCCTATTGCACCTACCCCACCAACGACAAAGCAGAGAAATTGGGGGTACACCTGTCCTACTCGAACCCGTACATCACCGCCGCACGCATCTATCCCAATGAGGTAGAGTTCATTATCGAAAAACCATAACAGCAATGAAGAAGATACAAATGGTAGACCTGCAGACGCAGTACCAACACATCAAGAGCGATATAGACAACGGCATTCAAGAAGTGCTCGACTCAGCAGCGTTTGTCAAAGGGCAGAAGGTAACGGACTTTCAGCACCACCTCGAGGCATACACGGGGGCAAAACATGTCATCACCGTGGGCAACGGAACGGATGCACTGCTGATTGCACTGATGGGATTGGGACTGCAGCGGGGCGATGAAGTGATTACACCCACTTTCACCTTTATCGCCACTGCCGAAGTAGCCGCCCTGTTAGGGCTGACACCCGTGGTAGTGGATGTAGATTGGAAGACGATGAATATGTCTGCCGAGTCGGTGCGCAAAGCCATTACGCCCAAGACCAAAGCCATTGTTCCGGTGCACCTCTTCGGACAATGTGCGAACATGGAAGAACTGATGGCACTTGCCAAGGAGCATAATCTCTTTGTGGTAGAAGATGCATGCCAAGCCATTGGGGCAAAATACACTTTCAAGGACGGCACAACACATCAAGCAGGCACAATAGGCAACATCGGCTGCACCAGTTTCTTTCCCTCAAAGAACCTCGGCTGCTACGGCGACGGAGGGGCTATCTTCACCAACGACGACGAACTGGCGGCACGCATGCGGGCGATTGCCAACCACGGCATGGTGGTACGCTACCACCACGATATGGTAGGCGTGAACTCCCGTCTCGACAGTATTCAAGCCGCTGTATTGGACGCCAAACTGCCGCACCTCGACGAGTATATCGCCGCACGCCAAAAGGCAGCCGCATACTACGACCATGCATTGGCGAACAATGAGCATATCCTGCTCCCCGAACACGAACCGCACGCCACACATGTCTATCACCAGTACACCCTGCGCCTCGTAGGCGTAGACCGAGATGCACTACGGGAAGCATTAGCAGAGAAAGGCATACCCGCCATGGTCTATTACCCCGTGCCGCTCCACCTGCAGAAAGCCTACCAAGACCCGCGCTACAAGGCGGGAGATTTCCCTGCAGCAGAGCGTCTCGCCGAGTGCGTGCTGTCGCTACCAATGCACACCGAATTAGACGAAGAGCAGTTGGCATATATAACAACCACCCTGCTCGAACTCATATCACAGTTATCCGCCTGAAAAAAAAAGGTATTTACCAATAGCCATCCGACTATGTCATCGTCCCTATCGCTCATACAACAGCAGAAACTGCAGACGAAACTATCACCTACTCAAATACAGGTGATACGCATGCTCGAACTGCCATCGGTCGAACTGCCACAGCGCATCAACGAGGAATTGCAGGAGAACCCTGCCCTCGAAGAAGGACACGACATAGACACCAACGCCACCGAAGACTATAACGAAGAGGGCGAATACGGCACAGACGAGTACGGCACGGGCGAATATACTACAGAGAACAACGACTATGACACAGACGAACGGGCAAACGAAGACCCGTTGCAGAACGACGAGTTCAACTACGACCAGTATGTGAACGATGACGAAACGCCCGAATATATGCTACGCTCCAACAACGGTGCGCCCGAGAACGACGGGCAGGACATTGCTTTCTCGGGCGGAACAAGTTTCACGGAAGAACTCAAAGCGCAGATTTACCTTACGAAGATGACCAAACCACAGCGACACATCGCCAAGTGGGTACTGGGCAACATAGACGACGACGGCTACCTGCGCCGCACAATAGAGCAATTGGTAGACGACCTGAGTTTCCAAGAAGGGCTGACCGTAACAGACGAGGAGATGACCGATATCGTCAACCAAATCAAGCAGTTCGACCCGCCCGGAGTAGCCGCAGCCAACCTGCAAGAATGCCTCCTAACGCAATTGCGTCGCAAAGCCAATACACCCGCCGTGGCATTGGCCATCAAGATATTAGAGAACTATTTCGACCCATTCAGCAAGCATCATTTCGACAAGGTAATACAGCGATTGGGCGTAACGGAAGAGGAGTTTAAGGCAGCCGTAGACGAGATACTGCGCCTAAACCAAAAGCCCGCCAACGCTTTTACGGGCAATATCTACGAGACACAACGCACAACTATTATTCCCGATTTCTATGTCGAGAACCGCGACGGCGAACTGATACTGACGCTCAACACGGGCGACATACCCGAACTGCATATCAGCCACGAATACAGCGATATGCTCCAACAATACACCAAGAGCAAGCCGACACCCGCATCGAAAGAGGCGGTGCGTTTTATTCGCAACAAGATAGACGCTGCCCGTTGGTTCATAGACGCCATTCGGCAGCGCAACGAGACACTCACCCGCACGATGACGGCAATACTGCAATTCCAGAACGACTTCTTCTTGGAAGGCGACGAGACACTGCTCAAGCCGATGATTCTACAAGACATCGCCAACAAGACGGGCTACGATGTAAGTACGATCTCGCGCGTGAGCAACAGCAAGTATGTGCAGACACAGTTTGGCATCTACCCGCTGAAGTATTTCTTCTCAGAGTCGATGACCAACTCGCAGGGCGAAGAGGTATCAACCCGCGAGATAAAACATATCCTACAAGAGATAATCAACAACGAGGACAAGACACAGCCTCTGAACGATGACCGCCTCGTAGAGATACTCAGCGCGCACGGCTATGTCATTGCCCGCCGCACCATTGCCAAATATCGCGAACAATTGGGCATCCCCGTAGCACGACTGCGGAAAGCAGTGGTGAAGGGATAGGGGTTTAGAAGTTTATTGGTTAAGGAGTTTATGCAGAGAGCATTACATATACTGGCGCAGGTATGGAGCGTACTGCTCTATCCCTTGTTCATTCCGACCTATGGTATGCTCTTTTTCTGCATTGCTTTCTCGTGCGAGCGGGGCATGCTGCCTGCTATATGGTGGTGGGTGTGCATAGGCAGTACCTTTGTCATTACCTGCTTTATTCCCCTGACCTCTATCCTTGTACTGATGCGCACGAAACACATCAAAGACCTCTATATCACAGACGCCCGAGAACGCACTACGCCCTATCTCTACACCCTACTCTGCTTCGGGTTCTGGTGTATACTGCTCTTTCGCCTGCATGTACCGCTCGCCATCTCGCTCTCTGCAGTAGGGGCGACCGTGGCACTGCTCGCTGTGCTGCTGATTAATTTCCGTTGGAAGATTTCCGCCCACCTAAGCGGATTCGGAGGACTGATAGGCGGCGTAATGAGTTATTGCCTATCCATAGGGACTATGCCCTCGGTGTGGCTCGTAGTTGCCCTGCTCATGGCGGCACTGCTGCTGATGTACGCCCGTCTATACACCGAAGCACACACTGCGCTGCAAGTGGTAGCCGGTTTTCTCCTCGGATTGCTCTGTACTTTCTTGCCTAATCTCATCGTCTACTATGCGCACTAAATACTTGTCGCTGCTTATGGGGCTGCTCTGTGCAGTCTCTCTCTCTGCGCAACCGCTCAGCGAGCAGGCTGAGGTATCGTTGCTCACTTGCGCTCCCGGGGCAGAACTCTACTCCCGCTACGGGCATACGGCACTGCGTGTGGCAGACCCTGAGAACGGGTTGGATATAGTCTTCAACTACGGCATCTTCGATTTTCATACCGAGCATTTCTACTGGAAATTCATGCGGGGTGAGACTTATTACCAATTGGGTATTGAGACTTGGGACGACTTCCAATGGAGTTATGCTTATCAGCACCGCGCCATTGTAGAACAGGTACTCAACCTGACACAGACACAAAAACAAAACCTATTCGATGCGCTCGTGGAGAACTACCGCCCGGAGAACCGCCACTATCTCTACAACTTTGTATTCGACAACTGTGCCACACGCCCGTATTACCTTATCAAACAGGCAGTTGGCGACACCATCCATTCGACCTTTACGGGCGCAGAGGGAGAGACCTATCGCCGTTTCTTGCGTCACTATACCCGCTCGGCTTCGTGGGCAAATTTCGGGATAAACCTGCTCTTCGGAAGGCATGCCGATCACCCTATGCACGGGGAACAGCGGCTTTTCCTGCCCGAAGAACTGATGTATTATATGGATGCTGCCACGACCGTCGACGGCACACCACTGGTACGGGAAAGAACGGCTCGCCCGTTCGAGATTGAACCCGTGCCTTGGTACGCCTCCTGGTATATCGGCGTAGGACTGTTCGCTCTGCTGATGTTGGGGTTGAGCCTATTCGACCGCCACAGGGGCAAACTATCGTGGGGTATAGATGTAGCGTTGGGCGTAATCTATCTCGCTGTGTTGCTGCTCGTCGGCTTCCTCACCTTCTTCTCGCTGCACCCGCTTGTCGGCTTCGGGTGGCGGCTGCTAATTATTCCTGCTATACACGCATGTACCAGACTGCTCTATATTATTCGTTAAACCGCTTGTGCATACGCCGAGTGGTGCTCACGCTCGTTGTTTTGTTTGCCACATGGAGTGTTTCGGCTGCCCCACGCCTAACCGTAGTGGCGGTAGTGGACGGTATGAGCGAACAGAGCCTCTCGCTCCTGCGCCCGTATTGGGGCAAGGGCGGATTGCGTACACTCAGCGAAGAGGCATTCCAAACCACGGTAGACTTCCCGCACTTGGTCTATGGCGGCAACGAGACGACCGCTACACTCATGACGGGTACAACACCTATGGAGCACGGCTATGCAAGCGACTACTACTATCAGCGACGCACCCGAGAAGCCGCAGCCTTGCTCGCTGACCCCGATGTACAGGGCATCGGCACAAAGGCGCAGTTCTCACCCCGTGCGCTACTCTCGCCCACGCTGACCGACAAAATGCGTATCCGATATGGAGAGAAAGCCAAACTCTATGCCGTCGGTATTCACCCCGAGACAACCGTCCTGCTGGCAGGGCATGCGGCCAATGCCTGCTGCTGGATAGACAGCACCGAACAGCATTGGGCAACCACCTCGTACTACCAAGGCGGACTGCCGAGCATGGCAGACGAGCAGAACACCAACGGGCGTTTCGCCGAGGTGGCACACCGCATTTGGACACCCCGCATGGATATAGCGATGTATAACCGGCCTACCGACCGTGAGCGCAAGAAAAGTTTCTCCTACGCATCGGAGAAAGTGTTGTACCGCTCGCCCGCTGCGAACACACTCGTGGTAGAGTTAGCACTCGCTATCCAAAAGGCAGAGCAGATGGGCACAGACGCTACGCCCGACCTGCTGCTGCTCGAACTGACTACGCTTACTCCACAGGCACATGCCGACCAAATAGAAACAGCAGAGCAGGAGGATATCTACCTTTGGCTCAACCAAGACTTGGGTTTCCTAATGGAACAGTTGGACAAGCGTATAGGACATGAGAACTATGAATTACTGCTTGTGGGACGCCCCGTATTAGGCACCAGCCGCGAGGCAATGGAGCAGGCAAACCTGCCCGTACAGCCATTCAATGTAGACCAAGCCGCTGCGCTGACCAGCACTTACCTTATGGCTATCTATGGGCACGAGCGTTGGGTGGACGGCGGCTTTGGGCAGTCTATATTCCTCAATCGCACCCTGATCGAGCAGAAACGCCTCTCGTTGGAGACTATTCAACGGCAAGTAGCGAACTTCCTTATGGACTTCGAGGGCGTGCAGTGGGCATATCCGCAAAGCGAGGCACTACTCCACCCGCTCTATCAGTCGTCGCTGACGAAGCGTTCGGTAGGCGATGTATTCTTCACACTGCAACCGGGTTGGCAACTGCTGCATAGCGAACAGCAGACGGCAGACGGCGTAATAGACGCACAGCCTCAATCCCCGTTGCTCTACTGGTCGGGCAGCCTTAGAGCCATGCCGAGCCGTAAACTCTCGGCTACCGACCTCATCAACCTGTTAGAACTCTAACCGCGAAGAGTATGCAAATACAGGAAAAGTATGCAAACTATATAAACTACAAAACATCATGATACTATACGAAGTAAAAGTACACTACCAACGCCAGACCGGCGAAGACAATCCACGCAATGTAAAAGAGACCTACTTGGTAGAGGCCATCAACTGCGCTGATGCAGAGAACCGACTGATGGACGACATCAAGGCATTCATCTTCGGAGAATCGGAAGTGCCGTCGTGTAAGAAAGTACAATATGCCGAGATATTCGAGAACCCACAAGGCGAGTATTGGTACAAAGCACGCGTAGAGATGATCACCGTTGAGGACGATAAAGAGAAACGCAAGGCAGTCAGTATGCTCATTCAGGCAAGCGAATTGGACGAGGCACTCAACGACCTCAAAAAGCGCACCGATAGTTACGACTGCGAGATTATCTCCATTGCAAAGTCGCCGATAATGGATTTCCTCCACGCCACCAACAGTGTAAAAGCCGAGTAAGTGTCCGAGATTGCCGCACATATTGCCGCCATTCGTGCCACACTGCCACCCGAAGTGCAGTTGGTATGCGTAAGCAAATACCACCCCGAGGCATGTATCGAAGAGGCATACACCGCCGGAGAACGAGACTTCGGAGAGAGCCATGTGCAGGAGGTCGTGCGCAAGCAAGCCACCCTGCCCAAGGATATCCGTTGGCACTTTATCGGACACCTGCAAACCAACAAGGTACGGGCACTCGTGCCGTTTGTCTATCTCATCCAAAGCGTAGACAGCCTGCGATTACTTGAGACGATCGAGCGAGAGGCAGCGCGTATCGGACGCATTGTCTCTGTGCTGCTCGAAGTGCATGTTGCCCGAGAGGAAAGCAAGAGCGGCTTTGCCCCTGCGGAATTGGAGACACTGCTCGAGAGCGGCGTACTCACTACCCTGCCCCATATTCGTGTACGGGGCATCATGGGCATGGCGACCAACACCGACGATACCGAAGAGATACAACGCTGCTTCGACACGCTGCACACTATCTATGCCGCCCACACAGAGTGGACGATACTGAGTATGGGCATGAGCGAAGACTACCCGATAGCCGTCAAGGCAGGCAGTACGATGGTACGGGTCGGGAGTGCGATATTTGGAATTAGGAGTTAGGAATTAGGAATTAGGAATTAGGAATTGTATGAGATGAGACAAGGTTTCTTTTTTGATATGGATGGGGTGCTGTTCGACAGTATGCCCAATCATGCGGCGGCATGGGAAGAAGTTATGACTGCCCACGGCTTGCCATTCTCTGCCAAAGACTGCTACATCAACGAAGGGCGTACGGGGCAGGATGTTATCCAAGAGGCTATTCACCTCTATGCCGACCGCACGCCAAGCGAAGAAGAGATACGGGCTATCTACAAAGAGAAGTCCGACCTCTTTCAGGCAAAGGGCGGAGCCAAACCGATGAAGGATGTGGAGAAAGTGCTGCAGTTCCTGCACGAGCGAGGCGCACAAATTTGGATAGTAACAGGGTCGGGGCAACAGAGCCTATTCGACCATCTGGACGAGGTGTTCCCGCATATCTTCAGCCGCGAACGGATGATTACCGCCTACGATGTGGTACACGGGAAACCCGATGCAGAACCGTATCGGAAAGCGTGGGAAGGAAGCGGACTACCGCTCGAAGCATGCTGCGTAGTAGAGAATGCGCCACTCGGTGTACGGGCAGGGAAAGCGGCAGGACTGTTCACTATCGCAGTCAACACAGGTCCACTCGACAACAGCGTCCTGGCGGCAGAGGGGGCAGACCTTATCTTCCCCGATATGGCACACCTGCTCCGATACCTGCAAGCGGAAGCGTAAATCCTTCGCCAACGCAAACTACAAAGACTACGAAAGCCGCAAAAAGTACATAGACTACAATAAGCGCAAAAGTACGAAGACTACGAAAGTTACGAAAACCCCCATCGAGGAACCTCGATGGGGGTTTTTGTTTAGGGCAAGCGGTTGTAGTCCTCGTCGCTGACGGGTTCTAACCACTCGTTGCCTGTTTTCCGAGCGGTGTTCGGCGCAGTGGTGCTGACTTCTTCCTGCGGGACGGGGATATGGAAGACTACATGCTGGAACCAACTATCGCGGGTGGCACCGTGCCAGTGTTTCACTCCTACGGGAATGTCTATTACATCACCCGCCTTAAGGCGTTGTGCCGGTTTCCCCCACTCTTGGTACCACCCCTCGCCAGAGACACAAATCAGAATCTGGCGTGCATCGTGGTGGATATGCCAATTGTTGCGGCAGGCAGGTTCGAAGGTAACATTGCTCACAGGGTGTTGGTCACCGCCCAACGCTGCCAAATAGGACTGTCCTTGGAAATAAGCAGCATAGGCGGTATTCGGTTCCCCAACGACAAAGGTAAGGCGGGAACGGCTGCCTATCCCTTTCGCCTGCGACACAGCCTCTGCGACCACCTCCTCAGGCACACCTGCTCGGACGGCGATTGCACTATGGGAACGGAGTTGCGGGTCAGTCCCCTCCATTGCCGCCAATGCGCTGACGGTCAGCAGTTCACGCATTTGCGGGGTCAGTACATCCCGTGCAAACAGGTCGCCGAACAAGTGTGCTTTAAGGCAGTAGTCCTCGGCAGGGACAAAGGCGTAGGTATACGCACCGCCACAAAGGGCAGTCTGCACCGACGTCCCTTGTTGAAGGGCGTCATAATCGGTTGAAAGCGGTGTGGCGTCCCGCCCTACTTCCACCGTCTTGCCTTGTGCCGAACGGTCAGAAAGCACCTGCTGCAATACCCCCTGCGCATTCAGCGAACGAGGGAAGCCCGTATAGGCATAGAGGTGCAGGAATGCTTCTTTCAGTTGATTGACAGTAAAGCCGTTGTCTAAGGCTTCGTCCACAGCGGCGTAGAGGGCAGTCAGGTTGCCCGTTGCCTCGTTGGCAGCCAATGCCACCAACGATTCTTGCTCTGTATTCATTGTTTTTGTATTCATTGATTCTATGGTTTGCGGGACACGCTGCGCAGGCAGCGCGACAGCGAAAAGCAGCACAAGTGCGGCTGCACAAAAGCGATTGCGGGTAGGAGTTGTTTTCATGGTGCAAAGGTACACCCTTTTTTCTACGCCGACAAGAGAGAGGTGCGCAAATAGGTAATCGGGGTACTGCAATCCGTAATCGGGGTAACGGACAAAGAGAGAAACACACGCATAGGTAGCAAAATAGAACATAAAAGCCTTACAAAACCCCTATAAAACCCAATAATGCTAGGGCAATGGTAGGGCGATATGTCCGACATTAGTCCGAGATACCCCGCTAATCCGAAAAATGCAACATCTTTTGGTCGAACCATTGAAACGAACCTCTACCGGCAAAACAGCCCGTCCCCTTAAAATATACACATATACACATACACAATTTGCATATTATGCATAGTCTTGCATATATGGATAAAATTCTTACGAAAAAGCGCATTTATTTTACTATTCGTATATTTTTATACCAAAAGAATAGCACATTGGTACATACTTTGTACCAAAATAGCCATAAAATAAACAGTCAAGCAAACAAGTAGCGCAAAAGACCAATAACGCAACGAAAGCGAATAAACAAACAACTATATTTCAGAACCCATCAAAACGATTACGGTATGAAAAAGGTATTATTTATTACGGCTCTTGCCGTAGCACTCGTAGGGTGCAAGACCAACACTCCTGAAGAAGACAACAACGACTCGGGAGGCACTTTCCCCAGTGGCGGTGAAGTAAGCAGCGACAGCGTCATCGGCAGCACCGACCTTGCCGATTTTGACATTGCATGGAGCAGCGTACCCCTCACCAACGAACCCTCCGACCTCGCCGTTCTGCCCGATGACGGCGGCGATTTCCTCGAGAACTGGGACGCATACAACGACGGCGAACTGACTGCTATTTCCCTCGAATGGAGCGAGAGCGGCGTTACGCAAACCGGTACGGCGAAGAATGTGACGGTCACGATTGACGGCACGGATGTAGTCATCGTAAGCACCAAAAAGAAGATACAGTATATCCTCTCGGGGGCGTGCGCAGACGGCAGTATCAAGATTTACTCAGACTACAAGTTCCTGCTCACGCTCAACGGTTTGACGCTGACCAATCCGACAGGACCTGCTATTGACATTGAGAAAGGCACGACGGCGGAAGAGGACGGCTCGTACCCGCACAAGACGGTGTATATCCAACTCACGGACGGCACAACGAACACCCTCGTAGACGGCACGACTTATACCACCACCGATGGCGAAAAGCCCAAAGCCTGCCTCTTCAGCGAGGGACAACTCGTCTTCTCCGGCGCAGGCACGCTCAACATCACGGGCAACTACAAGCACGCCATCTGCAGCAACGACTATGTGCGTATCCGCCCTGGCGTACAACTGAACCTCACCACCTCGGCGGGCAATGGTATTCACGGCAGCGACTACATCATCGTGGGCGGCGGACTGACGAATATCGAAGTTACTTCCCCGTCGGGCAAAGGTCTGAAAGCCGACTCTATTTATATTGCAGGCGGCAAGACGACGGTGCTTACTTCGGGGACGGGCGAGTACGACAGCGATGATGCGGATGTATCGGCGTGCGCAGGTGTCAAAGCCGACGGGCTGACCATTGCGGGTGGCGAACTCTATCTCAAATCCACGGGCGCAGGCGGCAAGGGTATCTCCGTAGACGGCGACCTCGCTATCAATGCGGGTACAGTGCAGATTATCACCTCTGGCGGTGTCTATCAATACGGTAGCCTCGACACCAAGCCCAAAGGCATCAAAGCCGACAGCAGTCTCGTTATCAACGGCGGCAACATCAAGGTGCGTGCCACAGGTGCGAAAGAGGGCAGCGAGGGTATAGAATCGAAGAACACGCTTGCCATCCACGGCGGCGTAGTGGAAGTGTATACCACGGACGATGCGATCAACGCCACCAACGACATCACGATTGACGGCGGCTATGTCTATGCCTACGGCTCGGACAACGACGGTATCGACTCCAACGGTACGCTGCATATCGGGGGCGGCGTGGTTATCGCATCGGGCACAAGCACGCCCGAGGGCGGCTTCGATTGCGACGAGAACACTTTCGCTATTACGGGCGGCATAGCAGTAGGTATCGGCGGCGACAACAGTACGCCGACTGCCAACAGTTGCACGCAGAACTCCGTACTCTACAAGGGCAGTTGCGCACAAGGGGCACTCATCACGCTCACGCAGAACGATGCGCCTGTGCTGTCCTACACCCCCGAGAAGACCCTCACGCAGATGACGCTCCTGCTCACCACCCCCGAACTCGCCACAGGTACGACCTACGCGCTCGTTTCGGGCGGTACGCTAAGCGGTGCCACCACTTTCCACGGGCTGAGTATCGGCGGCACGCTGAGCGGCACGACCACCTCTGTCACCTCGTTCACCCCGACGAGTGTCGTAACGCAAATCGGCACCAATGGCGGACAAGGCGGTAATCCCGGCGGTCAAGGCGGTGGCGGCAACCCCGGTGGCAATCCGGGCGGAAGACCCTAAGGCCCGATTGTATAACCGCCACGGGCAATACCGAAGGGCGGCTATGCACCGATAAAGAATGCGGGAGTACTACCTACGAGTGTTATATCCCCATATAGTCAAAAAAAAATACAAAATGCGGCAGGCTATCACACAGACAGTCTGCCGCATTTTGTATAGGGAAGGAACTCGCCGACTAAAACACTGCCGGCTATATCAGCCCCGTCATATACACAGGCAACAACCATGTAGCACCATCACGCAACAGGTCTTTGGTATAAATCAAGTATCTATCACCGACACGAGACGCATACTTCTCGCAGAAAGCGTCCAAAGAGGCATGCGTATTGTAGCCCGATGATTTCACCTCAATGGGGCATACTTTGTTGCCATGCGAAAGCAAAAAGTCCACCTCATAGTTGTGTTTCGGGTCTTTCGGGAAAGTATAATAGAATAATCGATAGCCCGATGCACGCAACATCTGTGCCACCAGATTCTCGTACACATAGCCGAGATTGGTCGCCAACTTATCACTCAATAACTTATTGTAAATTTCATTCTCTGTATAGTCTTTGTCCCAAAACGCAAGCGTGATAAACAATCCCGTATCACACAGGAATATCTTAAACCGCTTGTAGTCCGCATGAAGGGACAAGCCTACATTGGGGTCATCCGCATGATACGCCATATAAATGGTTTTGCTATCTTCCAAGTCGTGCAATAGTTCTTGCATACGCCCTGTATTCACCCCCTCCAATATAGCCGATGGCGCATAGCGAGAACCATTCTTGCTTAGTTGAGCGGGGATAGCCATAAACAAACGCGACAACTGTTTAGAGCCGTCCACCTTAATCAGGTCGTCCGCATAGAGCCGAAGAATATCGCGTTTTGTCTCGTCCACACGCTGCAGATTGTTGGTATCCAAATAAGTACATACGGCTTGCGGCATACCGCCCACCAACATATACAATCGCAAATTGCGTATGCTCTCACGATGCGCTGCCCCAGATGGATAGTGGTGCAAAAAAGCGGTACGCAAAAGCGGGAAAGTATGCTCATCACCCAATGCCCAACGGAACTCCTCATAGTCCATCGGTAACAATTCAAGATGCCGCTCCTCACTGGGAATCGTAATATCTTTGGTATTTTGGCGAATGCTGATAAGCGAACCCGTTTCGATATAGTCATATCTTCCATCTGCTATAAGGTATTTAATTGTCTGCCGCGCCATAGGACAACGCTGTACCTCATCGAAGACAATAACCGATTGCCGTTCAAGGAGTTGCACATTGAAGATACGCTGTAACTGAAAGAACAAAAAGTCCATATCCATCAGGTTGTTGAATAACCCACGTACCTCGTCCGACACCCTATTGAAATCTATCAATATGCAGGATTTGTACTCTTGTTCGGCAAACTGCCGCACTAAGGTGGACTTCCCGACACGGCGTGCCCCCTCTATCAAGAGGGCAGTTTTCCCTTGACTTTCCTGTTTCCACTCCAACATTCGTTGGTACAATTTGCGCTTGAAAATATGCTCATTCATACCTGTCGCACTTAATTCGCTGCAAAAATACTGATTATTATTGAATTACGCAAATAATTCCGGCAACCCCGCGTTTTTATTTTGCATTTTGTCTATGATCCCCGCGTTTTTGTAGCGACAAATTTCTGTCTTTCCCGCGTTTTTGTACAGACTTTTATCCGTCCTTCCCGCAAATTTCAGGCGCAATGTTCATTTTGGGGCAACTTGTTTTCTGTGTACGCAAATGCGGCAGGCTATCACACAGACAGTCTGCCGCATTCGGGATGTAAAAAAAAAGAAAACTCGTTTCCTACAAAAGACTCACTTACTTCAGTCCTCGCGGCTTATTTCAGCCCCTGATAGTATGCTTCGTCTATCGTAAAATAGAAATTGAAAGTCGTATCGTTCACGGTCTCAACAGTGTAATTATCAACAAAGAATATCTCTTTGTTTTGCGTCACATCGTATTCCACCGCCGCCGAGTCGCCTCGCTGTACAGAGAACAAAAGTTGCTCGCCCTCCATTCTTATGCCCTGCGTCCAAATATAGGGCTGCGAATCAGAAGGCGTATAAACAGGCATATTCGCCTCATTGCCTTTCTCTGTCCACGCTGTATTAGACAATTGCTCAACCAGCACCTTGGCGTTAGGTGCTAAAGCAAAGTGTTTTTCTATCGTAGTGTCGTCCTTTTTATGCGATACCAGGCGTTCAAACTTGATAGTAACGCTCTCGTCTAACGCATTGCACCAATAGTAGTTGTAGGTGTAAGTTGCTCCCTTTACGCGGTTCTCCCACGGGTCATCACTTTTACAAGCACTCAATAAGCCGGCAATCGCTACCATTGCCCATACAAACAGGTTCTTTTTCATAATGGATAATGTTTGAATAGTAGGTTACTTTTTCAAGAGCGAATTGCAGAAAGCCGCATCGATAGAGAAATAGTAGTTGAATTGATAACTATGCTCTGCGTTGTCCTCTTCTACTACTGCTTGATAATTCGTTCCATAGAACGGTAAATTATCTTTCGTCAGATCCATCTCGTACTGTTCATCATTGATTACGAACAAGAACGATGGTGCAACAGCACTCTCTTTCGGGTCAAAATACACAATTCCTTGCCCCTCTGCAGGCGTTAATTGTCCAGAGACAGTATCATCGGCATAAACACTCGTTGTTATGGTACCACCGTTCCATATTTGTTCGGCAACGCCTTTCTTCAAATCGAAAGAATAGACACCCGCCTGCTCGCCCGCGGAATCAGGAACTATGGCCGAATTATCTTTTGCGTAATAGAACAAAATGGTCGAATCCGTCTTGTTCACAAAATAGTAGTTAAGCGTGTACTTGTTCTTGTACAGCAGATTGTCCTCATTCGAGTTGTGGCACGCCAACACACTCAACGCTACACCACACAAGATACTACATTTGAGGACTATCCTCTCGACTCCATAAAGCCACTTTAAAAATACTTTCTTTCTCATAATACGAAATTAAATGATTATTTTTTTATAAAGTTACAGATAGTTTTTATACAGCAGGCACGCTTTTTGATACGGGCGGAATAGGGTGAATAATTATACATCGCTTGAAAAGACTAAAAAAAATCAAGTTTGTTTGTGTCTGACAAAGTGCCACACTCAACAAAACTCAGTCCTCGAAAAACGGTGCAAAAGTAATACTAAAAGCACTTACCTGCCAAAACAAAAACTTACCCACCCTATCCAAACAAGCAAAAATCGTCGTTGTAACTCATTGATAATCAATACCTCGTTTTTATGCTCCGAAGAAATACTTACCCACCCAGCAAGGTAACAGTTTTCGTATTCTCCTTTCTGCTAATATGCTGCATATCAATCAGTTGCAAATCACGCTCTATGGAGGATTTCCAACAAGAAGAGGCTGTAGCACAAGCAGAACGGCTTATCTGGAGCGACCCCGACAGCACCGCCCGACTTCTAACAAATATAGAACGCAGTCAACTGTCAATTAATACACAAAAACGATACGATTTATTGCACATTCACTCTTCCCTACAACAAGGGATATGCATATTTTCGGACACTACAATTGACGGCATTATTACTTATTTTCATGACCGAAAAGACTATCCGCATCTCTGCAAGGCTCTCTATGTGAAAGCCATAGAACAAGAGTCCAACGCACGCAGTATTGACTGTATGACCACACTCAAAGAAGCAGAGCAATACATTATCTATTTAGACACCGCAGATTATTCCTGTGCAGGAATGGTGCTTTATTTTCAGGCGCTCGTATACGAAACGGAGCGCCTTTTTCATCTTTCCATTCTTAAGTACAAAGACGCACTTCCTTACTTTATCCGAATACACGATCATCGGCGCTGTGCCTATTGTCTTCTAAACATAGCCGGCAAGTTAGCCGAAACGGGCGATAGTACCAAGGACGCGTACTATGCACAAGCCCTGCACTATGCGGCACAAACACAAGACATACTCCTATACAAGGAGATACTCCTACGCCAAGGCATTGCTGCTACCCCGCGAGATGAACAAGCCATTAAAGCCATCGCCAAATATCTGTGCGACACGCTCCGACAACCCCGTTTTGCACACATATTGGCAGAGCAATACATCCGGCAGCGGCAATTGGATTCAGCACAACATTATCTGTCTTTCTTTGCGGTTGATACGCCGCACCTCGAGTGGTGCAAGGAGCGTTACTACTACCTCTACAGCACGCTGCTCGCGGCACAGGGCAACAAGGCTGCCGCCTATAACGCCCTACAGCAAGTGTATGAGCAGAAAGAGCAGCATATCAAGAACACTGCAAATATACGCACCTATCTTGTTGCACGCCAATACGATGTAGAGCAAGAACAACAGAAGAATCTGCGGCTAACCATTATCCGCCAACGCCTATGGGCGACCATAGGTTTGAGTGTGTCCGCCTGTATTATCGCACTGTTAGTAGTACTCTTCTATCTATATCGCGAGCGAATGGAACGACGGCGCAAAGAGGAAGAAGACGCTGCACACATTCGGCAATTGGGAACGGAAATAGCAGCACAACGCAATGCACTGCAAGAGGTCTTGCGTAGTCGAATCAACCTCACGAAACGCATCAGCCTGACACCGCACACAGACAGCGAACCACTCCCCCGCAGTACACAGGCACTATTAGACGAGATAGCCTACCATCGCGAGACCGATTGGCAGACGCTGCGCCAAGAGTTCAATCACCTATACGCCAATCTATTGGAACGCTTACACACGCAACATCCAGCCCTAACGGCTCAAGATGAGCAGGTTATTGTCTTCGGTGTATTGGGCTTCGACACCAACGACACCGCCCTACTCCTCGGGCTGACCAACCGCACACTATGGAACCGCCGTCAGAAACTCAAAGCACGCCTCGGCATAGACGACATAGAGGCATGGTTTGCCGAACAAAGCCACGCCGCCAACACTACCAATTGAGTTGTCCCTCCGCACTAAGTGGATTTGCACAAAGCAAATAGCAAAATAGAGAATTATTTGCAGGCATACAAAAAAAGCAGTAATTTTGCACAACAAAAGCAAACGCGCAACGAAAGTAAAGGCATAGCATAAGCCGATGCACAAGAGAGGCGAATGCACAGCGAAAGCAAAAACAAGCATACTAAGTATAACTTAAAAATATAAGGAACAAAACTATGTCAAAAGTAACCGTTGTAGGTGCCGGTAATGTAGGTGCTACATGTGCGAATGTGTTGGCTGTCAATGAGGTAGCCAACGAAGTATGTCTTATCGACATCAAAGAAGGCTTTGCAGAAGGCAAGGCAATGGATATCATGCAAACCGCTCAACTGATGGGCTTTGATACCGTAGTTGAGGGCGTTACCAACGACTATAGCAAGACTGCTAACTCGGATGTAGTGGTTATCACGAGCGGTCTCCCCCGTAAGCCGGGTATGACCCGTGAGGAACTGATTGGTGTAAACGCAGGTATCGTTAAATCGGTTGTAAATCAGATCCTTACCTACTCGCCAAACGCTATCCTTATCGTGGTTTCGAACCCGATGGATACCATGGCATACCTTACCTTGCACGCACTCGGTTTGCCCCGCAATCGTGTCATCGGTATGGGTGGCGCATTGGACAGCGCACGCTTCAAGTATTTCTTGAGCCAGGCTCTCCACTGCAACGCAAACGATGTAGAGGGCTTCGTAATTGGCGGTCACGGTGATACGACGATGATTCCTGTCGTTTCGTACGCTAAGTACAAAGGTATGCCTGTATGCGACTTCCTCTCGGCAGAAGAGATTGAGCAGGTGGTTAAGTCGACCATGGTAGGCGGTGCTACCCTGACCGGTCTGCTCGGCACGAGCGCATGGATGGCTCCGGGTGCGGCTGCTGCCAGCGTAGCAGAGTCGATCATCAAGGACCAGAAGAAGATGATTCCTTGCTCGGCTGCATTGGAAGGCGAGTACGGCATGAAGGACATCACCATTGGTGTTCCTTGTATCATCGGCAAGAACGGTATCGAGAAAGTGCTTGAGATTAAACTCAACGAGGCAGAGACCGCCAAACTCCACGAGAGCGAAGCCGCAGTACGCAAGACTACGAGCGTGCTGAAAGACCTCAATGTACTCTAAGAGAACGCTTTGCGATTAGATGAAAGCGCTGCGCTGTTAAGATATGACAGCGTGGCGCTTTTTCTTAAACATTTCCCGTAAAATAAGCGCATGGTACCGCATTGTTTCCTGCTCGCTATCGCTCACGAAAAATAGAAGAAAATAAGGACTTTTTCTCTATTTTTTTGCCGCATGCGGCATAGGAAACCTGCCAATAGTGCGCAAATGGATTAACTTCTATGAAGGGTATTTTGTTTGCCATCTTGTCGGCGGTGTTTGCTGCCGCTACGGCGATACTGGCGAAGATTGGTATTGACGGTGTGAACAGCAATCTGGCAACGGCTATCCGCACCATCGTAGTATTGCTGATGGCGTGGGTGGTGGTGTTTGTCACATACCACTACGGACACCCCACGGAGAGTCTGTCGGCGGCGATACACCATATCTCGCCCCGCAGTTGGCTGTTCCTTATCCTGTCCGGGTTGGCAACGGGCGCATCGTGGTTGTGCTATTTCTATGCCATCAAGGTGGGCGATGTGAGCAAGGTGGTGCCTATCGACAAGTGCAGTCTGGTGCTGACGCTGGTCTTTGCCGTGTTGTTCTTGGGCGAGGCTTGTACATGGAAGACGGTGGTTGGATGCGTACTCCTGTTGGCGGGGACACTGATTATGGTACTGTAAAGGCATCCTCCCTGTATTCTCCCTACAACCTCAATACATTTTCCTTATATCATTCGTATACCTCTCTTATATCAGTCCCCGAAAATTCGTTACCAACTCGTTAGGAACTCGTTACCAACTCGTAACTTACTCAAATAGAAAAAACAGATGAAAACTTTAGTACTTACCGGCGGGTCGTCGGGTATCGGGCGGGCTACTTGTTTGCTGTTCGCCAAGCAAGGATGGCAAGTGTTTGAACTGAGCCGCAGCGGCAAGAGCGAGCCGCATATCACTCACCTATATTGCGATGTATGCAACGAAGAGAGCGTCCGTGAGGCGGTGGCAGCAGTGTTAGAACAGACCGATCACATCGATGTGGTTATAGCCAACGCGGGCTTTGGCATATCGGGGGCGATAGAGTTTACTGCTACCGAGGAAGCCAAACGGCAGTTTGATGTAAACTTTTTCGGGGCACTAAATACCGTAAAGGCGGTGTTGCCGCAGTTGCGCAGTCAGCAGCAGGGACGCATCATTTTCACGAGCAGTGTGGCTGCGTTTCTGAGTATTCCGTACCAAAGTTTCTACTCGGCAAGCAAGGCGGCCATCAACGCATTGGCATTGGCGCTGCAGAACGAGGTGCGGGCGTTTGGTATATCGGTCAGCGTGTTGATGCCGGGAGATGTGCGTACCGGCTTCACCGACGCACGCCGCAAGAGTGAGCAGGGCGAACAAGTCTATCAGCACGCCCACAAGGCCGTAGCCGCCATGGAGAAAGACGAGCGCAGCGGTATGACGCCCGAACAGATGGCACGGGATTTCTATCGGATTGCCACGGCACGCCATCCCCGCCCGCAATACATCGGCGGGGCGATGTATCGCCTATTCGCCGTACTGGATTGGCTACTCCCCAAACGATTGGTGAACTACATCGTCGGCTTGCTGTACTCGTAAAGCGGATTTTGGGTTTTGTCCATGGTGCTAACCTATGCATAACACATAGGGCAGGATACACCCTGTATCTTGCCAAATGGTGGGGTTTGTGTGCTTTTCGTACTGCGGTGGGATGGTTGGCACATATTTTGCATTGAGTAGGCAAACAATACACTTTGTGCCTACCGTAGGCTTCTCGCCACGCAGCACAGGTTAACACTTCTCATTCCGTGAATATAACTCTCCCGTACACTACGCCTCGGAATATCTCCATGGCGTCCTCTCTACACGCTATGTCTACCCCACTCTCTCCCATGGCGACACTGTTGGTGGTGTTTCTGCTTTGTTCGGTGTGCTGCTTTGCCGACTACACCGATGCACGACTCTACCAAGCCTATATGGAACGGGATATGGCGACATGGCAACACTATATAGACGAAGCGGATTGGGATACCCTCTCCGTCGAAGAACGCAAACGCCTGCTGAACTATGAATATGGGTTTGTGGCAGTGGCGATAGACAGCAAAATACCCCACGCAGAAGACTACCTAACGCGTTTTCGCATCCATGTGGAAGAGGAGTTTGCCGCGCAGCATATCTGCGAGGCGCACTACTGCATGTATATGTCGTCGGTTCATGCCTACGACTTTTTGCTCAACCGTTCGAGATTATTCTCATCGGGGTTGCAGTCGTTTAAGTTGGTGAAAAAAGCGGCGCAGTTAGCCCCAAACGACCCGTATGTACTGACACTCAAAGCCAATGTGGATTTCTATGCGCCGTCTGCCTTCGGGGGAGACAAAGAAGCGGCACTGAAAATGTTCACCCGCGCCAAAGAGATATTTCGGCAGACTATGGACTACAAGCATATATGGAACTACGCATCACTGAGCCTCTGCATCGCCCAATGCTACGAGAAGACAGGCGAGCGAGAGAAAGCCATAGAAGAGTGTCGTGCCATTCTCGCCGAGATGCCCAACTTCTCGTATGTACGGGACGAGTACCTGCCGGGGCTGCTGGAGAAATAGGTAGGGGACGAGGATGGTTGAGCGGGGAAATAGGCTTTTTTTCGGGAGAAAGGTATCTTTTTTGCAGAAATAATTTGCACATATCGAGAATTTGCCGTACCTTTGCAGCCGATTTCAATAATCACTGCCTAATTGTGTAATGGTAGCACTACAGATTCTGGTTCTGTCTGTCTGGGTTCGAATCCTGGTTAGGCAACACACAAAAAAGAGTTCGCCAAATAAGCGAACTCTTTTTGTATTTTCTCTCAGGCTTTTTTTGGGGGGCTAGATTTTTCTATATAGGCTAGGTATTATAGTTGGGCTAGACATTCTATGTATTCTATATATTCTAGACATTCTAGATATTCTATACATTCTAGTTGTTATAGACATTCTAGTCGTTCTAGTTGTTCTTGGATACTAGTTTTTTGTGTGTTGCTATTTTAGGGCGCGGAAGATACCTCCCGGGAGGGATTTTACCAAGCCTTGCATCTCCATCATCATTAGTTCGGACGAGACATCGGGATAGGACAGACCTGTCTCCATGACGACCAAATTAATATGCAGGCCGTCCTCCTGCTCGTGCAACTTATTGAGCAAAGTACGCTGCACGGGAGAGAGCGAGGCGAATACGGTTTCTGCACCGGTGCCGTCCGTCGGAGAGAAGAGGTCGGGGAACTCGGCTTGGGACACACGGCGAGAAGGAGTAACATCCCACTGCATGGCATAGACAAGGTCGGCTGCCGACTCTATCAAAGCGGCTTTCTGGCGGCGGATAAGGTCGTTACAACCACGGGCGTTATCGTCGGTAGGGCGACCGGGGAAAGCAAAGAGGTCGCGGTTATAATCCAACGCCATCTGTGCCGTGATAAGCGAACCGCCTTTCAATTTCGACTCTACACAGACTACGGCATCAGCAAGCCCCGCCACAATACGGTTGCGGGCGAGGAAATTCTGCCGCTCGGGCGGCGTACCGCTAGGGTACTCCGTCAAGATACCGCCCTGCTCCAAGGCTTGCACCGCCACAGGGCGATGGATAGAGGGGTAGATACGGTCTAAACCGTGGGCAGGCACAATAAGCGTAGGTATGCCTGCCTCCAAAGCGGCACGATGAGCGGCAATATCAATACCATAGGCAAGACCGCTGACTATCGTCACATCGGGTACAAGGTGTGCCAAATCCAACACCAATTGGCGGGTAAGTTCCTTACCACGATCGGTCGCCATGCGTGTGCCGACAATAGACACAAACTTGCCCTCGTTGGGGCGGACATTTCCCTTCGTATACAGCACGAGCGGGCGATCGGGACACTCCCGAAGGCGGTGCGGGTACGCACTATCGAGGCAAGACACCACCTCGATATGGTGTTGCGTCGCGAACTCCATCTCCTGCTCTGCCGTTTCCAAAGCGGCTGCCATACCTTTCTCGGCGAGGTGTTTCCACACTTCGGACGCCGTGCCATAGGCATCGAGCAGCGTGAGTGCCGCACGAAGGCGATTGCGATAAAGGCGGCTGAGTGCTATTTCGTAGATTTTCTCTTCGTGCATAAGGCATAGAGTATCCACGCAGTTGCCACACCGATGGCGGCACCTGCCATATCGGCGGCAAAATCGTACCAATCACCCGTGCGGGTACGGGTACAATAGGCTTGGAGGATTTCCATTAAACCGCCGTACAGCGATGCACCAAGCCACGAGAGCAGGACATATTTCCAACGAGCGGAACGATGCCACAACATACCGCCCAAAAGCATAAACGCCAATCCGATATACATCACGGTATGCCAGAACTTGTCGCTATGCCGGTCGACCAAAGGCAGTTGCGGATCCTCCCACAACGACAGCAACGCAATGGCGACAGCCACTACGACAGCAGGCATATAGCAAAGGGAGCGTTTCATAGTTTCTCACCAAAGCAGAGGTCGCCCGCATCACCCAAACCGGGGACAATATATTTCTTCTCGTTGAGGATAGGGTCGATAGCCGCACACCAAAGGGTGATGTCATCGGGCAGGTTCTTCTTAAGGTACTTAACCGCCTGCGTAGTGCCTATCACGCAGCAGAGATGCGTGGTGGCAGGCGTGCCGTGCTGCAACAGGGCTTTGTAGGCGACCTCCATGGACATTCCCGAAGCGAGCATAGGGTCGACCAAAATAAGCGTCTTGCCGTCCAAATGCGGGGCAGCCAAATACTCGGCGACTATCTCTATCTCCTGTTGCCCGTTGATAGTACGCCCCAAACGACGGTAAGCACTCAAGAAAGCGTTCTCGGCTTTGTCGAACATATTGAGGAAACCTTGGTGCAAGGGAAGCCCCGCACGGAGAATTGTCCCTAAGACAACTTGGTCGGCGATAGTCTGTACCTCGGTAGTAGCGAGGGGCGTCTGCACGGGCGTGGGCGCATAGTGGAGCGTCTTGCTGACCTCGTATGCCATCAGTTCGCCCAAACGCTCGATATTACGACGGAAATGAAGACTGTTCTTCTGAATATCGACATCGCGTATTTCACGCAGGTACTGACTGATAAGCGAGTTCTTCTCGGATAGATTGATTACTTTCATCGGTTCTATTTTTTGGGGGATTTCTTGGACCCGGAAGGTTCGGAGCGTCGTTACTTAGAGGCTTTGATAGAGGCTTTGACGGTCTTCAACTCCGCCTTAATGGTAGCGACACGAGTCTTATGGATTTGTTGGAGTTGCTTGAGGTCAACCTCTTTATTCTGTATCTCGAGGTTGAAATCAGCGAGTGCCTGCTTCTCGGCAGGGATGTCGGAAAGGACATTATTAAGACTCTTTTGGCGAGCAGCCACCTCGGAACGAGCATGCTCTACCGCCTGTTTCTCCGTTTTCAAATTGACAGAATGGTCGTTGCGGGTAGTGTCGTTCAACAGCGTCGATTTGAGGGTTTTCCGATTCTGCTCATCGATAGTTTCTTCCATCGTTTTGAGCACTTTCTCCTCATTCTCACAATAACGGAGCAAGGAGGTATACGCCGACTCCTTCTCCTTCAAGTACGACGACAAACGCTTGGCATGGGCTTTCTCCTCATTGAGTTCTTTTGTAGCCGTAGAGAGGGCTTTCTTATTCGCATCCTGCGTCAACTGAATACGCTGCAACTCAGACTTGTACATAGGCAGGTCGTTGGCATACTGCGTGCGCATGGAATCGAGTGCGAACTGAGCGAGGTGTACATTAAGAGGAGTAACATGTTGCGCCGAAAGGCTGCAAGCGAGTGCCATAGCACTCAAAAGAATACCAATCTTCTTCATAGGGTATTATGGGGACTTCTATAAATTCCCCGTTTAATTAATAATAAGTTTAACAAATCAGGAACTATAATACTTTTGTGCGCTTTTCGTTTTTTGGCTGCATCTACTTGACTTTCACTCAGTCGCAATGACCACATTGCTCCCTCGCTCAAATCAAGTATCTGCTATCCAAAATTCCAAAAATCGCTACAAAGCAATTTATAGAAGTCCCCATATTTTTTTCGTTTTTTCGTTGTTTGCTTTGGTTGCGCAAAGAGCAGGCTCGCCCGAAAGAGTGCGCAAAGATACTACTTTTTTGGGAGTAATGCAAATTTTTCTTGCATAGAATGATAAGACTCCCCCTGCCCCCTCAGAGAGGGGTATAGACGACGGACGGCAGGAATGCTCCTTGCCGTCCGTCGTCTACATTTATTACGCATTAAGTTACCTATAACTTATACGCATTAAATTATTTGTAATTTATTACCCCATTACTCCTTATAGGCTTGAATTAAAAACGCTCGCCTGTCAGGGTGTAACGGACACTGTTGCGCTCTATAATCAAGACACCTGCAGGGGTCAGGTACTTTGTTGCAGAAGAAGCCTCCACAGATGTCGCAGGCGATACTATACCTGTCTCATCACCATATTCGCTTACCGTAGCATTCCATCCCTTGGCGTTGTACATCGCCATGTAGTCCTCTGTCGGATTGGCGTTGAACAGCACCGTCAGCGAGCCGTCAGCGGCTGTAGATTGGAGTGTGGCGGGGATAGCGGAATAACTTGCCGCATCGGTCAGTTGGAATAGAACCGTTGCGGTAGTGTCCTTACCGTTATAGACCACAAAGCGAGTGGCGTGCGTATCGAACGAAGTAGCATCCGCATAGTACATACCGAACTCGGAGAAAGCCATTTGCACTTTCTTGTCTGCCGAAGCGGGCGTGAAGGTGGTAATTTGGTTGCAAGTGCTATTCACATCATAACCTGTTGGTTCGGGATAAGCAAAGCCACTGGACTCGGGGGTATGAGCGAACACCCATGCACCACCTATCGTGTAAGTCTTCTCACCGCAGACAGAGAGAATCTTGTTCTCTACCGTAACGGCGGCAGCAGGGGTAGCGAAATCGACATAGGATGTGGCGTCGGTGAAGGCAACATACTGCACATTCAGATCCACTTGGTCGCCTGTCTGTGCCGCTTCGGCTACATCTGCCACCACAAAGAAATGGTGGTCGCCCTCGCTGAGCGTAATGGTTTGCAGATCGCTCAAAACAACGGTATTACCTTCCACATCAGCCTCGCCAAGCAAGGTAGTGGTAGCGAACTTACTGCTGTTGCCCGTGTAATAGAGGCGAATATGCGAGATAGCAGCGTAGGTATTGTTGGTCGTAAACGCCATCTCTCGGGGTTGCAGGGCATGCTCGGTGTTGGCTGCCGTGAGCGTAAGATGCAGCACCTGCACATTGGTTGTACCTGCGGCAACAGTGGCTTTGGGTTTCTCCACCGTAGAGGCGGCAATAATCATATCCTGCGGCGTGTATTCCGACACCTGTGCATCCCAACCGGCACGGGTATTGGAAGAATTTAACTTGCGGGTGACATAGCGAACGGTGAGTGCCCCACTCTGTGCGGTACTCTTCAGGAGCAGGTTCTTGGCAGACTG
The DNA here is from genome assembly GCA_963619585.1 of Azospirillum sp. CAG:239. Classification (GTDB taxonomy): domain Bacteria; phylum Bacteroidota; class Bacteroidia; order Bacteroidales; family Paludibacteraceae; genus Colicola. The sequence goes on from CAVEXR010000013.1 coordinate 30,296, forward strand.
GGCAGACGCCTTAAAAAGCAGGCTATCTTCGGCAGTGGTAAGGCCATTGTAGACAAAAAGACTGTCTTTGTAACTGGTAGTCCAAAGAATAGAAATGGTGGAGAACGAAATCTGCACACGCTGACCCGCTGTGGTAGGACGGAATGTAACCGTTCCGACCGCATCGGAGTCGGTTCGTTGCTTCTCTGGCCCCCCATTGTCGCAGAAACGGAGCGTACGATTGACCCGGATGGTCTTATCTTGGTCAGGCTCAAGCAGCACAAGCGGCTCTACGGTCGAGGCAGTAGGCGTAAGGGTGGTAGCAGGAGTGGTTGCCTTTTGAGTCGTTACGCTCGTCAGCGTGAAGGCAGGTTGTGCATCCCAAGCGGCGGTTGTCAAGACATTGGCACCGATACAGAGGACATTGTTGGTCGGCTTGAGCGCATACTTGCAGGTAAGGGTATAGACGCCCTCACTCTCTGTGAGAGTAGACGGAATCAAGACAACGCCCGTACGGGGAGTGGATGCGGTAGGTGCCACAGGACGCTGCACATTGCCTTCGTAGAGGAGGAACGAAGAGGGGTCAAATACCGTATTGTCTGACAAGGTAAAAGACACAGCCGTAAGTGTATCTACGGGGACTGCACCTGTAGTGGTCAGCGTAAGAGCGCCTACATGGACATTCTCCTCTCCGGCAAATAGTGTGGCAGGTACTTGGGAGTAGTCTGCCCGGGCTGCCGTAATGGTCTGCGGGTTGGTAGCAACACAATAGACCGTGGCATTAAAGCCATACGAAGTCTCTCCACTACGCCAATGAAAGCAGCAAGAGAGGGCACCGTCGGCAGAGGACGAGAGGTAGTCCAAGTTGGTAGCCATACCGCCATAGGTTCTCGATTGGGATATCGAATCGAGTTGAGCATCGGTATACGGGAAACCTACCTTATCGACAGCAGAAGCCGTTGCAGGATAGGTAACACTCAGCGTATCGAATACCCCGCTATAGATCTTGAGGCTCGCCGGATTGTTGTTGGTGTTTGCCTTAGCGTGGATGGTATCAAAATGGATGTAGATGGTATACCCCTCCTCCGTAGGACGGAAAATGGTAGTCGAGAAGGCATAGTCTGCCGACTTGGAGAGAGAGCCATAGCCTTTGAAATCAAGGTAATTGACCACCTCGCCCGGAGCGACATCAATGACTTGCTTGCCTAATTGAGGGGCAAGAACGGTACGCGTTTGCGCAGAGAGTGTAGCGACAGAGAATAATGCTACAGCAAAAGAAACGATTTTTTTCATGTTATCAAGGGGATTTTTACACATTCCCCGTTTAGTGATTATAAAATATGTTCTGCAATTTGACCTATATGCCGAAATTGTGTCGTTGGATTTTCGAGTGTTTCTATGGTCGGTATTTGTATGAATTGGCTCTTTCTCAGGAGGTTTTCTGCGCAAGCCACTGCATGGCTTTTGGGGGAGTTGGCGCAGTTTCGGATGTTTTTCTGCGCAAGCCACTGCATGGCAGCACAATGGCTTGCGCAGAAACAGCCCATCCTTCTATCTATTTTGTTTAATACAGACTGCCGCAACCAAACAGCAGCCATGGGATTCGTTCTATTTTTGTCGCCAGTAGTTTATTTTGTTGTCGTGCGGGGGCGTCCGCCGGAAAGGCATGTTTGGGCGTAATTGGCATTCCTTAATCTTTTACTACACAACGGACTGTACACAAAAAAAACGCCGCTTGACGAAGTGTCAAACGGCGTATAGCACTACACAACACGCCACACTGCCATGAGTGCGATACAGCCGAGCCGTACCTTGCGTATTGCCTGTCGTCGTCCTTTCCTCGAGAACGCTGTTTGACACACGCATGGGCAGGTCTTCTGGCTCGTTTGCGGGGCGGCGTCTTCCCAATAGAATTGACATCTATCAGTGACGGATTGCCGCCTGCGGAGATAACTCCTACTAAACTTACAGCAGCGGGACTGCTCGGGATTTACACCCGATTCCCTTTTAACGCCCGATCCTATTCTATAATTCTACGACGGACGACCTATGCGGTTTATGTATCGGTTCCTTTTCGGTTCCTTTTTCGAGTGGTTAATCGATTGTTTTTTTCGATTGGCTAATCGGTTGGTTAATCGATTGGTTTTCGGGGCAAAGGTACTGCTTTTCTTTCATTCCGCCAAAAAGAGGATGCATTTTTACAGATTATCTTTGCAAAAACACCACTCAAATACCCTTTTAGGACATTGGCAATAGGAAGAGGCTTTTTGTGCGGTATTTTTGTGGGCGGGAGTAGTTGATGCGTATTCTCCGGGGGGCTTTTGAGTATTCTCGGAGGGGTTTCCGGGTATTCTCTGAATAGTTTTTTGAGTGTTCTTTGGGTATTGTGTGGGTATTCTCAAAGTACAATCGGGACTGCTCCAAAGTATTGAGAAAGTATTCGTATGTATCGGTTATGTATCGGTTATGTGTCGGTTATCCTATACGCCGGTCTCGAGAAAGATACGGGGATTTTGGCTTCTTGATATAGGAGACTTGGTTACTCTATATAAGAGACCTGGCTTCTTAATTCGGGGAAGTTGGCTTCTTGATTCGGGGGAGTTGGCTACTCCATATAGGGGACTTGGCTTCCGTTGGAACAGCATATAGGGACGGCGGGCGGAAGAACTACCCGCCTCTCACTTCACCGGTAGGACGGTGGGGCGAGAGAGGTTCGAACCTTTTCAGTCACAGAAAGCAGCAGGGTGTTCATTTTTATTTGCACATGTGCGGGAAAAGATGTATCTTTGTGCGCTTTTTACAAAACGCGCCGCATACATGCGCTGCATATTTGCATAGGGCGGATATGGACGGGAACGGGGATTTACTCCTGCTACTATCGATATGCGCCGCTTATATACATGGGGCGGATATGGACGGGAAAGAGCCTATACGGGGCGAAAATATGCGACGGCGGGCATACGCTTTGACACGCATACGCCGAGAAACATACGCAATAGTGAACATACGATGAACATTATCAAGACACCGATTGAGGGACTGGTGATTATTGAGCCGCAGGTATTCAAAGACGCACGCGGGTACTTCGTAGAGACTTACAACGAAGAACGCTACCGCGAGGCAGGCATAGACGCCAAGTTCGTGCAGGACAACCAATCCTGCTCGTGCTACGGCGTGGTACGCGGTCTGCACTTTCAGCGGCCGCCCTACACACAGGCCAAGTTGGTCAGTTGCACCGTTGGGCGCGTACTCGATGTGGCAGTCGACCTGCGCAAAGACAGCCAAACCTACGGACAATGGTACTCCGTGGAACTGTCCGCCGAGAACCACCGACAGTTCTTCCTGCCACGAGGCTTTGCGCACGGGTTCTCCGTACTGAGCGAGACTGCCGTCTTCACCTACAAATGCGACAACCTCTACCACCCCGAGGCTGACGGCGGCTTGCTGCTCTCCGACCCCGACCTCGCCATCGACTGGCAAGTGCCCGCCGAAGCGCGTATCCTAAGCGAGAAGGACACCAAACACCCGACACTCAAAGGGTTGGATAATCCGTTTTAGATAATACCCTATAAGTAGAGGCTTGTTTCGAGGCATGTTAATCGTTAATTGTTAATTATTAATTGTATATTGAACAGATGAATATACTTATCACAGGCGCTAACGGGCAGTTGGGACACTGCATGCAAGACCTCGCTCCGGTACACGAAGGAAATACCTACTACTTTACCGATGTGGCGGAACTGGACATTACCAACCGAGAGGCCGTACACCAATTCGTGCGCAGCAAACAGGTAGACCTAATCGTCAACTGCGCTGCCTACACCAATGTAGACAAAGCCGAAGAAGACGAGCAGACTGCTCGCCTAATCAACGCCCTCGCCGTAGAAAACCTTGCCACAGCCGGCGCACGGGTTATCCATGTCAGCACCGACTATGTCTTTGCCGGCGATGCGTGTGTGCCTTATAATGAGGAAGATACGCCCAACCCAAAGACTGCCTACGGGCGCACCAAACTCGAAGGGGAACAGTTGCTCTTGAAGCACTGCCCCGATGCAATAATCTTCCGTACCGCATGGCTCTACTCCCCCTACGGGAACAACTTTATGAAGACCATGATTCGTCTCGGAAAAGAGAAAGACGAACTGGGTGTGGTATTCGACCAAGTGGGCACACCGACCTCCGCTTACACACTGGCAAACGCTATCTTTACCGCCATCAACTGCCCCCAATGGCACCCGGGCATCTACCACCTAACCGACGAGGGCGTCTGCTCGTGGTTCGACTTCACGGTGGCAATACACTCCTATTATAATACACTGTGCAAAGCGAATGGCAAAGACGGGATTGCTTGCCTCGTAAAGCCTATCCTGTCGTCGGAATACGCTTACAAAACACCGCGCCCGCACTTCAGCGTATTAGACAAGTCGAAATACAAACGCACTTTCGGCGACCAACTCCCCTACTGGTCGAACGCACTCAGCCCGATTATAAACGACCTCTATGACAAATAATTACGACCTGCAGATAGCGTTGGACTTCCTTGGCAAACTGGCACTGCACAACGACCGCGAGTGGTTTCACGCCCACAAAACGGAATACGACCGTGCTTACGAGCAGTTTGTGCGTTTCTCGGAAGCATACCTCGAGCGGCTGGCACAGATAGACCCCAGCACAGAGGGGCTGACACCGAAAGAGTGTATCTGGCGTATCTACCGCGACATACGCTTCTCGGCAAACAAGTTGCCATACAAAGAGTGGTTCGGCGTTTTCCCTGCAGCGAAAGGCGGACGCAAGTCGCTGCGCGGGGGATACTATGTGCATATTCAGCCGGGGCGGTGTATGTTCGCCGGCGGGATATGGTGCCCGAGCCCCGAGTTGCTCAAGGCACTGCGCAAAGAGATAGAGGCTAACTACGAAGAGGTGGAGCAGATAATGGCAACACCGAGTTGGCAACGCTACTTCACAGATTTCGACACCGAAGAGATGCTCAAGAAAGTGCCTGCCGGTTTCGACCCCGAGTTTGTACACGCAGACTGGCTGAAACGCAAAGCGTTCACTTTCTCTACGCCACTGACAGACAAGGAAGTATGTGCCAACGACTTTCTTGACCACATAGCCGATATAGCTGCGGCGGCACGACCAATGAACGATTTCCTCAACTACACCTTTGAAGAGTACGGCGAGTTCCCCTCACGCTGCGGGCGGTAGGGCAATTTGCAATACACAATAAACAATGCGTAATATACACATTTACAAATTGATACATTTGCTTTAGCGACGGGCTCCGTAGTTCAATGGATAGAATACGGGTTTCCTAAACCTTAGATTCGAGTTCGATTCTCGACGGAGCTACTTTTTTTTCTACACACACTTTTTTTACAAAGCACCTATTTTTCTACAGCGCACCTGCTTTTCTTTACTACGCACTTATATTAGGCAGGGGCATTCGCCAAGGACATTTCGGGTTCTATGAAACACTTTCTTTACATACCGACGCTGCGTACGAGCGTACTTATGGGCGTATCTGTGTGCCTACTGGCGGCGTGCGGACACACAAGCCAAACGGCAGAAAATCAAGCCAATACGAGCGACACGGTCGTTTGCATTGACGACATAGAGGGACAGGGCGACATACTGCCCTATTTCTCCGTAAGCGACAGTATTTCTGTCTATTTCACACCGGCAAACCTGCAGTACTGCCCTGCCAAGCACACCTGGCGTTACGCTGAACACGCCTACGACTGCATCGGGACGAACGACAGCGAGTGGATAGACCTCTTCGGTTGGAGTACGACCGACGCGCCCTACGGCGTGGACGGCACGGCGACATACGCCGGCGAGTTCGTGGACTGGGGCGACATAGCACCTGCCGATGAGTTCGACTCCGAATGGCGCACACTCACAAAAGACGAGTGGGAATACCTCTTCGAGCGCGACTCTGCCTTGTGGTCAGTCGGCACAGTCGCCGGCACACAGGGGATTATCCTACTGCCCGACCTCTTTGCGGAGATATACCCCCTCGAATGGGAACCTGCTGCCAAGGATTACACAATCAATATATATACTGCCGCAGAGTGGAAGCCGATAGAAGACGCCGGGGCGGTTTTCCTACCCGCCGCAGGCATACGCACAGGCAACGACAACACGATTGCGACCGGCGTATGCGGTTACTGGTCAAGCACTTCCGCCACAGAAGAAGATGCGTACGCCCTACATTATAAGGAGACGCTCCGCCCTGCCAAACGCCTCGGCATCCGCACGGGCTGCGCCGTTCGCCTTGCACGGGAATTATAACCGTGGTGTAGAGTTGCTGGCGGCAATGTTGGGGGCATTGTTGCGACATTGATGTGGTATTATTAGGGCATTGTTGCGGCGCAAAAACAAAATAATTGCAGTTTTTCGACAAAAAAGCACGCCACTATTTGCACAATTCAAACTTTTGTAGTACCTTTGCACCCGCTTTTCGCCCGAAAGGCAACCAACGGATGTTACATAGGGGAGAAAAGGATGTTACATAGGGGAGAAAAATAGGGGAGAAAAACCACCTCAAACAGGCTGCCACAGAGCCGGTAAGAACAGGGTAACATCAGGGCAAGAACAGGGAGAAGACAAGGATAAGGGGGGGGGCAAGAAGAGGTCGGGGAGCAAAGAGGTTAGAAAGCATAGGGGCAAAGACGAGAAAGCCCCGGGAACAAAGGGCGGAAAAGCAAGACACGATTTGGTCCATTCGTCTATCGGTTAGGACGAGAGATTTTCATTCTCTAAAGAGCAGTTCGACTCTGCTATGGACTACTAATAAACGCAAAGAAAACCTTCCTCGAGGTAACACTTTTGTATAACACAATTTTCATCTACTGATTAAGATGGCAAACCACAAATCTTCTTTGAAGCGCATTCGCCAAACGGCTACCCGCAAGGCTCGCAATCACTACTACGCTAAAACTGCTCGCAACGCTGTTCGCGACCTGCGCGCTACCACGGATAAAGCAGCAGCCGTTGCTGCTCTGCCGAAAGTAAGTTCGATGTTGGACAAATTGGCAAAGCGCCACATCATTCACACCAACAAGGCTGCTAACCTCAAATCGAAGTTGGCTATCTATGTGAATAAACTCGCTTAAGCGAGGCGTGTGAGGGTGACGGATTCGCTCATTCAATAAACCCAAGATAGGAGGGGCTGCCACTACGGCAGCCTCTTGTTTTTGTTGTTATCTCGACTCCGACTCCCCCCTCAGAGAGGGGGCTACAGAGGATGGTCTGACGGTTTGTTCCAAACCGCCACGGGTGGGAATGAAGCGGAGGGGCAGGTGCGCTAAGCGCACTGAGTGAAAATAGAGAGCATCCTCATAGTATCTTCATTGTATTCTCTCTGCATTTACCCTGTCCTTGACCTTATAGTCTTATAGTCTTGACCTATGGGCAACGACACTCGGTATGACAACACAAAAGACACACAAAGGGATATAAAATATATGCGTCTTTTTTTGTGCAGGGGCTTGCGCAAATGAGAAATAATATGTACCTTTGCAAGTCCAAGAGAAGGTTCTTTCCGACGAACAGAGAACGCACTTTCTCACCTTAATAATACAAGCAAAACACTATAATACAGACAAAAACACGACATTGAAGAACAGGGAGATACTCCCTCATTATAGATACTATAAATATAGACAAAAGCGCAACATAAACAGGCAAAACTCTATATACCCAAACAAGACTCAGTATAAAAGGACAAGGACTTAATGTAAACAGATAAAAATCAATATACACAAACAAAAACACGATATAAAAACACTACTAACCTACTCATACCATGAACATTACCTTTCAAATCAACTATCGCACCGTATACGGGCAGACGCTCTGCGTCATCGAGACCAAACCCTCTATATTAGGTTGGACGGAGGCACATCCGCTCCAACTGCAATGCCAAGGCACGGATTTCTGGACTGTCAGCCTGCCTGTGTCGGACTTTGCGGGCGACATTGAATACAAATACGCCATTCGTCTACAAGAGGGCGGCTATCTCTACGAAGCAGGCGAACCGCGCCACCTGACACTACAGTCTGCGGATAAGAAATTAGTTATCAGAGACTTCTGGCAAGCAGAGGACTATGAGAAATCGTTCTATACGACGGCATTCCTACAATCACTCTTTCGCCGTCAACACCCCACCGCACCGCACAAAGCACAGGGCAATGTTCGATTCGCCATTGACGCCCCGCAAGTGTTGCCCACCCAAGGCGTAGCGGTCATAGGCAATATCCCCGAATTGGGCAACTGGTGCGCAAGCGAAATGCTGCCACTATCGGACGCAACTTTCCCCGTATGGAAAGGGGATATTATTGCCAAAGAAGACTGCGTAATCGAGTATAAATATGTCATTTACGACCTCCACTCGGGGGCAGTTATAGATATGGAATGGGGCGAGAACCGCTGCATTTGGGGACTGCAAAAAGGGCAGACTATTGTGCAGAACGACCGCACTTTCCGCCGCACACAGCCCCGTTTCAAAGGCGCAGGCGTGGCAGTTCCAGTCTTCTCGCTGCGCTCGGAAGACGGCTTCGGTATCGGCGAGTTCCAAGACCTGAAGAAATTAGCCGATTGGGCGGCTGCAACCGGACAGAAGATGATTCAGACCCTACCTATCAACGACACAACGCTGACGCACACCAACCGCGACTCCTATCCGTATAACGCCGTGAGTGTCTTCGCATTACACCCAATTTACATTAACATCGAACGCATGGGACGGCTCACCCAGGCGCAGAAAAAGAAGTACCTCGCCACCAAAGAGGCATTCAATCAAAAGACCTTTGCGGACTATCAGTGCGTCTATGACGAGAAAATGAAATACTTCCTGCTACTCTTCAAGGCAGAGAAAGAGGCACTCTTCGGCAGCGCAGAATACAAGACCTTCTTCAAGAAGAACCAAGAGTGGCTCAAACCGTACGCTGCATTCCTCGCCCAACGGGACAAGCACCCCGAAGAATTTTACTATTTCCTGCAGTTCCACGCCGACAAACAACTCTCGGAGGCAGTAGCATACGCGCACTCTATCGGGGTGGCGATGAAAGGGGATATCCCTATCGGAATCTCGCCCGACTCGGTGGATGCCCATACCGACCCGCAACTATTCAACCTCGACGCCTCAACAGGCGCACCGCCCGACGACTTCTCTATCAGCGGGCAGAATTGGGGTTTCCCGACCTACAACTGGGACGAAATGGCGAAAGACGGTTTCCTCTGGTGGCGCAAACGCTTCCAAAAGATGCAAGACTACTTTGATGCCTATCGCATTGACCACATCTTGGGCTTCTTCCGTATCTGGCAAATGCGCAAGACGGATGTATGGGGACTATGCGGCCACTTCTCGCCCGCCCTACCCTACACAGCACAAGACCTATGGAACATGGGCGTTTGTCTCGACCTCGACCGCATGACGCTGCCCTACATACGTGCGAACTTCCTCGGCGATGTGTTCGGGTACGACACGGAATACGCCAAGGCGCATTTCCTCAACACGAACGATGGGTATGTCTACTATTTCAAAGAGGAATACGACACGCAGGTGAAGGTACAGAACTACTTCGACGCACTGCTCGCCGACGAAGAACGGCTGCACGAAGCAGGGCTGACCAAAGAGCAGGCAGAGAACCTCTGCAACGGACTTATCTACCTGCACTGCGAAGTGCTTTTCGTCCGCGACCAAAAGAACAGTGACCTGCTGCACCCACGCATAAGTATCTATCAATCACACTCATTCAACGAGTTGTACGACGACCAGAAACAAGTACTAACAGGCATATACAACGACTATTTCTTCCGCCGCCACACCTCCTTCTGGCGTGAGAGTGCGATGCGCAAACTGCCTACGCTGCTGAACGCCACGCACATGCTCTGCTGCGGCGAGGACTTAGGTATGGTACCTGCCTGCGTGCCCGATGTGATGCACCAACTGCAGATACTCAGCCTCGAGATTCAGCGTATGCCCAAAGACCCCAACCTGCTCTTTGCACACCCCGCCAACGCGCCCTACCTGAGCGTCTGCACCACGGGGACACACGACATGAACCCGCTCCGTGCATGGTGGGAAGAAGACAGCAACACCACCCAACGCTTCTACAACGAACAGATGGGTTGGCAGGGCGAAGCACCCCGCGAAATGACACCCGAGATTGCGGAATTCATTATCAATCAGCACATGTACAGCCCCGCTATGTGGGTGATTCTGCCACTGCAGGATTGGCTTGCCATAGATGGCACTATCCGCATACCGGACGCACACGCCGACCGAATCAATGTACCCGCCAACCCGCGCCACTTCTGGAACTACCGCATGCATATCACGCTCGAAGACCTGCTCAAGCAAGAGGCGTACAATGCGCATGTGCGCCGGCTGACGAGCGTACGCTAAGCCCCATGCTACCTGTCGCAAATGACTATACTACACGAACATACACCGATGACCAAAAGAAAGATTGTTACGATTACGGCACTGCTGCTGACTCTCATTACCGCAGACGCCGCCACCTATTACGCCGCCCCTGCGGGAGCAGGCAACGGCACAAGTTACTCTTCGCCCTGCACACTGAGCCAAGGAATCAACAAATTAACGAATGCCGGCGACACGCTCTACCTATTAGGCGGACAATACGACTTGGGCAACACGAGAGTCAGCGACAAAACGGGTACGAGTAGTAAGTATATCGTCATCTCGGGCTACCCAGGCGAGAAAGCAATACTAGACTTTCGCACCACCGCTTACGGGACACGGGGACTGCAAATAGCGAATACATGCACTTATCTGCATATCAAAGACTTAACGCTACGCTACTCGGGCAAGAACAACCTCTACAACGAGGGGAGTCATTGCCTATTCGAGAACCTGGATATCTATGGTTCTGCGGACACGGGTTGTCAGATGAAGGTGGGTGGATACAACCTGATAAAGAATGTGGATTCGCACGATAACTTCGACTATGAGTTGGACAAATCGGGCAATCTGACAGCCTGTGATTTTGGAGGTAACGCCGATGGCTTTGCCGATAAGCAGCACTCGGGCGAACCGAACCACTACTACGGATGCCGCAGTTGGAACAATTCGGATGATGGTTGGGACTTCTTCCAACGGATAACGACAGGGGAGACTGTGATTGAGCATTGCGTATGCTACGGGAATGGTCCTGCGATGTACGATATGCGCAATCACCCGCGGTACAACACCGACAAGGCGTGGTTCGATCAATTTAAGGACGGGCGGAATGTAACCGATGCTGACGGCAACACCGTATATGTAACACTCGACAAGTATCCCAATATGGGCAACGGAAACGGGTTCAAGTTAGGCGGCGGCAGCACACAGCATGATGTGCTGGTACACCATTGTTTATCCGTAGCCAACAGCGTGAAAGGCTACGACCAAAACAGCGATGCCGGAGCGGTTCGGCTCTACAACAACACGGCGTACCTAAACAACGCAGACTATAGTTTCTACAATGCGAACGGGTGTACATTGGATATTGAAAACTGCATCAGTTTCCAATCGAAGAACGCAAATACTTTTCTCGACGCCATAGTCAAAGTAAACAAAAACAATTCGTGGTCAAGCGGGTTCTCTGTGTCGAAAGCAGACTTCCAATCGCTTGATACTACGGAGATTACTGCGGCACGTCAAGCAGATGGGAGCCTCAGCGAGGGGCTGCTGCTACGCCTTGCGAATGGTTCGAAACTAATAGACGCAGGCGTAGATGTGGGACTTGCATACACAGGCACAGCACCGGACTTGGGCTGCTACGAGACAGACGGGGTAGTACACCCGACTGTAGTTTGCACCACAGACAATCAGACGCAGTGGACGGTATGCGGAACGACCATTGACCCGATGGTGTTTCAATGGGGCGGCAGTGCTACACGACTAAAATGCAGCACATTACCCGATGGCACGACCTACAAAATCAGCAACAATAACCATACGCTGACTATCTCCGGAACACCGACCACGGCTGGGACTTACTCGATCACGGTAAGTACTGTCAGCGAAGACGATGAGGTAGCGAGTGCGATAGCGGTACTGCATGTAAAAAGTTCAGATGTGCACAAGGTGGCATATATCACCACGCCCAACAGCACAGAGGACGAGGCACTGTTGGCATGGCTGCAGTCGAGCGACTCGATTGCTGTTACGACATTGGATGCTGCTGCCACGAACAATGACTATACGGGGTACGAAGTGTTGGTATTAGGCGCAAAGCCGAGCAGTGGTGCCGCTGCATTTGGCGCATTACAGGGGTACAATAAACCAATGTTGGTGCTGAAACCCTTTCTATTCAAGAGTAGTGTTTGGAACTGGGGAACACCGATAAACACACAGGATGTGAGCGTCTATGTAAACGACACGCTGCATGCGCTTTTCCATGGTATGGTATTTGGCGAGGCACAAGAATTGACACTTTTCTCACAGTATCAGACGAATGCCGTGACGGCACTTACGGAATGGAATAACCTATCAGGGACTATCGCTACACTCGGGTCGCCCGTATCAGAAAGCACCTACACCGCTATTGCTGACCTGCCTGCGGGGACGAGCATCGACGGCACAACGCTACGGTCGCGACTGGTGATGATTGGGCTATCGGAATACAGCACTGCCTATCTGACACAAGACGGATTGCGGTTAGTGGAAAATGCTGTGTACTACCTGCTTGGCAAGACCGCACCCGACCGCACGACAGGGGTGGTGTCGCCCGAGGTGGATAGCACCCAAGCGAAGAAGATTCTCACGCCTGCGGGAATCCGTATCCTGCGCGGCGGACGAATATATACTCTTATGGGACAAGGGTTATAGAGGGGGACTACATAGAATGGTCTTTTGAGCCTTTGGCTCATCTATTTCGCTTTTGAACATCGTTGCTTTGGCTGCGGTGTTCTTTTTTGTTATACCATGGCATTGCAGAGGTATGTGTTTGGGGCATTGTTTGGATATTGTTTCTATTCGGTTGGTAAGAAAAAGAAAGTTTAATCGTCAAAAAGAAACACTTTTTGCTGTGTGGGCTTGTGTATGTTACAAAAAATCCATATCTTTGCCGCTGCGAAACCCACTCGGTATGTCTGCACCAATCAGCAACCGGGCTTCTGTTGTACAGAAGCGGTTGTAATTCAAGCAGATATACTACATGAAGCGGGTTTGGCAGACATAGTATAAGGCGTTATTACGCTGTATTCTGAAGCATTGAAATCTCGCAAACATTTCTTTCGACTACAGAACATAGCAACGATGACGCCCGCGGAATGTAAGTATTCTGCTTATTGGGTCGTACCTGTTCGGCTTGTGTTGGCGTATTCCTTTTTTTGGGGAATAGGTCTGCGCTGCAGAGGATGACCAAGCAGATTGGCTTATATTGGCGTGGGTTTCGCGTTGCTGACTTCTGGTCGAAGGGCAATGCGAGAGCCTCAATGCGTGGAGTCAGCAATAACTGAAACTCCACGCTTTTTTTGTGTCTATATTATCTATTTAGAGAGAAATGTACAACCTCAAAAAATAAAGTATATGAAACAAAAATCGAGTATTACTTCCAAGCAGTACAAGGACAGACATCCTTCTAAACCCTCCAATACTATCTATCATTTCACTTCGGTCGGTAATTTATACCGAATATTACTATCAGGACTGAAACTAAGTGATGGAAAGAATTGGAAAGACAAAAATGACCGGTATGGAATAGAACAATATAGAAAATTCTTAGAAAAAGATGGGAAAAATATATTAGTCCTCTGTTTTTGTAACAATAAGGGCAATGTTTTTCTATGGAAAGAAAAAGAAGAAAGCCCTTCTCAATTAACTCAATACGATGAGTATATATGCCGCATTGGATTCAACACCAAGTTATTACGCAAACATCTTGAAAAGAACGCTGGTATTAGAAAGCCATGTCCCGTAAAGTATTGCTCGAACAAGGATGTTTTGAACCGCAAATATACTATTGAGGACATTCCATATCTAAAAAGAAAAGAATACGCCATAGAAGATGAAGTTCGAATTGTTTATATAGGCTCCGAAAAAGAGAAATTTATCACGAACATCAATGATTGTATAACCAGTATTACAATCAATACCAATAACAAGGAGGTATTACAACAAATAAAAGAAGAATTATGTAGCACATATGGAATTGACAAAAAGATGGTCAAATCCAATGGGTACTCTAATAGTCCTACATGGCAGAAAAATATTCGAAAATTCCTAAAACCGGGTAATACTATACACGAATAACTTATTCAAACAAAAAAAATACTGATAAATTATGAAACACATTTTTTTCTTTATTGCGACGTTGCTATTGTCAACATCTACACTTTGGGCAAGTGTCTATTTCTGGTCTAATGGTTTGCGCTACGAAATACGCCCCAATCAACATGTTAGCATAGTGGAATGTTCTGGATGTCCTACATCAATTACAATACCTAGTTCGGTAACTTATAGTAACACTACATATCGTGTAACAGAAATTAGTTATAGAGCTTTCGCTGATTGCAGTAGACTTACCTCTATCACTATTCCCAATAGCGTTACAGGCATTCTAAAACGGGCTTTCGCTAATTGTTCAGGACTTACTTCTATTACTATTCCCGATAGTGTAGTACTAATTCACGACAGTATTTTTGATGGGTGTAGTGGCCTCACCTCTGTCACTTGGAATGCAATAGAATGTAAAATTTATTCTTCTAGTAGTGAATATAATACTAAAAGTCCATTTGGAAGTGCTTGCCAGAATATCCGTTCAGTTACATTCGGAAACAAGGTGCAGAAAATACCCCCATCGTTGTGTCAAAATATGAGTTGCCTTACATCTATCACTATTCCTAACAGTGTGAAACAGATAGGAGTCAACACATTTAAGGGATGCGAGTATATAGAAGAGGTTACACTTGGCACCGGAATAGAGGAAATAGGAGCATATGCATTCGAGGGGGATAAGCGTATCTATTCTGTAACCTGCTACGCCAATGTAACACCGACCATCTACGAAAGTACTTTTGCCGATGTGAGCAGCAATGCTGAACTCCTTGTCCCAGCCAATGTCCTGAAGAAATACAAAGTGGATGAATATTGGAATAAGTTTACAATACTGCCTATTCAAGCAGAAAACACCGAAAACGGAACACTCACTATACGAACGACGGAATCGGAGGCTACTATCACATGGCCCGTTAACAGCAACGCAGAAACTTACACCATCGTACTCAAGAAAGAGGATGCGACATTCTGCACACTTCTATTCAACTACGACGGACAATTAGCCACCATTCGTTTCGCAGCCCCAGCACACGACGGAAAAGCAGCAAGTCCCGCAGCAGAACTAACTACGAATGGGTATCGATTTACCATAACAGGACTTGATGCCGGAACAAAGTATTCTTACGCTATCACCACCAAAGATTTTGAGGAAGCGGTACTGAACAATTACGAAGGTACATTCACTACCAAAGGTGGGCAGACCGCTATAGATGAGCCCTATACGGAAAATAGTCGTGCGACACAGAAAGTAATACGCAACGGGCAGTTACTGATACAGAACGGGGAAAAAGTCTATACTGTATTAGGCGTGGAATTATAAGTATTCCTCTACATTATAAAATGAGCAGGGCTTCTTTCGGGCGGCTCTGCTTATTCTTTATCATGTGTGGACATTGGATAGTCTGTTGAGCCTTTGGCTTATCTGTCACAGGTGGGGATACCCCACGCCCCCAGAGCAATGCACCAAGGCGACTCCCCCTCGCCCCCTCAGAGAGGGGGAACTGCATTAAATGGTCTTTTGAGCCTTTGGCTCATCTGTTGCGAAGTGGGGACATCCACACCCCTGGGCTATGCGCTATGCATAATGAGGTTGGTTGGACTATTGTAAATTATTGCAGAGTAGAGGTGTCTTGCGAGGTGGAAGTGGCTTGCTTGGGATTGGGGCGGGGGGTAGATAGATAGTGCGTGAAGAGCAGCCATAGCGCGAAGAGCATGGCGTAGAATAGGTACTTGAACAAGTACGCGTGCAAGAAGTCAAAACGCTCGGGATGGAACTCCGTCAGCAAGGAAATCAACACGATACGCAGAATATTAAACACATAAATACACAACCAACCCAACGGGATAAACCATGTCTTATGCTTCCAACCACCGCGCGTGGTGAGCATGAGCATCGTCCAAATAAAAGTCTGCTTCAAGCCCGAACAACTCCACTCTACCAAGATAAGCACACCCGAAAGAAAATGAAAAGAACAGGCAGTGTCCTGTACGCAAGTATCTCGGAAAAGCCCTATCAACCAAAGGACTACGGTAGTGATATGACAGCAAAGAATATCGAAAGGGGCTGTAATGTCCAAGCCGAACCAAGTAACCATCGTGCCACTCTCATCGCCCAAGACCGTGAACTTCCAAAAATAGTTTGCCACCAACAGCGTTACGACAAAGATTGAAATGTCGGCATAGGGGGCAAACGCGGCGCGAAAGCGTGTGCGGAAAGTAGGCGTTGGGGCGGACATAGGATACTATTTGATTAAATAAAGATAATATACTTTTTTCACAAAGGTAGCGTAAGGGTTCGACAAGGGTTGCTTATCCCTTCGAAGAAAGGCAGGCAGATGTTGCAGATAATTCTTGTTAAAAGACGAACAGAGATTATACGCATTCGTCATACATAGCCGATAACGGATACTATTAGGCTGTATTTACCTCTGCATCCTCCCTGTATTCTCATTGTATCCTCATTGTATCCACATTGCAAATGTCTTACTAAAAGAAAGACTTTTGGGCATAGCGGTAGAGGATAGCAGGAGGTATCAGATACGCGTCTTGGCATAGGGTGCGGCATCCAACGGGCAGAAATCTGCATCCAAGTACTTGAAATAGCCCGCTTGGCAGACCATGGCGGCATTGTCGGTAGTAAACGAGAAAGGCGGGATAAAGACCTCCCAACCATAGCGTTTGCCGTAATCCACAAACGCTTGACGCAGGCCGCTGTTGGCACTCACACCGCCCGCAACCGCTACCTGGCGGATGCCTAAGTCCTGTGCGGCTTTCTTCAGTTTCTTCATCAAGATATCAATAACCGTCTGCTGCAACGAAGCACATAGATCTTCACGAAGGTTCGGTACTCGTTCGGCCAACGCGTCAATCGTATCGATACCCTGCGCCCGCAACATATCACGCAAAGTATAAAGGAACGAAGTTTTCAGACCCGAAAAAGAATAGTCGTAGCCGGGTATCGAGGGACGAGCAAAAGCAAACGCCTTCGGGTTGCCCTGCTTCGCCAACTTATCAATCCATGGCCCTCCCGGATAGGGCAAACCGATAACCTTGGCACACTTGTCGAACGCCTCGCCCGCTGCGTCGTCGATGGTCTGGCCGATGATTTCCATCTGATTGTATTGGCGCACCAACACAATCTGGCTGTTGCCACCGCTGACAAGCAGACACAAGAACGGGAATGTGGGGTGTTTGATTTCTACATTGGCAAGGCTCGGAGTGGCTGCCTTCAACTCCGCCGAAGGCTCTACAAAATGCGCCAAGACATGCCCCTGCAAGTGGTTCACCTCGATGAGCGGAATCTGCTCGGACAAAGCCAACCCCTTGGCAAACGATGTACCCACCAACAGGCTGCCCAACAGACCGGGACCACGCGTGAAAGCAATCGCCGACAAATCAGACGGCTCGACGCCCGCACGACGCAATGCCGTATCAACCACCGGCACGATATTCAACAGGTGCGCACGGCTCGCCAACTCCGGCACCACACCGCCATACTCCTCGTGAACCTTCTGCGAGGCAATGACATTACTGAGCAAAATACCATTACGGATGACGGCAGATGAGGTGTCATCACAACTCGACTCTATGGCTAAAATAACTGTATCTTTTTCCATACTATAAGTACTTTCTGTAAGTCATAGGTGCGCTTCTTGCGCATAACATCCAAAAAGCGGTTGCAAAATTATAAAAAAAAAGGGATATACGGAAAATAATTTGCCTATTTCGAGTAAAAGCAGTAATTTTGGGCAATATTTAGGGGAATAGTTCTCCGTTAATGGCGGTCAATTTACCATTTTAAGGGCTGCACCTAACAAAACACATAAAAAAAACAGACACAATAAATAGAATCTGCACTACATAATACATATGTATATATATTTCCTTTTGTTACACATCGCTGCTTTCTTCGGACACCGAAAAGCCAAACTACTGGTGCGGGGACAAAGAGAAGCATTGCGCAAAATAGAAACCTATAAAAAAGAACACGGACTCGACCGACCGGTGTGGATTCATGCCGCATCGGTAGGCGAATTTGAACAGGCACGACCTATCATTGAACGACTCAGACGGGAACATCCGGAACAGAAAATTCTGCTCACCTTCTTCTCACCGTCCGGCTACTGCCTGCGCCAAAACTACGATCAGGTAGACCTGGTGACCTATCTGCCCTTCGCCACCGTGCGCAAAGCACGCGCATTTGTGTCGCTGGTGCAACCCCGCATGGCCATATTCGTGAAATATGAGTTCTGGCCCGCCTATCTGACGGAACTGCATCGGCAAAAAGTGGCGACCTACAGCATATCCGCCATATTCCGACCCAAACAACTGTTCTTCCTGCCGTGGGGAAAACCCTATCTGCGACTGCTGTCGTATTTTGCGCATATCTATGTGCAAGACGAGGCTTCGATGGCACTGCTGCAAGCACACGGAATCAACCATACCTCCGTGGCCGGCGACACACGATTTGACCGCGTGAACGAGATAGCCGGACACGCAAAACAGATACCCGTCGTGGAACAATTTGTGGCAGGGGCGGAGAAAGTGATCGTTGCGGGCAGCACATGGCCGCAAGACGAGGAACTGCTGGCACACTACATGGACACGCACGAAGACACCAAACTGGTGCTTGTCCCGCACGAGATACACGAAGCACATCTGCACACCATATTCCAAATGTTCCACGGACGATATGTGCGCTACACGGAGGCCACGGAACTGAATATTCAACACACACGGGTGCTGCTGCTTGACACCA
The DNA here is from genome assembly GCA_963619585.1 of Azospirillum sp. CAG:239. Classification (GTDB taxonomy): domain Bacteria; phylum Bacteroidota; class Bacteroidia; order Bacteroidales; family Paludibacteraceae; genus Colicola. The sequence goes on from CAVEXR010000013.1 coordinate 49,327, forward strand.
TAGGTATGCTGTCGTCGATCTATCAATACGGGCAAGTGGCCTACATAGGCGGTGGATTCGGCGTGGGCATACACAACACCATCGAGGCGGCGGTGTATGGCGTACCGGTGCTGTTTGGTCCAAACTACCAACACTTCCGAGAAGCCAAAGGACTGATACAAGCCGGAGCCGGCGTGTCGGTAAGCAACTACGAGGAGTTTGAGCAAGCCATGGACAACGCACTCGCTAACCACACGGAAATGGGCAAGGCCGCGCGGGAATATGTGGATACGGAACTCGGCGCTACCGAACGAATCTACTCGAGACTCCCCCTATAAGACCCCTGACTCAGGACTCTCCCTGCCCCCTCAGAGAGGGGGAATGCAGAGGAACGGGGGACGGAAAGTCCTTTATTAGTTGTGGTTGATTATTTCCGGGGGGAGAGACGGTATGCAATACCGTCTCTACAAGAAAGATAAGGGGAAATAAGAGAAAAGGGAGAAAATTATACATATAATTCATAATTCGTAATTCGTAATTAGAAGAAGTAATTCGTAATTCTTAATTCATAATTCATAATTATGCAAAAGCCTGGTATACCAAAGGGAACGCGGGACTTCTCGCCATTAGAGATGGCTCGCCGAAACTATATCTTCGACACCATAAAAGGCGTATTCGCGAAATACGGCTTTCAGCAGATAGAAACACCTGCCATGGAAAACCTATCCACCCTGATGGGCAAGTACGGCGAGGAAGGCGACAAACTGCTGTTCAAAATACTCAACTCAGGCGACTGGATAAGCCCACTGCGGGAAAAAATGCAAGACGACCTGAGCATCGGAAAAGCTACCACCACGGTGAGCGAAAAGGGACTGCGCTACGACCTGACCGTGCCCTTTGCACGATTTGTGGTGCAACACCGTGACGAGATACAGTTCCCCTTCAAGCGCTTTCAGATACAGCCCGTGTGGCGGGCAGACAGGCCGCAGAAAGGACGCTACCGCGAGTTCTATCAATGCGATGTGGATGTGGTGGGAACCGACTCGCTGGTGAGCGAATTGGAACTGATAGAGATTGTGGAAGAAGTGTATGAGAAACTCGGCATTCGGGTATGTCTGCACATCAACAACCGAAAAATACTTGCCGGAATTGCAGAAACTATCGGACAACCCGACAAGATAACCGACATAACGGTGGCTATCGACAAACTGGACAAGATAGGAATCGAAAATGTCAATAAAGAGTTGATAGAGAAGGGGTTACCCGAAGAGGCGGTGGAGGCACTGCAACCGATACTGAACTTGACGGGCGACAATCGCACCAAACTGGAACAACTGAAAACGGTACTTGCCGGGTCGGAAACGGGATGCAAAGGTATCGAGGAAATGACGACCATTTTCGACCTGATAGACGCTGCCGGCGTGGGGCTGAACATAGAACTCGACCTGTGCCTCGCACGAGGACTGAACTACTACACAGGGGCAATATTCGAGGTGAAAGCACTGGATGTGCAGATGGGTAGTATCACGGGCGGCGGACGCTACGACAACCTGACGGGTATATTTGGTATGCCGGGCGTGTCGGGCGTAGGAATCTCCTTCGGCGCTGACCGTATCTACGATGTGCTGACCGAACTGAACCTCTATCCCGCTGACTTGCAGACCACAACGGAACTGCTGTTTGTGTCGTTCGGCGAAGCAGAACTGCGCTATGCGCTGACTTGGGCAAAAGCACTGCGCACAAAGGGGTTGCGCATAGAGGTGTATCCGGAACCCGCCAAAATGAAAAAACAAATGGGCTACGCTGACGCCAAACAGATACCCTTTGTGGCGATTGTGGGCGGCGACGAGATGGCTGCCGGAAAAGTGATGCTCAAAAACATGACCACCGGAGAACAACAACTGATGACGCAGGAAGAGGTGGAAAACGCACTCAAAAAATAGGACATGAAAACTGCTGAACAATACGACGAAATAGTGGCTCGGTGCCGACAAATCTATGTCCTGAAAATGAAAGATTACGGACCGAGTTGGCGCATCATGCGACCACAGACCGTGAACGACCAACTGTTTATCAAAGCCAAACGCGTGCGAGAGATAGAAACAACGGGCGTGAACATGGTCGGCGAGTCGATAGAGGGCGAAATGATGGCCATAGTCAATTATGCCGTCATCGGACTGATTCAACTGCGAGAGGGCTACGCCGACTCGGTGGACATGAACGCAGACCGCGCCACTGAACTGTATGACCGCTATGTGCGAGAGGCTAAAGAACTGATGCTGCGCAAAAACCACGACTACGGCGAGGCATGGCGAGATATGTACCCAAGCAGCCTGACCGACATCATACTGACCAAAATAAATCGCAATAAGTCGATCGCTGCCAACGATAACCACACGCTGGTGTCGGAGGGCGCAGACGGCAACTATTTCGATATGTTGAACTATGCGGTGTTCTACCTCATCAAACTGACCACGCACAATGAAACAAAGTAAAGCAGGACACATTGCCGGCTCGGTGGCTCTCACACTGCTGGCGCTGACCTTCGTCTTCTCCGGATTCGTCAAGGTCATCGACCCGCTGGGAACGACCTACAAGATAGAAGACTATCTGAAAGCCTTTGGCGGGGCGTTCACCGAACTGATGCCCCTCGCTGAGGTGGCGGCGGTCGTGCTGATAGGATTCGAGTTGGTGCTCGGACTCTGCATGCTGCTCAATGTGCGCACCCAATGGACCTGCTGGCTCGCGCTGGCGTTCTATGTGGTCATGCTGCCGCTCACGCTATACATAGCCCTCGAAAATCCGGTCAGCGACTGCGGTTGCTTCGGCGATGCTTTGGTAATCAGCAACTGGGCAACCTTCTGGAAAAATGTGGTGCTCATGGCGCTGGTGGTGGTGCTGCTATGCACACGCCAATACATCCCCGAGATCTTTGTGTGGTGGGGCGAACTGGTGATTCTGGCACTGGCGATAGCCACGGCAGCGGGCATCATGGGATACAGCCGTACGCACCTGCCGATGATTGATTTTCGACCCTACAAGGTGGGCAACAACATCGTGGAACTGATGGAAGTGCCGGAAGGGGCTGAGCCCGACCAATACGAGACGACTTTTGTCTATGAGCGGGATGGCGTGGAACAGGAATTCACGCTGGAAAACTACCCAAAAGGCGACAGCACCTGGCATTTTGTAGACCAAAAATCGGTGCTCGTGAAGAAAGGATACGAACCGAAAATACATGATTTTGAGTTGATTACGCTCAACTACGACGACATTACATATGATGTGCTGGAGTCGGAAGAACCCGCCACGCTGGTGGTGCTCTACGACCTGACCAAAACCGACCGCAAACAACTCGGCAAGGTGACGGCACTCTATCATCAATGCCTGTCGCAGAACCGACCGTTCTACATCCTGACCGGGGCAAGCGAGGACGCTATCGAGGCGTTCTGCGAAGAGGTGGAGCAGGGCAACGAATCGAACGAATTGACGCCCTTTAACCACCCCGACGAGGTGTTCTGTATGTGCGACGGCGTCACGCTAAAGACCATCGTGCGTGCCAACCCGGGCGTCGTGGTGGTGCAAAACGGCGTGATAACCGACAAGTACAATCTGCGCAATCGGAAGATAGCCGACGACATGCAGCGTGCGGCGGAATAGATAGATTATCAATAAAATACATCAAAACAATCATACGACATGAGAACAAAAATGGTAGCAGGTAACTGGAAAATGAACAAGAACCTGCAAGAAGGCGTAGCGCTGGCTACGGAACTCAAAAATGCGGTAAAAGACCCGAAATGTGCTGTGGTGATCGGCACACCGTATATCCACTTGGCAACGGTGGCAGAACTGCTCAAAGACAGCCCCATCAAGGTGGCTGCAGAGAACTGCGCTGACCACGAGAAGGGCGCCTACACGGGCGAGGTGAGCGCCGAGATGGTGAAATCGACGGGTGCTGAATACTGCATCCTCGGCCACTCGGAGCGTCGCGCGTACTACCACGAGGACTATGCTATCCTGCGTGAGAAAGTGCAATTGGCTCTGGCTCAGGGACTTGAGATTATCTTCTGCATCGGCGAGGTGAAAGAGGAGCGCGAGGCAGGCAAACAAAACGAGGTCGTTAAGGCACAACTCGAAGGCTCGGTTTTCAACCTGTCGGCGGAGGAATGGAGCCATATCACGCTTGCCTACGAACCGGTTTGGGCTATCGGTACGGGTCTGACCGCTACCCCTGCACAGGCACAGGAAATTCACGCTTACATCCGCTCGCTGGTGGCTGAGAAATACGGCCAACAGGTGGCTGACGACACGACCATCCTCTACGGCGGCAGTTGCAACGACAAGAACGCAGCCGAGTTGTTCGCAAACCCGGATGTGGACGGTGGTCTGATTGGCGGCGCTGCATTGGTGGCTGAGAAGTTCCTGGCTATTATCAACGCACGATAAGTACGAGAGGTTATAGGTTTAGAGTTGAGTGTTTAGTGCAGCGGAGAGAGTAGAGTTTAGTGTTGAGCGTTGAGCGTTGAGTGTTTAGTGCAGTGGAAAGTAGATAGTTGTAAGTAGGCTGTGCAAAATGCTAATGGTATTACTTATAAAACTATGCTTAACACGGACTACTCAACCCTCAACGAAAAAACTGCACTCAACTCTCAACACTCAACGCTCAACGAAAAAACTGCACTCAACACTCAACTAAAACAATGGCATATATTATTCCTGTTCGTGGATTTACTCCCATCGTTGGCAAGGACTGTTTCCTTGCGCCGAATGCGACCCTCGTGGGCGACACCACGCTGGGCGACGGCTGCTCTATCTGGTTCAACGCCGTGCTGCGTGGCGATGTCAATACCATCCGCCTCGGCAATCATGTCAATATTCAGGACGGCTCGGTGCTGCATACGCTCTATCAGAAATCGACCATCGAGATAGGCGACTATGTGTCGGTGGGGCATAATGTGACCATCCACGGTGCGCATATTCACGACTTTGCGCTTATCGGCATGGGCTCGACCCTGCTCGACAATGTGGAAGTGGGCGAGGGCGCTATCGTGGCGGCAGGCGCATTGGTGCTGAAAAATACGAAGATTGGACCCTACGAGGTGTGGGGTGGTGTGCCGGCTAAGTTTATCAAAAAGGCGGACACTGAGCAGTCGAACGAACTGAACCGCAAGATTGCCTACAACTACGCCATGTATGCCTCGTGGTACGAGGAGGGCAACGAGTCCCCCGCCCCAAAAGAGGTCGGCGAAGCAATCAGCAGCGTGTCCGCTCCTGCGGCCGGCGAAACAAAGAAAACGACTATGTATAAACGCATCTTACTCAAACTGTCCGGTGAGAGCCTCATGGGACAGAAGGGCTACGGCATCGACGAACAACGCCTTGCCGCTTACGCCCGCCAAATCAAAGAGATAGCCGCTACGGGCGTGCAGGTGGCCATCGTCATCGGTGGCGGAAACATCTTCCGTGGGCTGAGCGGCAGCCAAAAAGGCTTCGACCGTGTCAAGGGCGACCAGATGGGTATGCTCGCCACGACCATCAACTCGCTGGCGTTGCAGTCCGCTCTCGAGGCTATCGGACAGCCGACTCGTGTGCTTACCTCGGTGCGCATGGAGCCGATTGGCGACTTCTACAACAAGGGCAAGGCACTGCGTCTGCTCGAGAAAGGCAATGTGGTGATTATCGCCGGCGGCACGGGCAATCCCTATTTCACGACCGACACCGGCTCATCGCTGCGTGCCATCGAGTTGGAGGCGGACATTATGTTCAAGGGAACGCGCGTGGATGGTATCTATACCGCTGACCCGGCGAAAGACCCAACCGCCACCAAGTACGCCGAAATCTCGTATAGCGAGATATTGAGTAAGGGGCTGAAAATCATGGATTTGACCGCTATCACTATGTGTATGGAGAATGGTATGCCGATCTATGTCTTTGATATGGATACAGAGGGCAACCTGCTCCGTGTGGTGCAGGGCGAGGCTATTGGTACGCTTGTAAAACCTTGATAAATAGACAATTACGCCATTTGCGATGGGGCTGTGCCAATAGCCTAATCCAAAATGGTTAAATATGAACGCAATATGATTGAACCTACAAAAATTCAGGCAGATGCAGAAGAACAGATGCAGGCTGCAATCCTTTTCTTAGACGATGCGCTGGCGCATATCCGTGCCGGCAAGGCGAGTGTCCGTATCCTCGACCCGATTCGTGTCGACTACTATGGCGCCATGTCGCCGCTCGAGAATGTCGCTACCATCACCACCCCCGACGCGCGTACCATCCAGATACAGCCGTGGGAGAAGAAGATGCTCAGCGAGATAGAGCGTGCTATTATCAATTCGAACATCGGTCTTGCGCCCAACAACAACGGCGAGTGCATTCGCCTTATCTTGCCGCCGCTTACGGAGGAACGCCGCCAGCAGTTGGCCAAACAGTGCAAGGCTGAGGCGGAGAACGCCAAGGTGTCGGTGCGTAACGCCCGTCGTGACGCTTTCGAACTGCTCAAGAAGCAGGTCAAAGAGGGTCTGCCGGAGGACGCTGAGAAGGACGCTGAGGACAAGGTGCAGAAGTTGCACGACAAGTATGTCCGCCAGATAGACGAACTCTACGCCAAGAAGGAAAAGGACATCATGACCGTCTAATCGGTAGCCTCTATGCGCTGTCGTCGGACTCTCATAGCCCTTATTGCGCTGTGTATGAGTACCATAGCGCATGCCGTTTCGTTGGATAGTTTGATGAATCTGCCTGCTTTGGCGGTGCCGGTGGTCAACTATTCGCCCGAGACGGATTGGGCGTTTGGTGCGGCGGTGCAGGGATACTTCCAAATCCCGAACCAGTCCCGAACCTCCTTTGTCCAACTCGACGGGGCGTACTCGCTGCAGAAGCAGTGGTATGTCAATACGCAGGGGACGATCTATTTCGCAGGGCGTGTGCCGTGCCAGTTGTCCTATCGGGGCGGCTATCGCGACTACCCCGACACCTACTACGAGTTAGGCAACGGTGGTCGACGCCGTCGCCCGCAGCGCAAGACGGGGCAGACCTATCAGTCGGTGCGTGGCTATGCGCATCTCGAGCCGTTGTGGCGGGTGGCGGGTAGCCATTGGTCGTTGGGCTTGGTGGGCGACTTCGTTGCCGAACGAGTCCCGAACCTAACCGTTCCGTACCCCTCGATGTTGATGTGGGGTGTGGGCGGAGTGCTGCAGTACGACTCGCGTAACATCCTGTTCTACCCCCATTCCGGCCTGTTCCTGAAAGCCTCGGTCACCCATTATGAGCCGTCGCTTGGCAGCACGGTGCGTATGACGGATCTGAACTTCGATTTCCGTAGTTATATTCCCATCTACCGTGAGTTGATCTTTGCCTTGCAGTTGCGTTGGCAGTGCGCCTTGGCAGCGAAGGGCACCGACCTTCCGTTCCAGATGTTGCCCACGCTGGGTGGCTACGATCTGCTGCGAGGCATTCCGCGCGGTATGTATCGTGACAATACTCTGGTGGTGTTGCAGGGCGAGTTGCGTATTTCTATTTATAAGTGGATTCGTGCGACTGTTTTTGCGGGTTTGGGCGATGTGTGCGATGTGTGGCAGTTGCGTTTTCAGAACGGGCGTCTTGTCGCCACGGGTTCGACGAAGGTGGGCTATGGGGTAGGGTTGCGCGCGTCTATCAACAAGGCGAAGGTGAATTTGCGGTTTGATGTAGCGCGAAACAATATCGACCTTTCGTGGAAAACCTGGCAGAGTTATTCGTTTTACCTTACCGCTACCGAAGCATTTTGATAATTACGAATTTCTTCTAATTATGAATTAAGAATTACGAATGACGAATGACTAATTACGAATGCTGAATAAGGA
>CAVEXR010000014.1:0-45000 GCA_963619585.1 Azospirillum sp. CAG:239
AAGTATCTGCTATCCAAAATTCCAAAAATCACTACAAAGCAATTTATAGAAGTCCACTTAAATCAAACAGACTGATAGTACAGGAAACTTCAAAAGACTCAGAATCGCTTAATGACCTACTCCACAACCAATTTCTTGAACTTGGCGTGGCGCTTCTCGTCTTGCAGAAGCAGGTTCATCTTGAATTGCCCATCGCGAGCACCCTCAGCAATACAAGCCGCCTTGAACTTCTCAAACGACTGCGGCACAAGACGATAGGTTACAGGGTTCTTGACACGGAACGAAGCACGCTTGGCTGCATATTCGATATTATCTGCCTTGAGTGCCTTATCTACCACTGCGGTAAACTGCTCGGCTTGCTCCTGAGTAGTGGCAGGGTCGGCAAACTCATAATACAGGTCGTAAGCCGACTTCTCCATATCGGCAAAGCCTACAAAGAAGCGAGTTGCCAAACCGGTCTCTTTCTCTGCCACACGAACTGCCTCAATGAACTGACTTTCACTCAGTTTCTCCCCCGTCATGGTCACAATACCATTCACTTTTTGAATCATGTGTACCGTGGGGGTATTGCAGAAAGAGTCGCCTACTTCTACGAGGTCGTTCATATCATAGCGATAGAGTCCGGCAAAAGTGGTCACGTACGGACAATAGCGTTTGCCTTTCTCCAATTCCCACAATTGCAAGAAATGCTTGTTCTCGCTCTCCAGTTCGTCCTCTGCAACGAACTCATAGTAATGGAAGTGCGGGAACAGCACCGTATTGAGTGTATCGTCCAACACAAGCCCGAAGCGGCACTCTGAGGCAAAGTAACCAAACTCTTGGTGCAGCATCTGCTCGGGGAAAGAATTTTTGAACTTATCTACATACACCTTGGTGTTACCACAACGCCATGTGTTGAGAATCTGCATATTCGGCCAGTAGTGCTTAGGCAGCACCTGTCCGTATTTTGCTTTCAGCGCACGCAGTTCCTTTGCTCGTTCCGGATTAGGCTTCAAATACGGCTGAATATCATCGCGTATCCATTGCGGAATATTAAGTTCTGCCTTGAGCGTACCATGCTCAATATCATTGCAATAGTCGTCAAAGAACTCGTTGGCATTATTTTGCATTTCTACAATGGTGGACGGGTTGGCTGTAACCACCAGCGTCACATTGCGTTCGATACCCATACGCATAATGGCATAGTAGCGTGCCGTATAATCCTCTATAGAGAACACCGATGCCGGTGAGGCGTATAGTTTCTTGACAAAAGCGGGACAATCACGCTGGGTAACACCGCTCACAGAGCCATAGAAAGTGCCATCAGGAGCCTCACCCTCTTTCACTTTGCCCACTATCGAGACAATCTTTCCCGTGAATACCTTCGGCTTATTCTTGATAAAACTAAACAACCAAACCTTGGTCATTTTGCCATAGATATTGTTCAGATACTCCTTCGTGATAGGCACCCATTTGGGCTCTTTGGTAGTTCCCGAAGTGGTGGCATACATGATAGGTTTGCCAGGGAACAACACATTTTCAGCACCATGTTTATGCTTCTCTACATACGGGCGAAGATCCTCATAGTCATTCAGTTTTACATACTTCTGATAGCGTGAAAAGAGTTCCACATCGTTCTTTGCAGCAAGAATCTCCGCAAAATGATGTTCCTGACCATATTCGGTGTCCTTGGCATACTCCAAGATGGCACGCAGCGTTTTCTCTGCTGCTTTGCGTGGATTACGCGAAGCACTTTTCAATTTCAAGTACTGTATTCCGCCTGCACAACCGAGCAGGAAATTCGGAACAAAAGGACAAGTTGCTTTTTCCATTGTTTTCTGATTTAGTCGGTTTTAGAGCGCAAAGCCTTTGTTTTACGCCCTCGTATTTTCGTTTGATTTCATCGCACTTTTCACTGCCGGTTTGGCTCGAGACTCTACGACAAAAATCGCACAAAGGTAATCATAATTCTCCGAACTGCCAAATTTTTTGTGTCGGCAAGACGGGAGAGGAGGCATTTATGTTGTATATCTGCTAACTTTATATTCTATTCTCTATAATTTCTTCGGAGGTGGTTCGAAGGTGATTCGAAGGTGGTTCGAAGGTGATTCGAAAATAGTGTGGAATGTAACGCCGATTGGTAGCGACTTCCACGCATCCTCATTGCATCCTTATTGTATCCTCATTGCTTTTCCTCAATGTATCCTCCCTATATCCTCCCTATAACTTCATAGGTGGGTTACAATTTACAAATTTACAAAATTCATAAATTCCCCAAATTTTGTCGCTCCTCGCCGATGGTGGTGGGCAGACCGTGACCCGGATACACTACGGTGGATTCGGGCAAAGTCAGCAGACGACGCAGCGAACGACGCAGTGTCTCCATATCCCCACCGGACAAATCGGTACGCCCTACCGCACCCGCAAAGAGCGTATCGCCCGTAAAGACACAATGCTCCTGCTCCCAATAGTAGCACACCGAATCCTCCTTATGCCCCGGCGTATGCAAGACGGAAATACCGTTGAAATCGGGAATAGTCAGCAGTCCATCAGACGGGAAGACTATCGGCTCCAAACCATAGGTACGACGAAGAAACTCCACCCCACAGACATGGTCAGGATGGGAATGCGTAATGAGCAGAGCCACAGGATGTAAACCCTTCTTTTCAATAAAATCGGCAAAGCGAGTTTGCTCGGATTCATCGTACATTCCCGCATCCACAATCAGTGCGGAACGGTTGCCGAAATCCTGCCAAACGAGGTAAGTACACTCACGATAGGGATTAAAATAGAACGATTGAATGGCCATAGCAATGAAATCATAGATGCCACAAAAGTACACCTTTTTGATGACATAAACAAATATGCGCTTAAAATATGCATACCTTATTATAAAGAACACACGAAATGGCATATAATTTGTACAAAAAACAGCGTTGAATCCGTCGTTTTTCAGTCAACAAGCAACCGTACACCACTCCAACACAAGCACCTCAATGACTCCGCAAGAAGTACTCCAACGCTATTGGCACTACACCGATTTCCGCCCCCTACAGGCGGAGATAATTACGTCTGTATTGGCGGGGAAAGATACGCTTGCCCTCATGCCGACGGGCGGGGGGAAAAGTCTCTGCTTCCAAGTGCCGACAATGGTACTCTGCCACAACGCAAACGCGGAAGAGGGGGGAAGCGAACAGGAAGCAGGGCAAGGGCTGTGCCTCGTAGTAACACCGCTCATCGCCCTGATGAAAGACCAAGTGGAAAACCTGCGCAAGCATGACATTCTCGCCACCGCCATCTACACGGGTATGGACTATGAAGAGCAGCGGACAGCCTTAGACAACTGCCTTTTCGGTCCCTATCACTTTCTCTATGTGTCGCCCGAAAGGCTCGAGAGCGAGGACTTTCGCAAATGCCTTATGCGACTCCCTATTCGGCTGATTGCCATAGACGAAGCACACTGTATCTCGCAGTGGGGGTACGATTTTCGCCCCTCGTATCTGCGCATTGCGGACATTCGCACACTGCTGCCCCATGTGCCGATACTTGCCCTAACGGCGACTGCCACGCCCGATGTGGTGGACGATATTCAAGACCGACTGCAGTTCGGCGAACACAATATTTTCCGCAAGAGTTTTCACCGAGACAACCTGCAATACATTGTCCGCTACACCGAAAAAAAAGACGAACAAGTGGTACATATCCTACAGCGTGTGGCAGGGTCTGCCATTGTCTATGTGCGCAATCGCAAGCGAGCAAAAGAGTTGGCGGAATGGCTGCAGCAACAAGGTATTCAGACGGATTACTACCATGCGGGGCTGACAACGGTAGAACGCAGCGAACGGCAGAACAGTTGGAAACGCTACCATGCGGAGACCGCACCGGACGCAACACGCGTGATGGTATGCACCAACGCTTTCGGTATGGGGATAGACAAACCCGATGTGCGCCTCGTGATACACTACAATCTGCCCGACACCCCGGAGGCATACTACCAAGAGGCAGGGCGTGGCGGACGCGACGGACAAACCGCCTATGCCGTACTGCTCTATAACACAAGCGATAAGGCGACAGCACGCAAACGCATCGGCAACAATTTTCCCCCAAAAGAGTATATCCAAAGAGTGTATGACGCTGTTTGTAACTACCTGCAAATAGCCCTCGGCGACGGCTGCAACCGCACTTTTGCACTCCATTTGGACGACCTATGCACCAAGATGCACCTGCCGTTGCTGCAGACTTACTCCGCCATGCACCTACTGGCACAAGCCGGGTATATCGCCTTTGAGGAAGAGCACGAGATGCCCATCCGAGTAAAAATAGAGATACGCTCCGAGGAGATTCGGCAGTACTCTCTAACCGACGAACAAGCGGTACTGCTCGATATGCTGATGCGTAAATACACCGGTATATTCACTGATTTACAATGCCTTAACGAAGATTTGCTGCTACGCAAGTTCCGCACTCGCAAACACTACAATGAGGTGCTGATAGGCTTGGCGCAACGGGGGGTGATTACCTATGTTCCCCGTACCATAGCGTGCCAAATAGCGTTCATTGGCGGGCGAATAGATACGGTATTTCTACCGCGAAAGATATACGAAGAGAGACAGACGCGCTACACCACCCGCCTCGAGAGTATGATAGAATACGCCGAACAACAGCAGTTCTGCCGCGAACAATTGCTACTTGCCTATTTCGGCGAGAATGATGCCCCCGCCTGCGGACACTGCGATGTATGCAGGGACAGAAAAGGACGGGTAACTGTGTAGTATTGTACACACCTTATACATAAAAAATACACATTCTCTTGTGTATATGGGGGAAATGTTGTACCTTTGCTCTCGGTTTGGACATCTAACAGTCGATAAGATAGGCGAGTCACTAACTGCAAGACGGCGAACTGCAATAGAGAGACGAACGAACCTCTGCCAACCGATAGGCGGTATAAAACAGCCAACAATCTAATAACACAATAAAAACACTATGGAAATCTCCGAATTGAAGGCAGCCTACGAGGCTGCGTATGGACACAAGTCCACTCATGTCTTTTTCGCCCCCGGGCGTGTCAATCTCATTGGCGAGCATACCGACTACAACGGTGGGTTCGTATTCCCGTGTGCTTTGAGTTTTGGTACCTACCTGCTCATTGCGCCCAATACGGACAAGGTAATGCGTTTCCGCTCGCTCAATGTCCCCGATGAATACACGCTACCTCTCGACCGACTGACCTCTCCCCTGCCCGACCGTGCGTGGGCAAACTATGCCATTGGTTGTATGGCGCAGTTCATCAAGAAAGGCTACTCGTTCGAGCAGGGTTACGACTTGCTCTATTGGGGCAATGTACCGGCCGGCGCAGGTCTCAGCAGCAGTGCCGCTATGGAGGTCGTAACGGCTTATACATTCAGCGAGTTGCTCCATGCCGATTGCGACCGCACCGAGATTGCCAAGATTGGGCAAGCCGCTGAGCACGAGTTTGCCGGCGTTATGTGCGGCATTATGGACCAGTTTGCTTCGGCGCAGGGCAAAGCCAACCACGCTATTTTCCTCAACTGCGATACCTTGCAATTCGATCTTGTGCCCGTGCAGCTGAATGGTATCAAAGTTGTCATCAGCAATACCCACTCGCCCCACCATTTGGATTCGGGAGCCTACAACGAGCGGGTGCAGCAGTGCCATGCCGCTGTAGAGCAGATTTCGACGGTACGCCCCATCAAGTGCTTGGCAGAACTGACTTTGGCGGATTTCGACCAAGTCAAACAGGTGCTGACTGACCCGGTTATCTTCCGCCGTGCCCGCCATGTAGTCAGCGAGGTAGAGCGCACCCGCAATGCCGTGAAAGCACTGCAAGCAGGGCATATCGAGGAGTTTGGACGACTGATGACCGAGAGCCATATCTCGCTTCGGGACGACTACGAGGTAACAGGACCCGAATTGGACACTTTGGCAGCCGCTGCATGGAAGATCGATGGCGTATTGGGCAGCCGTATGACAGGCGGTGGCTTCGGCGGTTGCACCGTATCGCTGGTGTGTGAGGAGGCTATTCCTGCCTTTATCGAGCAGGTCGGCAAGGAATATACAGAGAAGACAGGACTCTGCGCAGAGTTTTATGTTGCCGAGATTGGTGACGGAGTGCATTGCGTGGAATAGTCTATATCTATAGCAAAGAACGCCCTCACACGGATATGTGGGGGCGTTGTTTTTGGGGAAGTCCTTAAAGTGTTTTTATGGAAATCCTTAAAGTAGAGAGAGAATATCTGCACCGAGGAGTTACCATATCGGGTAAAGGATATTGAACAGGGGGACAAGCAGAGCCGTGGCAACACCCATAAGGGCGATGCAGAGTCCGCTGATAGCCCCCTCGACGGCTCCCATCTCAAGGGCTTTGGCTGTTCCCAATCCGTGTGCAGAGCACCCCATGGCAAGTCCTTTGGCTACCGGGTGCGTCACATGGCATAAACGAAGAACAAATGGCCCTACCACCGAGCCGACAAAGCCTGTAATGATGACCGAGATAGCGGCCAACGACTCGTTGCCACCGAGCGAATGGGTGACATCCATAGCGATAGGCGTGGTGACCGATTTCGCCTCCAAAGAGCGCACCCACATTCCCTCCAAATGTAGCATCTTGCAAGAGAAATAGACACTGCTGACACCCACCAAAGCACCCACGAGCACAGCAATGAAAATAGGGAGTGCATTGCGCTTGATGGTTTCCAGTTCATCGTACAAGGCTAATGCCAATGCAACTACACTGGGGCCAAGCAGAAAGGAAATGGGCTGATTGGCACGGGCATAATCGTCGTAAGGTATGTCCAAAAAGCAGAGCAGAGAGACCAAAATGGGAATGCAAATAAGAAAGGGGTGCAGCAGACTGACACCCGACTTGCGCTGTGCCCACACTCCGAGCAGATAGGTGCCGAAAGTGAGCAGCAGAAGCGTCGGCATAGAGCAAAGAATATCATGCATGGGAGACCTCCTTGTGCTTGAAGTGTTGAGACATACGGGCGATACTCTGTAGCGTCCAACCACTGGTAATCATAATGGCAAGCGTGGAGAGGATAAGCACGGACAGCCAACCTGCCAAATGGACACGGATAAGTCCCCACTGCTCCATGATGCCCACCATAGCCGGCACAAAGAAAAAGGACATGTTGCCGGTAAGAATCGTAACGGCTTGGCGTATCTGGTGAGGCTTGACCCACTTAAGACACAGGGCTACGAACAGCAACAGCATACCGATGACGCTGCCGGGAACAATACCGCCCAACAGCCACGAAAGCACATTCCCTATCACAAGGAATAGCAAAATAATGAAGAAACCAATCACAATATATAGTACCTAAAAAAACAGACTCGGTAGGGGTATTCGATAGGGAATAGAGCCTACAATAGATGAGATAGCGCAACCTCTTTTTTTGGGGGGGTATCTCATTTCGGGGCGCAAAAGTACTACATTTGAACGATTGCACCAAATAGAAAGTGCATTTTGTTGTATTTTGTGAAAGGGAGTTAGCAGATAGGCGTTTTCTTTTTGCCGTATCGGAAAAATATAGTAATTTTGCAGGTCGAAAAAGGAAAAGGATCTTTTTTACCCTGAGATAGGGAGAAGTGTTCTTGTCAGAATTTTAAGGTATTAGTTATTAAGGTATTAGTTTTTGCGTTTTCCCATGCATACGGATAAACTCTATTTGCGCCATGTATCCATATTCTTGGCATGCGTTTGTTGGGGACTGATGGCTCCTCTCGCCAAAGATGCCATGCGGGTAGATTTCACAGGTCCAGACTTGGTTTCGTTTCGCGTTGCCGGTGGTGCACTCTGCTTTTGGCTCACATCGGCCATCCTCTCGCTCTCCGGCAAAAAACAAGAACATGTCCCCCTGCATGATGTAGGGATGTTCTTTCTTGCATCTCTCTGCAGTATCACTTTCAATCAAGGACTCTATACCATCGGTGTGAGTTACACTTCGCCTGTGAATGCGAGCATTATGACTACCACCATGCCTATCATCTCGCTAATACTGTCGGCTGTTTTTCTGCACGAACGGCTGACTTGGTCGAAAGTGTTGGGTATTGCTTTGGCTCTCTCCGGTGCACTGATGGTAATCCTCACCTCGCACACCGCTTCGGCATCCACTCCCGCCAACCCCTATTCTGACGCACTCGGAGCGGGAATGTGTGTATTGGCACAATGCTCGTTTGCAACTTATCTTGTGCTTTTCAACAAGTTGATCAAGAAATACTCCGTCATCACCTGCATGAAATGGATGATGCTCTTCGCCACCCTGACGATATGGCCGTTCTCCGCGCACCACATCGCCGGAATTGCGTGGGCAACCATTCCGCTAAAATCCTATTTAGAGGCAGGGTTCGTGGTATTCTTCGGCACATTCTTTGCATATATATTTATGGGTTGGGCACAACAAGCACTGCGCCCGACGCAGGTGGCGATATACAATTATTTCCAACCCGTAATTGCATGTCTTGTGTCTGTATGCATGGGGTTGGCGGTGTTCGGCATATATCAAGCCATAGCGGTACTGCTCGTGTTCTCGGGCGTATATCTTGTAACGGTACACAAGGGCAATTAGGAATTAGGAATTAGGAATTTCTCTCATTTAACAATTAACAATTAACAACTAACATACGCGTTAGCGAAACACGCGATAGCGAGATTATACGCGAAGCGAACAAACCATGAAGAATTTACACATTTACACATTCACATATTTACAATTTTTCCTATTTGTCCTTGCACTGGCGGGGTGCGGGCAACACAGTGTGCCGAAACCTTACGGTTATGTGCGGCTCACAATGCCCGATACTGCCTATGTGCCTTTTGCACAGCATACTCCTACGGCAGAAGTATATCCTTATGATTTCCTGCTCTCCCGAAACGCGCGTGTACAAGCCAAACAAGTAGCCGGCGAAGCATACTGGATAAACATCACCTACCCCACCCTAAACGCCACAATCCATTGCTCCTACAAACCTGTACGGGGCAACCTGCGTGAACTGACCAACGACGCATTGGAGTTTGTCTATAAGAATGCATCGCATGCATCTGCCATTCCCGAACAAGAATATACACACCCCGAAGCAAAAGTCTATGGTGTGCTGTTTGGGATGGAAGGGAACACTGCTTCGTCGTACCAATTTTTCCTCACTGACTCGGTACACCATTTCTTCCGTGGCTCTGTCTATTGCAACTGCGTGCCTAACGTAGACTCATTAGCACCCGTCAATGCATATTTACAAACCGATGTTATCCGCTTGGTAGAGAGTTTCCGATGGGCATATTAGACGACATAGAAGCAGGGAAAAAGGCAAGACGCAAACGACTGGTACTGCTGCTCGACCCTGAGAAAGCGCACCCGGAACGGTTGGCGTTACGGGGGGCGTATCTGCCTGATTACCTGTTTGTAGGTGGTAGTACGGGAGGTGATACCGAAACATTTGTCCAGCATCTGCGGCAGCAAACCGACTTGCCTATAGTGCTTTTCCCCGGGCGTGTGGAACAGTTTACCCCTACGGCTGACGCATTGCTTTTTCTCTCCGTTCTATCGGGGCGAAATGCCGAGATGCTTATCGGGCAACAAGTACGGGCGGCACGATGCGTGGCACAATCGGGAATAGAGAGTATCCCCATGGGGTATATCCTTGTGGATGGGGGCGTAGAGACGGCAGTGATGCGGGCGACACAAACCTCACCGCTGTCGCAAGAGCGAGTGAACGATATAGTGGATACCGCCATAGCCGCAGAGTTACTTGGCAAGCGATTGGTATATCTTGAAGCAGGCAGCGGAGCACAACACGCTGTAAACGAGAAAATTATACACGCAGTGCGAGATGCCGTACATATCCCACTCATTGTAGGCGGGGGGATTCGCACCACGGAACAGATGACAGTGGCATTCAACGCCGGCGCAGATATAGTGGTAATAGGAAACCACTTTGAACACCACCCCGAGGAGTTGTCTTCCTTTGTGCGTTGCGCAAAGCACAACTCCTATATTAATTTGTAAAATTGTAAATGCACCTCGATAGTTCTATTTTGAAAAACCGAGTGTGCAATTCTTTTTTTTCTTGGCAGAAGTATAGGCAGTATGCCCAAAACTTTGTATCTTTGCAGCGGAAAAGAATTAACCCTCTAATACAATACATCATTATGACAATGCAAAAAAGTCCACTTCAGATTGCACGTCAATCGTACAAACCCAAAATGCCGGTCGCTCTGCAAGGGGCAGTGCGCCTAAGCGAAGGCGAGAAAACAGAATCCGTAGCCGACCACGCTGAGATTAAAAAACTATTCCCGAATACTTACGGGCTCCCCGTTATCACCATGGAGCCGACCACCGGCAAGAACACGGTGGAGGAACCGTTCAATGTAGGTGTCATCCTGTCGGGTGGACAAGCCCCCGGCGGACACAATGTCATCAGCGGTATCTACGACGGGCTGAAAGCACTGAACCCCGACAACAAACTCTACGGGTTCTTGGGCGGCCCGAGCGGACTGATTGAAGGCAAATACACCATCCTGACGGGCGACGTGATAGACGACTACCGCAACACCGGTGGATTCGATATTATCGGCTCGGGGCGTACCAAACTCGAAGAGCCCTGGCAATTCGACAAAGGCATTGAGATTTGCAAACAACTGCATATCAAGGCGATCGTGATCATCGGCGGCGACGACTCGAACACCAACGCTTGCGTGCTGGCAGAATACTATCTGCAAAAACAATGCGGCATTCAGGTAATCGGCTGCCCGAAGACCATCGACGGCGACCTGAAAAACAAGATGATTGAGACCTCGTTCGGTTTTGACACCGCCTGCAAAGTATATAGCGAACTGATCGGTAACATCCAACGCGACGCCAACTCGGCGAAGAAATACTGGCACTTCATCCGACTGATGGGTCGCTCGGCAAGCCACATTGCACTGGAATGCGCGCTGCAAAGCCAACCGAATGTATGCCTTATCTCGGAAGAGGTAGAGGCAAAGAGCCTGACACTGAACGACATCGTAGAACTGATTGTCGAGGTAGTGGTAGACCGCGCAAACGCAGGGCTCAACTTCGGTACGGTGCTCATTCCGGAAGGACTGATTGAGTTTATCCCCGCTATGCGTGTGCTGATTCAGGAACTGAACGACCTGCTGGCACAAAACGAGGAATTCACCCAACTGGAGGGCGACGACGCCAAACGCGAATATGTGAAATCGATGCTGACACCTGCATCGTGCGAACTCTATCGCTCGCTGCCGAAGGCTATCGCACGACAACTGACATTAGACCGTGACCCGCACGGGAATGTGATGGTGAGCCAAATCGAGACCGAGAAACTGCTCATCGAAATGGTAAGCAAACGACTCGCACAACTGAAAGCCAACGGCACCTACAAAGGCAAATTCTCGGCACTGAACCACTTCTTCGGCTACGAGGGACGCTGCGCCATCCCATCGAACTTCGACGCAGACTACTGCTACTCGCTGGGTATGACCGCCGTACATCTGATAGCAGCCGGCAAGACAGGCTACATGGCACTGGTACGCAACCTGACCAAACCCGCACAAGAATGGATTGCCGGCGGTGTGCCTATCACAATGATGATGAATATGGAGAAACGCAACGGCAAAATGAAACCGGTGATTCAAAAAGCACTGGTAGACCTGAACGGCGCTCCGTATCTCTACTTCAAAGCACACCGTGCCGAGTGGGCTGACGCCAACACAAGTTATATCTATCCGGGCCCGATTCAGTACTACGGACCGTCGGAGGTATGCGACCTGCCGACCCACACGCTCCGACTCGAAAGAGGGGAATAATCTTCTAATTAAATTAGGAATTGGGCTGCCCCTGCGAGGGCAGCCCAATTTTTGTAAATTTTCCACCACTTCTGCCATTTTTCCACCTCTTTGTACCAAATAATACACGCTATTCTCACCAAAAAAGTGTACCTTTGCACTCCGAAAAAGGTTACAGAAAGATATTCTGAAAATACAACACTCTGAAACTTCTTCGAAAAACTCTAATACAAACCATTTTTGAAACTACTAACAGAATCCGTATTACATGAAAAAACATACCGCTGCCATACTGGCTATCGCACTGACTGCCTGCTCCGCACCTAAATTCCAAAACACCACACAAAAAGACATCGATGCACTGACCCAAACGGCTTCGTTCAAAATGCCGCAAGTGGTAGTGCCTAAGTTCCCGGACAAGACATTTTCCATACTAGACTATGGTGCAGACAGAACAGGTGCTACGCTCTCGACGGCAGCCATACAGCAGGCTATTGATGCATGCACGGCTGCAGGTGGCGGAACGGTGATTATTCCGTCTGGCGTGTTCCATACAGGACCTATCTCGCTCAAATCGAATGTCCGTCTCTATACAGAGACAAACGCATTCGTACTATTCTCGAACGATTTTTCACTCTACCCGCAATATACGACATGGTTTGAGGGCATTCCCACTATGCGTTGCCAATCCCCCATTTCGGCATTCAATGCGGAAAACATTGCCATCACAG
This sequence comes from Azospirillum sp. CAG:239, assembly GCA_963619585.1. Classification (GTDB taxonomy): domain Bacteria; phylum Bacteroidota; class Bacteroidia; order Bacteroidales; family Paludibacteraceae; genus Colicola. The sequence continues at coordinate 12,517 of CAVEXR010000014.1, forward strand.
GGCATGGTATTTTTAATGGTAACGGCGACTATTGGCGTCCGCTCAAGCGTGGAAAAGTAAGCGATACACAATGGAAAGCACAACTGCGTAAGGGCGGTGTGCTGTCCGAAGACGGCAAGACCTGGTATCCAGATGCCGGCTCTCGCTATGCCGCCACACTCTGCGAAGATCAAAATGTGCCGGTTGTAAAAGATGACTCAGTTTGGAAGGAGATTCACTCGTTTCTGCGCCCAGTGATGCTGCACCTGGTAGGCTGCCGAAATATACTCTTAGAGGGCGTTTGCTTCGAGAATTCACCGGCATGGAACCTGCATCCTATGCTCTGCGAGAACTTAACGCTTCGCGACTTGACGGTGCGTAACCCGTGGTATAGTCAGAATGGCGACGGGGTGGATGTAGAGTCGTGCCGCAATGTCGTTATCTCACGCTGCTCATTCGATGTGGGCGATGATGCCATCTGCATGAAGTCGGGCAAGAACAAACCCGGACGCGACCGAGGAGTGCCGACGGAGAATGTTGTGGTAGACGATTGCGTAGTATATCACGGGCACGGTGGTTTTGTCGTTGGTTCAGAGATGTCCGGTGGTATCCGCAACATACAAGTAAGCAACAACCTCTATATCGGTACGGATGTCGGGCTGCGTTTCAAGTCTACGCGTGGGCGCGGCGGCGTGGTAGAGAACATCTATATCACGAATGTAAATATGTGCAACATCCCCAACGAGGCATTGCTTTTCGACCTCTTCTATGGTGGCAAAGGCGCCGGCGAAGAAACAGAAGAGGAGATTGCTGCTCGGATGGCAGTAGGTGCTAGCGTGAGCGAAGAAACGCCGCAATTTAAGAACATCTATATTGATCATGTCGTGGCAAAAGATGTGCAACGCGCAATGTATTTCAATGGGTTGCCCGAAATGAAGATTGCAAATGTGCACCTTTCCGACATCACGATGACAAGTACCGAGGGTGCCATTATCCGCCAAACAAACGGCTTGGAGGTTAAAAATGTGCATATCACCCCGAAGACAGGAGAGGCATTCTCCGTGGCATCGTCGGTGGAAAATGTACACTTTGAATAGTGGCGTGTCGCCACAGACAACCAAGATTGTCCGTTAATAATATGCATACATTGTCCATGTCCAAAATACTCTATGCCATCGTAGCGGGTGCGCTGCTTTGTTCTTGCTCGCAACCCCAGATAGCAGGTTCTATGTGGCTGCGGGTATCCCAGGAAGACTCGCTGCGTGATGGGTGCAGACGAATCGAGGCAGAAGGGCAGACACGCTATATCGTACCTATCACCGAGTGGACAGCCTCACCCGAAGTGGATACCTACCACCAACTGCACCACCATGGCGTAGCATTAGAGTCCGACATAATGGCCTATCGTATCTATTTCGACAAGAAACAGACTATTGATGTCTATGCCAAGAAGACGCCTCGACTGGAGTTGCCCACTTCCTATTGGTATCCGTCAGATACTCAATTGGCACAGCACTACGGCGATGATATTCTGCGTGTTAGCGGCACAGTAGGTGTGGGGAGTGTAAAACATTGGCACAACGGAAAACAACGCCATATTGAGCCGGTAGAGAGCCGAACGCAACGATTGGTGGAGGTTACGAAAGACAATGGAGTGATGGAAGTATCGGTAGCCGGGTGGCAAACCGAGGGCAAGACAGTGGATATGACGGTTCGCTACACACTTGCGGCACATCATCGCGATATGCTCTGCGAAGTGTTTCTATCCGAACCGCTCGATAGCCTATGTACAGGAGTGCAACTCATTCCCAACAAAGGCATACAACCGCCCTACCCCACGCTATCTGACGGGGCTACCACATACGAGGATGCACACGAGTTTATTCGTATCTCAAATGGTATTTTAGTGGGCGAATGGGGAACCGATTGGCCGGTGAACGATACCGTCAAATATGCCAAAGAGACACTCGGATTGGGTGTCTATGTACCGGAGGAATATGCAGTTTGTCCTATGCATGACGGGCGTAACAACTTGATTCTCTTGCGCCCTACCACCTATCTCCGTTTCTATCTTACTTGTGTTTCTATGAAAGAGGACAATCCTCCCGCCACTTCTGCAGAGGCGTTCTTCCGCCACCTCGAAACATGGAGTGCTTACTACAATTAGGAATGAGGAGTTAGGAATTACAAAAAATGCCCATTAGCCTAATTACTCCAATTAGTCCTATTAGTCTAATTTTCACAGTTATCCTGCTCGGCATATTTATTGTTAATTGTTCATGGTTCATTGTCCGTTATTTGGTGTATTGGCAGAAAAGTTGTAACTTTGCAACGCGAAACCAAAACAATGCACAGTGCATAATGCACATACGCCGAGTGCCACCACGCGGGCAAAGCACAATGATAATGCTACACCGATGTCACAATGCATATGCGTATATGCAAGCCTATGCGACAGCAAGATGAAACCGATTATCTATCAATTACTTCCACGTACTTTTACCAACTACAACGATAGCCGCATCCCGAATGGCTCGAAGGAGCAGAACGGCTGTGGCACTTTTGCCGGCATTACCCCCCGTGTACTCCGTGCAATAGCCGAACTGGGTGTTACCCATGTGTGGTATACGGGTGTTATCCGCCATGCTACAGCAGCGCACAACACGGTGTCTATTGTCAAAGGAAAAGCAGGCAGCCCCTATGCCATTACGGACTATTACGATGTTGATCCCGACTTGGCGGAGGTGGAGGGAAACCGTATGCACGAGTTCGAACTGCTGGTGGGGCGAACCCATAAAGCAGGGCTGAAAGTAGTGCTCGACTTTGTCCCGAACCATGTTGCCCGTGAGTACCACTCCACCTGCGCCCCTGCCGGTGTCCGTGGTTTGGGAGAGGACGACCATTCCGAATGGGCATTCTCCCCGCTCAACAACTTCTACTACCTGCCGGGGGAGCCTTTTGCCCCCAATTTCGACATAGAGGGCTACCACGAGTGCCCCGCCAAAGCCACGGGTAACGACTGTTTCTCCGCTCATCCCACCCGCAACGATTGGTACGAGACCGTCAAACTCAACTACGGCGTCTTCTATCAGGGCGGCGGTGAAAAGCAATTCAACCCCATTCCCAACACTTGGTTCAAGATGCGCGATATACTGCTCTATTGGGCAGGGCGTCATATTGATGCGTTCCGCGTTGATATGGCGGAGATGGTGCCTGTTGAGTTCTTTGCTTGGGCCATTGAGCAAGTCAAGAACGCTTACCCGCATGTGCAGTTCATCGGCGAGTGCTACAATCCGGCGCTTTACCGTCCCTACCTGCACGCAGGTTTCGATTATCTCTACGACAAGGTCGGCATGTACGACTACCTTCGTGGTATCACCAGTCGCAATTGGTCGGCAGAGGGCATTACGGGTCAATGGATGGCGAATAGCGACATTCACGACCATCTGCTCTATTTCTTGGAGAACCACGACGAGCAGCGTATCGCCAGCGGTTTCTTCTGCGGGCGTGGTGCTTGTGCCGAGCCGGCTATGATTGTTGCCGCCACCCTCTACAAGAACCCCGTCATGATTTATGCGGGGCAAGAGTTAGGCGAGAAGGGTATGGACATTGAGGGCTTTTCCGGGATGGACGGTCGTACCACTATTTTCGACTATTGGGGTATCAAATCGCTGCAAGCATGGGCAAACAAGGGTAAGTTCGATGGCGCAGGATTGGATGATGAGCAGAAGCAACTGCGTTCTTTCTACCAGCATCTGCTCTGCCTTGCTCGTGACTCTAAGGCTATCAGCGAGGGCAAGATGTACGACCTCGAATATGTACAGGGCGAGGGATTCAACAAGCACGAGCAGTTTGCTTACCTGCGCAAGTCAGGCGACGAGACCTTGCTTATTGCCGTCAATTTCGACGACAAGCCTGTTGACCTGCAGGTGCGTATTCCGTCCGATGCTTTTGTCTATCTCGAGCAAGACGAACTTCCTGCCGCCACGGGCATTGACCTTCTCACCGGCACCGAGTACGAGCACCTCCGTTTCACCTCCGACGCCCCTGTCTGCCTGACCATTCCGGCATGGAAGGGTGTCATCCTCAAGATACAATAATCCGACAGACAATCTTTCGCTATTGTCTTTTCACACACTTATGCATATAGACACAGAGAAGATAGCCGCCTACGGGCGGCTTATTCGCGTTGGCAATTTAGCCTTCATCGGTATCCTTATTTGGGTTATGGAAAAATGGGTGGCTGTTCCCGTGCTTGACCAATTTCGCTTTGGCGAACAACTCCCGTGGTATGTCCTGTGGCTGCTCATTGTCGGCACCATCGGAGTGGCGGCGGGCGGCTATGTCATCAACGACTATTTCGATGTTAAAATCGACCGAATCAACCGCCCCGACCGGGTGGTGGTCACTCAACATATCAGCAAGCCTGCTGCTATGCGCTTGAGCCTTATCTTGAGCGGTGTGGGTGCGCTATGCGGTTTTGCGGCTGCGTGGCTCGTGCGCAGTTGGTCGTTGGCGATTGTTTTCTTTGCCGTTCCGGGACTGCTATGGTTCTACTCGTCCAGTTACAAACGCCTCTTTTTGATTGGTAATCTGACCATTGCGCTCATCAGTGCTCTCACGCCCATGACCATAGCGTTCGCCAATGTCGGTCTGTTGCGGATGCGCTATGGCAGCATTATGGGCTTTACCACCCTCATCCCCGAACTATACCATTGGCTCGGCGGCTTTGCGCTTTTCGCATTCCTTTGCACATGGATTCGTGAGATTATCAAGGACTTGCAAGACCAAATGGGCGACCGTGAGTTGGAGTGTCACACCCTGCCTATCCGTTTGGGCGATCTATGGACAAAAGGTATCGTAACGGCTCTATTGCTGCTCACAATCGGGCTTGTTGTCTATATTTGGCTCTGTGTCCTGCCTTTCCCGCACGCATGGAATACGCTCTCCACTCGCTATACCGTTTTTGGTCTGCTGGTGCCAATGGCGTGCGAACTTTGGTTGCTATGGGCGGCTAAGATTCCGTCGGACTACCGCTCCGCCCAACAACTTATGAAACTTATTATGTTTCTCGGTATGCTATTCAGCATTGTCATTCTCCGCAGCCTCTAACACGACAATTTACAAATTTACACACTTACAAATTTACAAATTCGTAAATTATGAAGCTTCTCTTAGGTTCTCAATCTCCTCGCCGCCGCGAGTTGCTATCTGGATTAGATATTCCCTTTGAATGTGTCAACATCCATGCCGACGAGTCGTTCCCTGCCGACTTGCAAGCCGACGACATTCCGTTGTATATTGCCAAGGAGAAAGCGCAGGTCTATCTCGACCGCCTGCACGAGGGGGAACTGCTGCTGACGGCAGACACTATTGTTTGGGTAGAAGGTCGTATGCTCGGTAAACCGAAGGACACGGACGAAGCGACAGCGATGCTTCGGCTCTTAAGCGGCAAAACGCACCAAGTCTACACTGCGGTAGTGCTACAACAATTAGGATTTAGGAATGAGGAATTAGGAATTAATGATGCAAAACAATATGCATTCGTGGAACGCACAGATGTTACTTTCCGCACGCTGACGGACGAAGAAATTAACTATTATGTAGAGAAATACCACCCATTGGACAAGGCGGGAGCATACGGCGTACAGGAGTATATCGGCTATATCGGTGTGGAGCGTATCGTTGGGAGTTACTATAATGTGATGGGACTCCCCGTCGAGCGGCTGTATTTGGCTTTACACCAATTATTGTAAGGTGTAAATGCATTGTTTATTATCTCCGGCGATTCATCCTTTTGTTTTTTTCTTTTATTTTCTTCTTGCTTTTTTATTTTTCTTGCCGCGTGCGGCATAGGAAATCCTAATTCCTAATTGATATAAAAAATTCCTGCATTAATTGTTTGCATTCCTCTTCAAGCACCCCGGCTGTCACTTGTGCTCTGGGGTGCAGGGCTTTTGGAGCAAAGAGCGTGTATCCTTTTTTCACATCTGCGCAGCCGTAGACTATACGGCTGATTTGCGCCCACCCTATGGCTCCCGCACACATGATACACGGTTCAACTGTCACATAGAGTGTTGCATCTCGCAGGTATTTTCCCCCTATGGTTTGTGCCGCTGCTGTCAGTGCTTGCATCTCTGCATGCGCCGTCACATCAGCCAGAGTTTCGGTGAGATTATGCCCCCGCCCGATTATTTTTTCGCCTGCTACAATGACGCACCCGACAGGCACTTCGCCTTGCCGCAGGGCTTGTCGTGCTTCGTCTATCGCTACTGCCATATATTTCTCATCAGCGGATGGCGTGTCGCCACAGACAAACCTTTCATGCGGGTGGCGTGTCGCCACAGACAAACCTTCCATGCACCCGCCTTGTCGGCGGAGACAAAAATCATCACTGCTTTGTTGCTCTGCGGGAGCACCCGCATGGAGTGTCGGTTGGGAGGATATAAGATGTATAGTCTTGTTCATGTGTACCTTGTTTTTTCGTCGCAAAGGTACACTTTTTTTCTTACTTGTACAAACGGGTGGCGTGTCGCCACAGACAAAACTTCCATGCGGGGTTATCGGGTCGGCGGGTGCTTCCGCAGAGCAACCGGTGTGGCGATGCTTGTGGAACCCCGTTTTCCATTCACGAAAAAAAAGAGGGAAACAAGTCTTTAGTTTGCACGGTAGGATTTGGTGGTGTCTATGTGTATCGAGATGGTTTTGGTACTGACACCGCTCTTGAAGGTTTGCTTAACAGATATATTCTCCCCTCCTTGATTAACAGAGATAGTGTTACCTCCCTGCTTAACTGAGATGTTATCGCCCTCTATGGAGATGCTATTGCCATTGGCAGAGAGAACAATACCTTTCTTCTTTGTAGCCGACTTGGTATGTGTCTTCGCCGATGGGGTATTTGCGTTCCCTGACCGGGTGTCTTTCTTCTTTGGCTTTGTCGTTTTCCGCCCTGCTTTTGTCAAGTTTTTCCCTACCATTGCCGAACCAAGACCATACATAGCCTGAGTGAAGAACGAACCTGCCCCGTAACACGATTGAGCCATCGAAGAGAGAGAACTCTCATCAAGGGGAGGCTCCGGATCTTCGTCGTCAATGTATATCACCGACGGACGCTTTCCCTTCTTCCACTGTCCGCAAAGGCGAGAGACTTCGTCGAAGCGAACTGTCTCGTGCGGATGCCAATCGCAGATGATAGCATGCGCCCGCCGCTCATCATCAAGGATGTCTTTTCCATAATTCCTTACCAGTCGTTGTATATCCTCCAATGTAGCCATAGTCTATTGATCGTCTGTTATTTATCTGTTCGTTATCTATTTTCATTATCCGTTCTGCCTATTCCTTTTCTTTCCGTATTGTTACCCCATTTGTATGCCGGCTATGGAAATATCGTCCGTTGAGCCTTTCTGCGTCATCTGCGGAAGGTAGGCACGCAACGAATCGGCCGCCGTATCAAAGTCCGCAGACAACTGCTCGTTCAAGATACGATAGAAGTCGTACAATCCGTTCATATCGGCAAAGCAGTCCTCTGCCCCATCGGTACTGACAAAGACTGCCCGCAACGACTTTATGTTCCGGAAACAGAAGCGGAACTCGTTGAGTGCGTCACGGTCGCATAACGAGGTGGTACGATTGAGGAAACAGCGTTTGTCCCATGGGATGGGTTGTTCGGCGGTGTTGCGATTGCCTATCGCCACACAATGTCCGTCGCCTATCTGCATACCAAAGAAGCGTTGCTGCGTACATAGAGCGACAATGAGCGTGGTGCCATACGCTTTCTGCCAATGGTCGGTAGCCTCAGCAAAGGGGTCTTGTTGGTAGTCGGCTGCGATACGCTGCTGCCACTCGGCTATAAGGGCAGAGGCTACTTGACGTTGCCAATTGCCCTCGGGCAAAGTGTTCATATTGTCCGTATGCGAGAGGAACTCGGTAAGCACAGCAACTGCTGCCTCGACTGCCATACGAGAGCCCCTGTCGCTACGGAAATACGCCGCACCGCCGTGTCCGTCGGCTACGACAGCCAACGCATAGTCGTCCGTCTGACAAGACGCACTATAGTCTTGGCACGGACGAGCCGTGGCGGTATGCGAAGCACCTATCTGTGAGAATGCGAATGTGCGCATATCAAAAACCGCTTGTCAGTTCGTCCAAGTCCGCATTTTCGGCGTTGAACTCTTGTACCTGGGTTGCCATCTGTGCCTGCTTGGTCTGGGCGGCACCTGTATTCCCTTTCTGCCCTACCCCGATACCGCTGCTCTGCGAACCTATCTTGGAACTCGTAACACTGACAAAGCGTATAACGGCTTTGAGTGCTTCTGGCGTGTGGGCTGTCAGCACCAACTCCGGATTGCCGGTGAACTCAGCAAGGAGTTTCTTATCGGCATCGTCGCCAATGGCTACCGCTACGCGAATAGCATATTGGAACCATTTATTGTCTTTCAGGCGTTTGAGTGCCGCCTTGTATTCGTCGGTGGGATAGCCGTCGGACATCAGAAAGAGAACAGGGGCAAAACAACCTGTGGATGAGTTAAGGAAGGCCGAGCGGGAGAGTTTGGCATTGAGTTCGTCGAAGGCCTTTCCCATATCGGTCATTCCATCGCTGCCGAGGTCGTACCAACACACCTTCTCCACCGGTGTAGGCGTGATGCACCACGAGCAGTCATTAGAGAACTCAAGGCAGGCTAACTGAATGCACGCATCGGCATTCTCGGAAGATAAATCGTTCAACTCAGGCAGTACCTCGCGTATAGCGGTATTCACGGCACCCATCTTGGCGCCTGCCATAGACGAGGAAGTGTCAACGATAAAGAAAAGCGTCATGGTGCGACGCGCAATTTCAACGGCTTCTAATGGATTCATACTATATTTCTATTTAATGGTTAATGTATTTGTTATTGGTTTTTGCAGTGTTCTTAGCGAGTTCCTTCGGGAGTGGTTCGGGATTTCTGCGTAGTTCCTTTGGGAAGGCTTCAAGTTTTTTGTTAGATTTTTGCAAGATTTCTGCTAAATTGTTATAAGGGATTAGGGTAACGGGTTAGCGTTCGCCGGGGGCAATGATCGTGCCTTGTCGGTCGCCAAAGTCGATACGCACGCCACGGAAGATAGGCACTGCTCCCATAGGCGGCACCGTGAGCGTGCGCTGGTCGGGCAATGTACACTGCCAGGTCTGATCCGTACGGTTGAGTATGCCCCAAAGCGCAGGATTCTTCTTGTTGGCAAGGACATCGCCGATAATCTGTATGGTTTCCCCATTTGGCCCCTTGCATCCTCCCCAGATATGGCTATGAAGGGAAAGCGGTATATACTGCTTATTGAGATGAAGCAACAACAACGACGGTAGCGTGGCCTTGCAATTGAAGCAGACCGACACCGGTTTGTCGATGTCATAGAATGTCTCGTTGCCACACGAACACGACACGACTTGGTTGCGCAACTGAAGCAGGAGATTGAGCCACAGATTGTCCGACCAACGCATATTGGGGTTGTGCATTACCTCGCGAGAAAATGCCCGGGTGAAAGCATCTCGCACGAACTGCGGAAAGAGCGGCCAACGCAAAATGACATTGGCATGCACCCCCGGCACAGGACGATTGGTACCGTCCTTAGGGTCGTAGATAAACACGGGCTGCTCGCCATAGACAAGGCGCTCGACCTCGTCGGTCATGCAGGCTACGGAGGCGACACGACGCCCGTCTAAGGGGTGGTTGTTCATCAACAGCATAAACAAGACGACAGAAAGGGAGAAGTAATCGCTCAGGTTGTTCGGATTGCTCTGACCGACCACCACCTCGGGCGCCATATAACGGCACTTGCCCTTAATACCGAGATTGATGTCGGCGGGGCAGACATTGTCGTTGTCGCAGATACGCACATCGCCCGTGGTGGGATTGAAGAAGAAATTGCCGTCGTTGAGGTCTTGATAGGACAACCCGCGGCGATGCAACTCACGAAAGGCGAGCGTGATCTGGAAGGCGCCGTTGAGCATGGCAGACCACGATGCAAAGCGCGCCTTCGCCACCAAGAAGCGGGAAAAATCGACATAGTCCTTTGGACGGAGTTCCATAAGATAGCCTGCGTACTCCATCGTATTGACGAGAGCCAGAGGCCAGAGAAAATGCTTGGTGGGAGCACCTTGGCGGATGTTCTCCGCCAGATTGTTGATAAACGCCTCTGACGGACGACGGGCGTAAATTTTAAGTGCATACTGTTTCCTGTTGACCTCGCAACGATAGACTGCTCCCTGCCCTCCTTCGCCCAAGAAGGCACGGACAACGGCAGTGGTACCATTGGAAAGCGGAATGTACTGGCCATTTGCAATATGTTTCATATTCAAGAAAAGGTTAGATGGGTTTATAGTTTAAGGGAAATAGATAGGTTCGTGGTAGGTACGAGATGGCTTAATCACATAAGAATCACATAAGAATCACATAAGAATTACATAAGAACGACATAGGCTTAGTAAATGGAAAGCAATGGGGATTAGGCATCCTGCGGTTTGGGCAATACGCCACGAACTGCCAAACAACTTTCACGGTTCGTATAGGTTATCTTGGGACCACTGCGATTAGAACTATAAAAAGATAGACAATAAGCCCGTAGATTGTTTTCATGCAACGAAGATGTCCATAGATTGACCTGCGGCAACAAGATAGAATTTCCATTGCGGGCGGTAATACGATAGGCACGAATCGTACGATTGATCAGCAACGCCTGCCAATGGCAGTTCTTATACAACTCCTCCATCTCATCGATAGTCGGCATACGCCAATTGCCCCCCATACGCCGATGGGCGACATCATCCTCCGAAAGAAGCGTGGTTTGGTAATCCGGTTTTACACCGGAACGCTGAGTGAGGTAGCGTGATAAATCGGAACTACCTCGCCGTAGAAACTTATACGGCTCGCCCGACTTAGGCTGTCTAACCTCACCCCAACGAAACGAATCGCCGTACTCGTAGTCGAAACGAGCACCGACATTCATAGTCGCCCAATAGACACTCAAGCCCAAATCAATATAGGGGCAACGGTTGCTCCTAAGCGCATCGGAAGAAGGAAAAAGAAAATCAAATAGACCCATAGGAAAGGCAGTTATATTTCAATGATTTGAGTATCAGGAAGGTCGATGTCGGTTGTGCATAGCATACGCTTGCGATTCTTAGGCACATAAAGGCGGAGAGACGGGTTGTCGTCAAATGCCATGCGGTCGATACTCGTAAGGTGGACTGCGCCCATATAAAGCGTTTGGAGGCTACTACACCCCGAGAAAGCCGCCATTTGGATTTCGCGGATACTGTCGGGCAACTCGAGATGAGCGAGTGCCGAACAGCCCATAAAAGCAGACACGCCTATCGTTTGCACGCCGTCTTCGATAATGATAGTCGAGAGACGAGTGCAGTTCTGAAATGCGCCAATACCCACATAATCCACACTGCCCGGGATACGCACCACCGTCAGCCCCGTACAACCACAAAACGCTTCCATTCCGATGTCGCCCAAAGAGCCGGGGAGACAAACCGATAGCAAGTCGGTGCAGTGCTGAAACGCCCCATTGGCGATATACACCACGGGGTAGAGTTCGTCCGCATAGCACACCTGCGGCTCGATAACGATGTTGCCCCGATAGTAGTCGTCGGGCAAGGGTATGACAGAGGCGATATGGGTGGTGGCGTCTAAAGAATAGTGGACGCCGTTGTACAGTAGGTTCATTGTTGGTTTTTAGTGGGGTTATGTTGGTGGTAGATGTTTTCGAAGGAAGTTCCATTTAGAGCGTTGGGTTAATCTACCTCGACCATTTTGTCACGAAACTCTTCTAAACCCATTTGGCAGAATGTGTCGGTCATACCCTGCGGAATATAGATGGTTTGGAGGTCGTCGCACAACGAAGGTTCTTCCTTTATATGACGGAGTGTACTTGGTAAAGTAAGAGAAACAAGACTTGTACAGGATGCGATTGCATCGATGCCCATCGTGGTAACCCCCTCCGGAATGACAAGAGAGGTCAGCCGTCGACAAAAAGAAAACGCATGTCTGCCGATAGTCTTTACGGTGTTCGGGATAGTGATAGACCCTATCTCTTGACGGAACTGAAAAGCAGCATCGCCGATACAAGTTGTGCCCGGACGGATAACGATAGCCGCCTCGAGCGGTATATTCCCTTTGTAGGTGTACAAGATGTTATCCAAATAGATTAGCCCATCGGGTTGGCTATTGTACCACAGCGTATTATGAAAAGCCTCTTCGCCTATTGCGGTAATGCTATCGGGGAGAGTAATGGATGCGAGGTCGATACAACCTTTGAACGCCCGCTCCTGAATTGCCGTTACGGGATAGACGGTATCCTCATACTGTATAGTGGCGGGGAGAGAAAGGTGTCCCTCTATTGCGTGCGTTGCGCCACAAACAGAGACCGTTTGGGTTTTGGTGGATAATTCATAGTTGATGTTGTTAATGTCGTTGATTTCGATTGTCATAGATTTTGTGTGTTAATTTAATAAGTAATTTATGTGTGGAGTGTTTATCTCAACAAGGGGTTTTCTTGGGACTGGGACTTCTCTACCAAGGCAATCAACTGCTGCATAGTAGCACCATCGACTTCGGCTTCGGTAAGACCACCGACAGGTGTCTTCGGGTCTGCCGCATCGAAAAGCAAGTAACCGCAATGGCTGTACCAAACAAGGTTGAATTCACCATAGCGGCAAGTAATATGGATAGGGGTGTGGTTCATATTGTGTGTTGGGTTAGTTGGGGTCTTCTATTGTGCGATAGCATTGTACGATACCTTCTACCGTGTTGCCTTGACCAAATCGGTTCTCGTCCACCAGCGTATATCCATGCGAGCGATAGAATGCAATGCGCTTCGTAGCATCGTCCTTAGAGTCTGCTACATCCATCACGAAATCATCGCCATACTCCTGCTGCCATGCATAATGGTACAAGCAAAGCAAAGATTCCGTATCCGGGTGTTGCTCTAGGAATGCGGGGAGGTTGGTGGTCATGAGAGTTCAACGACTTTGCCTTGTGAGTACATCATATTCATATACTCATCTACTTCCATAGTATCATAATCGGTATCTATATAAGGTGATAGTCTTGGTGCATCAGGATAAGGGAATGTCAATTGCACGCTTGAAGTCATATCCATTACAATAAGCCATTGTGGACTGACATACCCATAACCGGATATATAATGCAACTCGTATATACACTGATAATCAAATTGAAAGTTATTGATGAGTGTATCAGAGTAAATACCTGTTATTCGCAGTATTCCAAAACCTAAACGAGCGATCTCTTCGGAAAGAGAAATCACTTCATCTTCCTTCTTAGGATATGTATCTATGAACGAAACAGTTGGGTGTATAATCGGCAATTGGCTTACTATAGACTCATCAAGAGTATGATTTAGCAAGTCCTTAATATCTACGGACAAACTTTTCCATTGAATGCTATTGCCCGCCTTATCATCATAATCAGACTGTAGAATACTTTGTTGCAGCGCATAGGTATAATCTGCGTCAGATACTTCCCAGAGCCAAAGACTTAGGCCGACAGTATCTCTACCTCTAGAATGCGCTAACCATACATTATAAACACAATGCATCATACCATTCTCTATACATTCCTTTATATGGCAACGCAACCCCTCTCTCGAAGCAATAGTATGTAATTTTTTGCATTCATCAAACACATTGGACACTATTCGTTCTACTCCATTAGGAATGTATACATAGATTTTATCGGTAACACATTTAAGTAAAGTATGGTCTTTGATTGTTAATGTTGCCTTCTCCTCGGCGATATTGTCTATTTCGACAATTTTGTCAGACCACCAATCGGATAGAAAGAATGCATCTTTCATTCCTCTATGGATAAGGATGGTTTTGAAATTTTCACAACCTTCAAAGGCACTATCAGCAATACTTCTTACGCTGTTAGAGATAGTAACAGAAGTTAAGCCTATACAATCCTGGAAAGCCCATTCTACAATACGAGTTACACCATAACCTAATACATATTGCTCAACCTGCTCACCAAAAATAGATTTCATAGAAGAATGTCTCATTATCACATCCGAGTTGATGGTAACAGATACTAGTCCGTCACAATTAAGAAAAGCGTCTTCTTCTATATCAACTACACTATCCGGAATCGTAATTGATGCAAGAGAATCACAATTCTCAAATGTACCTTCCTCAATTACTGTAACGCTATCAGGGATTATGATAGATCTAAGAGAGGAGCAATCCGAAAAGGCACGCCTGCCAATACTTGTTACACTATTAGGAATAGTAATGGAGATAAGACCTTGCTGTCTCTCAAATGCCCCGCCACTAATAGCAATTGTACCCTGTTTTACATTAATAACCGTATTTTGTGGCATTCCTCCTTTATAGGAGTACAATACATCATTGATGTATATCAATCCATCGGGTTGGTTAGCATACCAAGGTGTTCCATCAAAAGCCCAGCCTCCGACATACTCCACGCTATTAGGAATAGCAATAGACATCAAGCCACTATCAAGGAATGCACTATTACCAATGTCGGTAAGACCTTTAGATACAGAAACAAATGTCAAACTTTCGCACCCATAAAAAGCCTCGTCTTCTATACTCGTTACGCTTTCCGGGATGATAATTGAAGTTAAACTTGTACAACCACTAAAAGCACTAAAGCCAATACTCGTCACACTATCCGGAATGATAATAGATTTCAACCCCGTGCAGCCTTTAAATGCGCTTCCCCCTATACTAACTAGACCATCAGGAAAAGTAATAGAAGTCAAATCGGTATAATTTTGGAATGCACATTCTCCAATGGCTGTTACACGATAGGTAGCATCTTCGTGTTGTATAGTTGTCGGAACAATAAGGTCTCTGCAGTTTTCTTCCTTTGCTCTACGAACTGTAGCTGTTTGAGTTTTGGGAGATAGAAAATAGTCTAATCCATTGATTTCTTGTGTCATACTTTGATTGTATTTAAGGTTGAACAAAATATGTTTGACTTGCCTACTCTTCTTTAGATTTTCGGTTTACTCCTTTTTGATTCATTAGGTATATAGTTCTGCTTCCGAAACTATTAAGCATCTATTTCGACCAGTTTGTCACGATACTCCGCTAAGCCCATCTGGCAGAACGCTTCGGTCATACCGTGCGGGATATAGATGGTTTGGAGGTTGTCGCAATCATCGAAGGCCTCATCGCCAATACCTATTACACAATCAGGAACAGTAATGGAAGTTAACTTTGAGCACCCCCGAAACGCACCTGCACCTATTACTTCAACGCCATTAGGAATAGTAATGGAAACTATAGATGAACAATTCTCAAATGCTCTATTTCTTATATCTGTTACACTATCTGGGATGACAACAGAAGTTAATTCTGTACAACTACAAAATGCAAAATTCTTTATTTCTTTAACACCATTAGGTATTGTAATTGAAACTAAAGATGAGCAGCTCTCAAAGGCAGAGAATCCAATACTTGTTACACTATTGGGGATAACAATAGAAGTTAATTCGGTGCAAGCACAAAACACACCATTCTCTATTTCTTCAACGCCATTAGGAATAGCAATGGAAACTAGAGATGAGCATCTAAAAAAAGCTCCCTCTCTTATACAGGTTACACTATCGGGAATGACTACCGAAGTTAACTCGGTACAATTACTAAACGCATTCTCACCTATTTCTGTTACACTATCACCCAACACATATTTGCTGACTTGGTATCCAAAAACGGATACTATGCTTATGTCTTTCATAATCTCATCGGAATTGATGGTAACAGATGTCAGTTCTTTGCAACCACGAAACGCACCTTTCCCGATTTCTTTAACGCCATTAGGAATAGTAATGGAAACTATAGATGAGCATTCGTAAAATGCCCACTCCCCAATACTCGTTACACTATCTGGGATGGCAACTGAAGTTAACTTGGGGCAACCATAAAACGCACCCTTCCCGATTTCTTTAACGCCATTAAGAATAGTAATCGAAACTATAGATGAGCATTCGCGAAATGCGCACTCCCCAATACTCGTTACACTATCGGGGATAACAATAGAAGTTAATTCGGTGCAAGCATAAAACGCACCCTCCCCGATTTCTTTAACGCCATTAGGGATTGTAATCGAAACTAAAGATGAGCATTTACAAAATGCTTCCCCTCCAATATAGGTTACACTATCAGAGATGACAACTGAAGATAACTTGGTGCAACCGGCAAACATATCCTGCTTTATTTCCTTAACGCCATTAGGAATAGTAATGGAAACTAGAGATGAGCATTCGTAAAATGCCCACTCCCCAATACTCGTTACACTATCAGGGAAGGTTACCGAAGTTAACTTGGCACAACCATAAAACGCTCCTTTCCCGATTTCTTTAACGCCATTAGGAATAGTAATAGAAACTATAGATGAGCATTCGCGAAATGCGCACTCCCCAATACTCGTTACACTATCGGGGATAACAATAGAAGTTAATTCGGTGCAAGCACGAAACGCATCCTCACCGATTCCTTTAACACCATTAGGGATAGTAACTGAAACAAGGGATAAGCAATACCAAAATGCACTTTCTCCAATAGCTTTTACACAATAGACCACATCATCGCATTGTACGGTTGAAGGAATGATAATATCACCATGGTATTTTTCATACGGACTTTCACGAACGACCGCCGTTTTTGCGTCTAAATCTAAATCATAAAAGATTCCATCGATTTCTTGTATCATACTCTGATTGTATTTAAGGTTGAACAAAATATGTTTGATTCGCTTACTCTTCTTTGGATTTTCGGCTTACTCCTTTTTGATTTATAGTATCGGCTTCCTGTATTGGCTTTCGTATGCACCGTATTGGGGATACATATATATATACAAAAAAAGCGCAGACCTCGTGCTGTTTACTTACAACTCGAGGTCTTCGCATTACCTTAACAGTCAAATAAACAACAAGAAACCTACGCTGATATGACTATACACTACACCCAAACGAGTGTAGCGGCATGAATGTCATACCCATAGGCATCTATTGCTACTTTGCTTCTGACTGTTGTTTGAAAAGTTGCGAAGTTTTCGAGTTGTCAAACACAAAGCGTCAATAAACGCTATTCAATATGTCTAAATCTACCCTAAAAAAGAGGACATATCCCCCACCAGCGTAGATTCGGTTGCAAAGATACAACCTAATTTTTATTCTGCCAAATTTTTCGTACAAAAAAGTATAAGGGATTTTTAGGGGCATACTTTAAGGAGAGGGAATAGATACTCCCACGCCATGGAAGACTCCCCCTACCCCCTCATAGAGGGGGATTGCATAGTATGGTCAACTGAGCCCCGCAGACGAGGATATCCACGCACCCGAGTTGGGCAGACATAACGCACTATGCGTATCCTGTATACAAAAAGAGATAGTACTTTGTACCATCTCTTACTTTGGGCCTTCGCCACTATAAACTCATTACTCCTGACTATTCTCCACTACCAACCCTATCAGTCGTTATCATCTTTTTATCGGCGCACCATTCAACACATATTCCACTAACCACGCCGTATAGTCTATCTTGTCGGCAAGGAGTTTTTGACGACGCTTTTGCCACTCTTCGTGTAGCGCTGTTGTGCCGAGCGAAAGAAGTTCGTCTATCTTGCGAAACATCTCCTCCGACTGCTCCGGGCGGAAACCATACGTTAGCCCGTAGCGGTGTTCCTCTTCCTCCAAATAGTGTATGCGCCCGACAAATGTGTTGCAACGGATAGCGGGTGTACCGAGTACGGCTGCCTCCGAAGTCATGGTTTGGCTGTCGCCTACGAGCATCGTGGCATAGTACATCAGCGAGTGCGCTTTCTCAGGCGACACACGCAGTTGATACGGCAAGAACTCCTCGTCAATATTCCGTTCTGTGGTGATGAACACCCGCCCGTGTTGGCTGAGATAGTCCACCAAGCGGCGTTTGTTCTCGATAGTCAGCCCCACCACCCCTACATCGTGGTGCGCCTTGAATGCATTGAACCGCAGCACAAAATACGGCTCTACCTCGCTCACCGTGCCGTCTGCGCTGCGGGTATAGCGAATGCCCGCATCATCCAATACTTTTGGGTCTGGGGTGAAACGGTTAGGGTGCAAATACGCCAACTCGTGGTAGGCAGGGTAATAGAGCGTCTTCTTCGATTTGCGAGGCGTGCCTTCGGGCGAGAGAATGACATCCGCAAAAGGATGTGCATACTTGGCAAAAAGCGGCTCCACGGCATCGTCGTCGTCGTCGAGAATAATACTCTTCATTTTGCTTACTCGACTCACATGCGCCAGGGTGATAGAAGAGCCGATACCAATAGTGATATGTTCCCGCCGCACGATACGCCACACCTCCCAATTGTAGCGCAGTTGTTCAATGGCTTTGCCCGCCAATCTGTCGGACTTCTTGCCCAAGAAAATATAGGGAATATGATATAAATCAAGCAGTTGCCGCGCCGCAGGTATATCTTTGACGGTAACGATTACCTTGTGCCCTTTTTTTGTCATCTCCGTGTAGAAGTTACGGAGCAGATGCACATGTGCTGGGTGCGCTATGTCAATTAGTATGTTCATTTCTATCGCTGTATAATGTTTCCTTGCTTGTGGGGGCTTTGCTGCTAGTCAAGTTTGATTACAACCCATTCTTCAAGAACTCACGGATATGTAAATGTGTAATGCCTTCCACATCGCTGCGCTTGAGCAGAGGGGTGGCAGAAATGACATACTTGGGATAGTCGTCGGCTATCAAACGCAAATTCCCAAATTCGCGTTGGGCGGTTTCTTCCGAACCAATCCAATAAGCCACCTGCACATACACCCGTTGGTTCATCTTTGTACAAACGAAATCTATCTCCCCTGCGCGTAATTGCCCGACATTGACGGTATACCCCAAACGAAGAAGATGAAGATACACCACATTCTCTAACACTTTCTCTATATCTTTGCTACGGTTACCACCCACCACCCAATTGCGCAACCCCACATCACCGAAATAACACTTCCCGTTGTTCTCTAACATCTTCTTCCCGTGCATATCGAATCGCCCAACTTGATCAATCAAAAACGCCTCTGCAAAATAAGACATATAAGTCAATACACTATTCGTTGTGGCGTCTATCTGTTGCGCTTTCAAGTATTTGGCAATGCTGTTGGCAGAATTGAGTTTCCCCACACTGTCCGCCATAAACGCAATCAAATTGTTCAGAAACACTACATTTCGGATGGTGTGTCGTTCCACTACATCTTTCAGCATAATGGTATTGAATATGCCTGAAAGATAATCATTTACCATTTCTTCATTATCCAATCCCACATTTCGCAACCCCGGCAGTCCGCCATACTTAAGATACAGTTCCAACGCCTCGTCGCCATCCGACAGTCCATGGAATTGCAAAAACTCCCTATAACTAAGGGGCAGTACATGGATTTGTTGATAGCGCCCACTGAGCAGCGTACTCAACTCCCCACTGAGCATTTTGGAGTTAGAACCCGTAACAATAATGTCCGTATTGTCTTCTGTGCGATAACTGCGTACCGAATGTTCCCATCCCTCTATATCTTGCACCTCGTCGATAAGGATATAGTTATGGCAGTCGCTTTTCCATTGCGAATCGATATAGGCATTTAGTTGCTCGTAGGTTTGGATAAAGTTAAAGTCTTTTTTTTCTTTGTCTATGGCAATGATATTGGCTCCTTTGTCGTTCGCATGCCGTACGACAAAGTCTTTCATTACATAACTCTTTCCTACCCGGCGCTGTCCGACAAGAACAATGATTTGCCCTTTCCCTAACCAAGCATCCACTTTGCCCGCATAGTCCAATCGTGAAATAACATCCATAAGTCAAGCGATTTAAGGAGGTACTTACTAAAAGAAATACCCTGCATTTTTATTGTTCATACACAACAAACTTCGTGCCATTTGTATTTTTGTTGTCTATGCTGAACACATTCAATATAGACTACATTTTTATTGTCTATACTGAACAAAATCTACACTAAACTCTTTTTTCTATATTGGGGTTCCTGCTCGCTTCGCCGACACACCGGTTACCTCGATGTCTTTTATTTTTCGGGCGGGGTTGCCGGCTACTATGGTGTACGGGGCGACATCTTTGGTTACTACGGCTCCTGCGCCCACCACGCTGCCTTTGCCTATCGTTACGCCGTTGAGAATGATAGCGCCTGCCCCTATCCAACAATCATCTTCTATTCGTACCCCCCCCTACGAACAGGGATGTATTTGCGAATAGCAGAGGCGTTCGCATGACTAATGAGCGTGAGTATCACGCATGGGGCAATTGACACACGGTTGCCTATCGTGAGCGTGCCACGATTCTCTGTAAAGTTTTGCGTAATCGTCAAATCGCCTGCGATATAGACTTGCTCGCCCACCGTGTATCCCAATCTCCGCAGTGCTTCTATTCGCACAGGATTATAGGGAAAATGCACCCCTACTTTGTAGAGAAGCGCATTCTTAATTCGTATTGCCCAAAGTCTGATAGTCATCTCTTTTTCAGTATCTTAACGCCGAGCGAACCAAGGCGATAGAGCAACGGGTGGCAGACACATAGATACCGCCCATGTTCTACCTCTTTGCCGCCAAAGCGTGCCTTGAAATCCCGTACGCCGTATGCTTCATCGGGTTTACCTGCGCCCATCATGTCGAACAGCGGATAGTCGCCATCCGCTGCATAGCAAATACCAAGATAGGTGGCATACGACGAGGGAAAGACATGTTCGTATTTGCCGTCCTCGCCACAGACGAACCACTCGTACACGCCTTTTCCCTGCAGACAAACACAGACTGTGCCACCGATAATTTTCTCCTTATATGCACAGAGCAAGAAGTGTCCGCCGTCCGTCTTGTAGAGTTGCTCAAAGAACGCCCATGAGAAAAGAGGCGTCTTTACTTTTGTGCGATAGAGCATTTGCAGCAGCGCATAGTACTCCCGCACTTGTTCCAAAGTGGGGTGCAGCACGGGTGCAACGCCCTCGCGTATCGAAGTGCGTATGTCCCGTTTTCGACTCTTGCCGAGGTTCTGTTCTACCACAGCAGATGAGGCAGTATCAATATGAAAATTCAGGTGCGGCTGATAGGCAAAACCATTGTCGGCGAATACCTTTCGCCAGCGGCTATAGTCGTGGAAATTGCGCAGTTCGATATAGATAGCCTTTTTTGCCAATTCGCTGCGCAGGGTAGTGAGCACTGCAGAGAGTGCCTCGTCCGAGATAGCCGTATCAAGCATCGCTCCCCCGATGATAATTGCCCGACGGGTAAGGTACTGCTTGACTTTGCTCTGTTCGTGCGTGATATAGCCCACGATGATGCCGGAAAGACGGACGCTTGTCGTATGTGAAGATTCTGCCTTATCGGTGCTCTGTTCCGCTACGGCATACACAAAAGGTGTCATCTCTTGTAGCAGCGAGGCATAGAACCGATACGCCTCTCGTGTCTGAAACCAAGTGGCGGTATCGCTTTCCTGCACAAGTCTATCCCATGCTTGTGCATCTATTGCCTCGTATCGGTCGTATATCCGTATCGTGTGTGTCTGCTCCATGAATTGCCTATCTCCGTGTTGTCCCCGTGATTGGCAGCACAAAAACGACCGTTTTTCCGCTGCCAAAGATTCTACCCGCAAAGGTACAACTTTTCTTTGAGATATGCAAATAATGGCATTCCCAGAAATTAGAGCAAGCGTTTGGAAGAAGAGTGTTTGTAAATGTTCATTTTTTACTACAATTCACTCCGTTTATGCTTACAATTTACTCAATTTTCCTCTACAATTTACTCAATTTTCTGTCTGTGCGTTGTGATACTCTTTTGATTTATAGCGAGATAAGAAAAGCATTGTTTGCTTCTCAATTATGGACTAATCGCACTTGAACAGAACTTGTTTCTATTGCTTTGTTTTTCCCAAATGCGCACTATGACCGATGTTCAATTTTGGGTGTATAGATGCATCCCGATAGGGCGTTCATTTCGTCCACTCTTTGCCAACCATTTACCACGCATTGATAACGAACTTTCAGCCTCGCTTCTCTGTCGAAGGACTGTCGAACCACCGTCGAACCAGCATCGAACCACCTCGGAGAGAAAAACACAGAAAAAGACGGACAAAAGTGCAGGGGATTTGCTTATTCGGCAGCGGTGCGGTATCTTGCCACAAAAGCCACCCAAAAGAAACGGCAATAACACACATAACAAACAACCAATAATACACAACGATTATGGTATATGGATACATCCGAGTCTCGACCGACAAACAAACTGTCGAGAACCAACGCTTTGAAATTCAACGTTTCGCCGAGCAACAGAGCCTGCACATCGACGGTTGGATAGAGGAAACTATCAGCGGCACCAAGAACTACAACAAGCGGGCATTGGGGCGGCTGCTCCGGCGAGTGCAGAAGGACGACATTATCATCTGTTCCGAACTTTCGCGACTCGGGCGTAACCTCTTCATGATTATGGAGATACTGAACCACTGCATGAGCAAAGAATGCAAGGTATGGACGATAAAGGACAACTACCGTTTGGGCGATGACATACAGAGCAAAGTGCTGGCGTTTGCGTTCGGTTTGTCGGCGGAGATAGAGCGCAACCTTATCTCACAACGCACCAAAGAGGCATTGGCACGCAAGCGCAAAGAGGGTAAGGCGTTAGGGCGTCCGAAAGGGAGAAAGAACAGTGCGGAGAAACACCCGCTCTACCGCAAGCGAAAACTGATACAACGCCTGCTCAATGAGCAAGTGTCGCAACGAAAGATAGCGAAACTCTGCAAAGTAGACCGCGGCACTCTCGCCCGCTACATCCGACAAATGCAATCCGAAGGTGAATAGAGATTTTCCTTTGGTTAGGGGTAGGCAGGTGGGAATATTGTGTTTCCTATTGGTGCTGCCTATTGATGCTGCCTATTTGTGTTTCATATAATAGAAGTGTGTTTTTTTTGTCTTTACCATGGCAGCGGAAAAACGGTCGTTTTTGTGCTGCCACGAGGAGCGATACCACTACATGGTTAGACCGTCTATGGCGGTTGAAAGTTGAAACTAAATTCCAAAGACAATCGGAAAAAGTTATGAATATATTGGTATATATGGGGCATCTGGCCCACTTTTATCTGTATAAAAACGCTATTACCAATTGGCGATCGCATGGACACAATGTGGAAATTTTGATAAAGAAGAAGGATATTCTACAGCAGTTATTGGATAATCAGGGGTGGAACTATCACAATATATTGGCAGAAGGACGCAAAAACACCAAGATGGGTATGGCATGGGGTACGCTGAAGCGAACTTGGCGATTACTCTGCTTTTGCCTAAAACACAAAACGGATATATTAACAGGAACGAGTGTCGAAAACTCGTTCATAGGTCCCCTACTGAGAATACCTGTCATAAATTGCAATGAAGACGATGCCATTGTTGTGCCATTATATGCAAAATTGTCTTATCCCTGTGCTGATGTCATACTAAATCCCACTGTATGTAATAGTGGCAAATGGGATAGCAAATCGATAAAGTATCCTTCTTACCAAGAGTTGGCGTATTTGCACCCGCACCATTTTGTCGCCAATAGGGCGGTGGTGGAGCAGTATGGAATCAACACCGAGAAACCCTATTTTGTGCTGCGGTTCGCGTCCCTCAAAGCACACCGCGACAGCGGCATTCGGGGCATTAACACCGAGATAGCACAGCACCTTATTGATCGTTTGCGTCCGCACGGGCAGATTTATATCACCAGTGAGCGTCCCCTTGAGCCGCAGTTCGAGGTATATAGGATTCACATTAACCCGCTCGATATGCACCATGTGATGGCGTTTGCATCGCTCTATTTGGGTGATAGTCAGACGATGGCGGCAGAGGCCGGTGTTCTTGGTACACCCTTTGTACGGTTTAACGACTTTGTAGGGCGTATCGGTTACTTGCGCGAACTCGAAGACCACTACCTATTAGGTTATGGGGTGCATGCTACGCCGCTCGACGCAGATAGCCCTATCCGTCGTCTTGACGGCACGGTACAACCGAGCGGCACTGACGCATTATACGAGGCAGTGGACAGACTCCTTGCACTATCGCACGACGAACGCACCGCCCTCTACCAACAGCGGCGGGCGGCAATGCTCTCCGAGAAGATAGACTATGCGCAGTACCTCACATGGTTCGTGGAACACTACCCCGAGTCTGTTTCTGCGTCCCGCCACGCAGACAGCACTTTCTGGGCACAGTTCGGCATTTAATAGACCGTTTTTCCTCCACTAAAAGCCATGCACCCCCATTAAACTTTGCCGGCATCTACCTGCAACATGCAATTCTTCATTCATGATTAACAAAAAGAGTCCCCACGCAAATGGAGACTCTTTTCTTATTCATATTGAGCAATCTCTTAAAGAATACCTTGCTCGAGCATGGCGGTAGCCACTTTCATGAAGCCGGCGATGTTCGCGCCCTTCACATAGTCCACCGTGCCGTCCGGTTGTGTACCGAACTGTACGCATTGCTCGTGGATGGACTGCATGATGTGGTGCAGACGCTCATCTACCTCTTTCGCCGTCCAACTCAGGTGTTCAGCGTTCTGCGTCATTTCCAGTCCTGAGGTGGCTACACCGCCTGCATTGACGGCTTTGCCCGGAGCGAACAGCACGCCGTTGTGTTGGAAGAAGTGGATAGCCCCCGGTTGGCAGCCCATGTTGCTGACCTCGCAGCAGCACCAGCAGCCGTTGGCTTTCAGTTCCTTTGCATCCTCCTCGCTCAACTCGTTTTGGAATGCGCAGGGCAGTGCGATGTCGCACGGTATCGACCATGCTTTTTTGTTTGCGGCGAAGGTAACCTCTGCGGGGAACTTGTCGGCCATGTCTTGCACACGGTTGCGGTTCGACGAGCGCATTACGAGCATATAGTCAATCATCTCTTTGGTGATGCCGCCGGGGATGTGGCATACGCCGTCAGGGCCCGAGATAGCCACTACCTTTGCGCCGAGTTCAATAGCCTTGGTGGCAGCGCCCCATGCTACATTGCCGAAGCCCGAGATAGCGATCGTCTTGCCGGCAATATCCTTGCCTGCTTTGTGCAGCAGGTGTTGCGTGAAGTAGAGTGCGCCGAAACCGGTTGCCTCCGGACGCAGAATACTACCGCCCCAGGTCATACCCTTGCCGGTCAGCACGCCCGTGTGGTATTCGCGCGCCAATTTCTGATACATTCCGTTCAGGAAACCTATCTCACGCCCGCCTACGCCTACGTCGCCGGCAGGAATATCTTGATCCGGGCCAATGCAGTGCCATAGTTCGAGCATGAAGGCTTGGCAGAAGCGCATAATCTCAGCGTCCGATTTGCCTACGGGGTCGAAATCCGAGCCGCCCTTTGCGCCACCCATCGGCAGGGTAGTCAGTGCGTTCTTGAAGGTTTGCTCAAATCCCAAGAACTTCAGCATACTTGGCGTAACGGCTTTGTGGAAACGCAATCCGCCTTTGTACGGACCAATGGCTGAGTTGAATTGTACACGATAGCCGAGGTTGGTCTGCACCTGTCCTTGGTCATCTATCCATGTAACACGGAAGGTAAAGATACGGTCGGGTTCAACCATACGCTCTACTATTTTTGCTTCCTCAAATTCAGGGTGTTGGTTATATACCTCCTCTATCGATTCGAGAACTTCTTGCACGGCTTGCAGATATTCTGCCTCGCCGGGATGCTTTGCAGCCAATTGCTGCATAATGGTTTCGACTTTCATCGTATTATTGATTTAGTTGTGTGTATCGTTGTCTGTAGCAAGGCACTACAGCACTTATTATTCCGTATATTCATGGGGCAACTCCTGTCGTTTTGTAAGCGAGCAGCCCCACTTACTCGTTATCGACGGCAAAATTACTGCTTTTTTGTCAGATATACAAAGAAAGTTGTGCCTTTTTCGGATGTTTCAAAACATATTTTTCCACCTGTTCCCTCGACGATATTCTTCGAGATAGCCAAACCCAAGCCCATACCCGTGTTCTTGGTAGTGAAATTAGGCATAAAAACGCGCGGCTGCACTTCCTCGGAAATACCGGGGCCGTTGTCCGAAATAGAAATCTCTATCTGTTCGGGAGAATATGCTTCTTTGAGCATCACGATAATGTCCGCCCCTTCGCGTCCTTCCATGGCTTGGAGGGCATTGCGCAAAATGTTGGTAAACACTTGCGAAATCTGCTCCTTGTCTGCCCAAACAATCACCCCTTGGTCGGGACCTATATAGCGGATAGGCACGCTGTCGGTGTTGTTGCGAAAGAGCGTGATCACCTGCGAGAGTTTCTGCGCTACATCCACCTCCGATGCCGTTACTTCGGGCTGTTTGGCAAAGGTTGAGAACGACGAGGCGATGCGGGCGAGGTTGTCCACTTCTTCTATCAGCATAGCCGTTGCTTGGTCAAAATAGGCATCAAATCGGTCGGTTCCCAGCAGCCGTTGCAGTTGCTGAATGGTTAGTTTCATAGGCGTCAGCGGGTTGTTTATCTCGTGTGCTATCTGTCGTGCCATGGTTCGCCATGCGCCTTCTCGTTCTGCTTTGGCGAGTTTGGTGGCGGATTCTTCTATTTGGTCCACCATGGCGTTGTATCGTTCTACCAGTTCGCCTACCTCGTCGTGGTGCGCATAGACAATGTGGTTATCGTTTTTGCCTATTTGGAAGTGCCGCATCTTGTCGGTCAGCATATAGAGTGGGGCCGTCATGCCTCGTGCCGCCCAATAGGAAGCAAAGAGAGCCAAGAACAGCACCAGCAGATACGGCGGCAGCAGTCGAGCCAGCAGGTTGTCCACCTCTTGCGCTTTCTCTATCTCCGATACGAAACTCGGCACGGTAATATAGCCTATCTGCAAGAACGAACCATTATAGAAAGGTGCATAGGCACAGAGGTAGCGGGCGTTACCCATCTGCTCATACTGCACACGGTTATGTTCCTCGGAGAAGAAAGGTGCCGGTGCAATACGGGACGAGAACAAACCCTCGGAAAAGAGAGCAGGTGACGAAGAACCGACCAACTGTCCCCGGTTGTCGAAGACATGAATATCCGTTCCCGCCGTAAAAGCAATATCCCGCAAGTCGATATTGAGCCCAGCCGTATTGTCAGGCGAGAGCGACATATCCCAGTAGTAGAGACTCTGCAAGTACATCTGTATATAGGTGCATTTCGACTGCAGGGTCGTGCGTTGCCGTTCCTCGTAGTTGGTTTGCACATAGCGCACCGAGAGCGTGAAGACATAGATAAAGCAAAGCAGTACGCACGCCATAATGACATACATAAAACGAGTACGCAACCGCATATTCCCGAAGCCCCGATAGCGTATCAGCACCACCACGCCCACTACCACCAGGGCGACAAAGAGCAAAATAATAATGCTGAAATAGGTACGCACACGCCGACTCGCCATCCAATGTCCTTGGGGAGCGGTGTCGGTTGTAACGAGTTGGCGAAACGAGAACGAATCTGCCAACGGCGACTGCGAGAGGCGCGAAGAGGGGGTTAAGAGTTCGGGCGTAAGGGAGAAGAGGAACTGCCCATTCGCATTGTTTATTTCTATATAGGTGTCGTCGTGGCGACGGGTAATATCCCGCTCTGGTGAGCAGCGGAAGGGTTTTGCGAACTCGTTGCGCAGTTGTTCGCTCTCGACGGAATATGCGTACTTAACGGGAATGAGCGTCAATATATTGTAGTTTCCCGCTTTTGTCCATCGCCCGACGGCGTGTGCATTGCGAAAACGGTAGTACTGCCAAGTGTCGTAGGCATGCAGAAAGACATCGTCCGAAGCAAGCGTGTTGTCCGACCAATAGACCAGACGGCGTGAGTCGAAAATGTAAAACTGCAGATGGTTATGGCTCTTCGTCAGTACCTGTACGGAGTCGAAGTCCGCTCCCCGTTGCAGGTAGTGCGCAAGGGCGGTGGTTTGCTGTTCGGCGAGTGTCTGTTGGCAGAGCAGTTGGTGCTGCAAACGCTTTCCCTCCTGCTCAAAACTACGGCACGAGGAAAGCCCCAATGACACAAAAAGGGCGAAAAGAATATATGGAATGAGGGCTTTTTTCATATCTGCTTGCAAAGATACGGCAAAATTCGTACCTTTGCAAGCGATTTCGACAAAACAAGTAGGATTTTTATGCAATTACTGACTGCCTTTCTCTTAGGGCTGCTCACCATACTCGACCCCTGTACGCTATTTACGAGTATTACGGCTATCGGTTATATCGACCGCGAAGTAAGCAACAAAAAAAAGGTGCTGCTCAACGGTGTGATGTTCGTGTTGGGCAAACTGACCACCTATATTCTGCTCTCCATTCCGTTCCTTATGGGAGCGCAAACGGCAGGTATGCAGCGTTTTATCGAGCAGTGGGGCGAGCCGGTGTTGGCGGTATGCATGTTGCTTTGCGGCGTACTGCTGTTGGTCGTAGGGCGTCATCACCACACCCACGACCACGGGCTGAGCCATTGGCTTGAGAACGCCGACAGCCGTTCGAGTTGGCTGTGGTCGTTTCTGCTCGGTATCTTTTTTGCCATTGCTTTTTGCCCGCACCGTCTTATCTATTTTGTCACGATGATTGATATGGCGATAACGCTCCCGACGGCATGGTCGTGGCTGATGCCCGTTGTCTTCGGTTTGGGGACAGGGCTGCCCATTATGCTGTTGGCATGGGCTATCAGTTACAGTGCAGTCGGTATTGGCAACCTGACAAACCGTATGGCGCATTTCGAGAAGTGGTTTCGCTATGCGTGTGCCGTGCTTTTTCTCGCTACGGGAGTCTATCTCGCCGTACATGCCTATATGGGACATACGCACGAGCCTGTACCCGAGGCGGCAGAACTCCCGCTATAACGAACCCGCTCATTTCATTTTAGTATAATGTCCTCCCAATCGTTTCGTTTCCGCCGATTTGAGGTGTTTCACGACCGCTGTGCCATGAAAGTAGGCACGGACGGCGTGTTGCTCGGTGCATGGACAGGGCAAACCGTTCAGCAGCAGGCGGCAGTCCCCCACTCTGTTTTGGATATCGGTACGGGCAGCGGTTTGGTGGCATTGATGTTGGCGCAGCAGTTTTCATCTTGCGAGATACGGGCGATTGACATCGAAGCGGCAGCCGTCGAACAGGCGGCATTTAATTTCGCCCGCAGTCCATGGGCGGAGCGGCTCCGGAGCGAACAGGCAACCCTTCAAACTTATGTCTCTACAAAGTCGTTCGACCTGATAGTGAGCAATCCGCCGTATTTCGAGAACAGTCTGAAAAACCCCGACAAGGGGCGGGAGTTGGCACGGCATACCGACAGCCTTCCCTATGCCGACCTTGTGGCACATACGGCACGCCTGCTCTCGCCCGAGGGAATGGCGGCATATATTCTGCCCGCCGAAGCAGAGACGAACATTCTTTCGTTAACGGCAGCAGCGGGACTCTTCCCCGTGCGACTGACACGCGTCCACTCCAAAGCAGGCAAACCTGCCAAGCGTATTCTTGCGGCCTTCCGTTTCCTATCGACACCTATGCTTGTGTCGCCCGAAGTATTTTACATAGAAGGCGACGGCACTCCCCGCAGCCATGCCTACGCTGACTTGACACGAGAGTTCTATTTATAGGTCCAATCAGCCACGAATCAGCCACTTATATCCATACCACATCCATAGCACTACCATAGCACTACCTTACCACCTATGACTTTTATAAGGGTTTTGCAGGGTCTTTACAGCGTGAGGCTAATAAGAATAAAATTTGCCAATATCGGGAAAAAGGTGTATCTTTGCAACCCCGTACGAAAATAACGAAAACCACATTAACTACGGAAACTACGCAAAGCATAGTGTAGTCTTAAAAACAGCGAAGCCTTATGACGAGTGTGTATACTATTATCTTCGCGGCGATACTGCCCGCCTTTCTGCTTGTATTATATATATGGTGGAAAGACAAATACCAACGCGAACCCTTTGCGCAGGTAGCCAAAGGCGTACTCTATGGTGTTCTCTCGGCAGGCATTGCCTATTGCCTTGAAGTGGGGGTGCAAGTGTTCGGATTGGCGCCAGAGAACCCTGTTACTTTCCTGCAGGCCGCATGGAAAGCCTTTGTGGGGGCAGCCATACCCGAGGAGGCCGCCAAATTGCTGATGCTTTGGCTGTTGCTGCGGCACAACCGCTATTTCGACGAGCGTTTCGACGGTATTGTCTATGCCTGCTGCGTGGGTATGGGCTTCGCCGGCACGGAGAACATCATCTACTTGCTGGGCAATATCGACCAATGGGAAGCCGTGGCGGTACAGCGTGCTATCTTCGCCGTACCCGGACATTTCCTCTTCGCCGTGGCGATGGGCTATTTCTATGCTGCCATCTATTTCGGGGACATGAGTTGGCGTCGTCGCAGCCGTATCTTCTGGGTACCCGTGTTGCTCCACGGTACCTACGACTCGTTACTCTTTATGGTCAATCTCGGTACGATGTTGAGCGGGGCGTTGCTGATTGTGTTCTATGTTTTCTGTTGGAAGATGCTCAAACAGGGGCGTCGCAGTATCCAAGACAATCTCCAACGCGACAAGCGCGACCCCAACCAAATGGCATTCTGGAAATAGGTTTCCCCTAAGTCCTAAATAGCCATAGCCCCCAAAAATTACAAATTACAAATTACAAATTATAAAATCCCCCCGTGGCTCAAACATATAAACAATTAGAGGAAAATTACAGACGATTGGTAGACAATCTGAAGCAGGGGAACATTTCTCCTGTCTATGTGCTGTGTGGCGAAGAACCATACTATATCGATAAGGCGTGTGCGTGGTTCGAAAACAACCTGCTCGACGAGGCGGCACGCGAGTTCGACCAAACCGTCCTCTACGGCAAAGACCTCGAACCCACCAACTCGCCCAATATAGAACCCGTGGTGAATGCGGCACGGGGTTTTGCCATGTTCGGTGGCAGGCGGGTAGTCATCCTCAAAGAGGGGCAGTCGGTTAAGAAGTGGGACGCTTTCAATCTCTACCTCGACAATCCCAACCCGAATACCGTGCTGGTTATCTGCTACAAAGGCAAACTCGACAAACGCCTGACGGTATGGAAAAAAGCAGAGAAAGCAGGCAAAATGTTCACCAGCACTCCTATTCCCGATTACGAAATCGCTGCTTGGATAACCAATTATATCGCACAGCGCAACAAAGAACTGAAGCAGAGCGGCGATGAAGTACAGATTTCGCCCCAGATAACCCAACTGCTTGCCGACTCGCTCGGAACGGACTTGACAGCCATCGTGGGGGCACTGCAGAAACTCGTGAACGGACGCCCTGCAGGAGTGCATACGATAGACGCCGCCCTCGTAGAGCGAAATGTCGGTATCAGCCGCGACTACAATATCTTTGAGTTGGAGAACGCATTGATCAAAGGCGATGTACTGAAAGCCAACCGCATAGCCCAACACTTCGCTACCTCAAAAGACCATGCCATACAGAAAGAACTGCCTGTGCTGTTCGGGTTCTTTTCCAACCTGCTGCTCTATCATTACTTACCCAACAAAAACAACAAGTACGAGGTGGGAGCGGAACTGGGAGTCAACCCGTACATTGTAGACAAAGACTACGCCCCGGCGGCACAGCGCTTCTCGGCAGGCAAGACTTTCCGTATCATCGGCTATATCCGTGCCATAGATGCACGCTCCAAGGGTATAGACAACCCTTCCGCCGACGAAACCGACCTTTGGAAAGAACTGATTTACGAGATAATGCACTGATACCCATTCGGATGATGCCTATTAGGAGGTAGGAAGAAGCATCCCATCGGCGTCTCATGCCGCACTGATTTCGAAGCACCTTCGAATCACCTTCGAACCACCTTCGAACCACCTCCGAAGCACCTCCGAAGAAACTATGGCGTACGAAAATTGCGCCAAGGTTTTGTTATATCAAAAATAAATTGTACCTTTGCACGCTGTTTTTGCAACTACAGATACCGCTTGCAACACACACCGAATATAAAACACAAAAGATATTATGGCAAGTTTACAAAAAATTCGTAATCATGGCGCGTTGCTCATCACCATTGTGGGACTCGCTATGTTAGCCTTCATTATGGGCGACTTCCTTAACTCGGGGAGTTCGTTCTTCAATCGCAGCCGCGAGAATGTGGCTACCATTGAGGGCGAAAACATCCACTACACCGAGTACGAGGCAGCCAAAGACCAACTCACCGATGTATACAAAATCGAGAGCGGTCGCTCGGATTTCGATGAGGAGATGACCAACCAAATCCGCAACCAGGTATGGCAGATGATGCTGCTCGACTACACGCTCAAAGCACAAGCCGAGAAGATTGGTTTGGATGTTACCGCCGACGAGTTGAGCGAACTCTGCATTGGGCAGAACCCGCACCAACTCATCCGCAGCCGCCGTGCTTTCTACGATGAGAACGGACAGTTCAACCGTAACGCCCTTGTGCAGTTCCTCGCTTCTATCGAGCAAGACCCTGCCGACCAAGAGCAGGCTGCCAACCTCAAGCAAGCCAAGC
>CAVEXR010000014.1:45010-53385 GCA_963619585.1 Azospirillum sp. CAG:239
ATGCTGCCGACCTCACGCACGCGAAGTCCTATTGGCTCTATTGGGAGAACGCCGTACGCCTGACCTATATGCAGGAGAAATATACCTCGTTGGTGCAACACCTCGTTAAGGCAAACTCCATCGATGCAAAATACGCATTCGATGCACGCCAAAACAGCACGAGCGTAGAGTAT
Organism: Azospirillum sp. CAG:239; assembly: GCA_963619585.1. Classification (GTDB taxonomy): domain Bacteria; phylum Bacteroidota; class Bacteroidia; order Bacteroidales; family Paludibacteraceae; genus Colicola. The sequence goes on from CAVEXR010000014.1 coordinate 45,184, forward strand.
GTCATGCAGCCGTATTTCACGGTAGCCGACAGTCTTGTAAAGGTGAGCGATGGCGACATTAAGAAACTCTACAAGGAGCATAAGCCGCTCTATAAGCAGACTCCGAACCGTGCCATTGCGTATGTCGCATTCGATATTACTCCCTCGGAGCAGGACTTTGCAGACGCAGAGAACGCTATCAAGAGCCTTGAGCAGGAGTTCAAGACCACCGACGATATTGCGTTGGTAGTCAATGTCAACTCCGATATCAACTACGACGGACGCGACTACTCGAAAGAGACCGTGCCTGCACAGTTCCGCGACTTTGCTTTTGGCAGCAACGCCAAGGCAGGGCAGACGACGGACATCCTCTTCGAGAACAACACCTACTCTATTGCCCGTATCGTTAAGTGCGGCTACTCGTTGCCCGACTCCGTAGAGTTGAAGGCGATTGCACCTGCCGGACAAGAGGATCAAGAACTCGGGTGGTATACGGCAGCCGAACTGCCGCAGGACATTGCCGAACCTGCATTTGCAGGCAAGCGCGGCAGTCGCTTCTCCGTGAAACAAGGGCTGAACGAGCAGACCTTCGAGATTATGGACATCAGCCCCGCCACTCCGAAAGTTAAGTTGGCTATTCTCCAACGCGAGGTGAACCCGTCGAACAAGACCTACTCTGTTCTTTATAACAAAGCAAAGCAGTTTGTAGCCGCTAATCAGACCGAAGAGGCAGTGCGTGCCGCTGCGTCGGAAGCAGGATTGGTAGTCTATCCGCAGTATAACCTCCAAGCCACCACCGAGAAAGTAGGTAACTTGAAGTCGAGCCGCCAGATTGTACGCTGGGCATTCGAGGACAAACGAAAAGAGGGGCAAGTAAGTGATGTATACGAGTGCGGCGACAAGTTCGTCGTGGCTGTACTGACCGAGATTAACGACGACGAATACCGTCCTTTGGAGTCGGTGCGTGCCGAACTTACTATGGAGGCACTCAACAACGCCAAAGCAAAGTATATCAGCGAAAAACTCGCAGGCGTTAAGTCGCTTGAGGAGGCAGCCGCTATCACCGGCACACAGGTACAAACCGTAGAGAAAGTGTCGCTTTCGGACTACCGCTTCGGCAACGCCGGTGCAGAGCCCGCCATTATCGGTGCGGCATTGGCACAAGCAGACAACACATTGAGTGAACCGCTGAAAGGCAATCTCGGTGTATATGTACTCAAGACGGGTACCAAGGTGAACGCTGGCGGTGAGTTGAATGCAGACCAAGAGAAGCAGATGCTTACGGCACGCCTTGCCTACAGCCTGCCCTACCAAGCCATTTCTCTGCTCGAGGAAAAAGCAGAGGTAGAAGACAACCGTGGCAATTTCCAATAATAGCGCAATAAACATAAGCGGGATTTCCCGCAGACTATACAATCTAAAGCCGCTTTCTGTTCGCTACGAGCAGAGAGCGGCTTTCGTTTGGCAGTATACCGCCCCACGCCCCCACAAAAAGAAAAGATATTCCCCTATGCTTGCATACATCAAAGAAAAAGCGTACCTTTGCAAGTCGTATCAGATACTCTGAACATACCCACCGACGACCGAGCATGACCAAGCGCATTCTATATCGTTGCAGCAACCCATGGTTATGGGTACCCACCCTCTACTTTGCAGAGGGCGTGCCGTATTTCTTGGTTACAACAACGAGTATTGTGCTATTCAATCAACTCGGTATGCCTAACGGCAAGATGGCACTCTTCACGAGTATTATTGCTTTCCCATGGGTGGTTAAGCCGCTATGGAGTCCTTTTGTGGATATTGTAAAGACCAAGCGGTGGTGGATACTCGCTATGCAGACCCTTATGGCACTGTCGGTGCTGTTGCTTGCTTGGCTTGCTCCTGCTGGGCATTTCACACTCGCTTTGCTGTTCTTTACGCTCACCGCCTTTGCTTCTGCCACGCACGACATTGCCGCCGACGGACTCTATATGCTTGCCCTGACGGAGAAAGAGCAAGCCGCTTTTGTCGGCATACGCTCCACCTTCTATCGCTTGGCGGGCATTTTCTGCCAATCGCTGCTGTTGCTTCTCGTCGGATGGTTGCAAACATGCACTTCCGTCCCCATGGCATGGATGTATGTATTGCTCGGTTGCGGGGCACTGATAGCCTGTATTGCACTGTGGCACAATCTATTCCTTCCGTGGGCAGAGGACGCCACGCTAATCCGACCGAGAGAGATACAGACAGCCGCTGCTGCCCATTCCAGACACTTGATGCTTGAAGTAGGCATGACTTTTGTGGAGTTCTTTCGTAAGCCGGGTATCGGATTGGCACTTTGCTTTATGCTGCTCTACCGCCTGCCAGAAGCCCTGTTGCTCAAGATGAACAACCCCTTCTTCCTTGCCGAGCAGGCGGCAGGCGGATTGGGATTGGGTGTGCATACCATCGGGCATATCTATTTCATAGGTATGGTGCTGATGCTCTTGGGCGGTATAGTGGGAGGTGTATGGGCAAGCCGCTACGGGTTGAAAAGAGTGATGCTGCCTATGGCTCTCTGCCTTACGCTGCCGAGCGTAGTCTATCTCTACCTTGCGCTCTGTCAGCCGAGTTCCTTTTGGATTATATCGGCGTGTATCGGCTTGGAGCAGTTGGGCTACGGGTTAGGCTATACGGCGTGTATGCTCTATATGATACACTTTGCCGAGGGCGAACACAAGACGGCACACTTCTCTTTCTGCACGGCGTTTATGTTCCTCGGCTTGCTTCTGCCCGGCATGGCGGCGGGATATATCGAGGAGGCAATCGGCTATGTGGGGTTCTTTGCAGTCGTTATGGCGTGCTGCATTCCGAGCATAGCGATAAGCATTATAGTGGCAAAACGGTTGTAGCGCAAGCAGCGTCCCAACAGGCACAAACAACGAAACAAGAAAACAAAACAAGATAATACCATACATATATGAATATCAAACGAATTATTCCTGATGCTATCACCAGCTGCAACCTTATCTGCGGGTGCATAGCCGTATTTCTTGCCACACAAGGTGCATTTCTCTATGCGTTCCTATTTATTCTGTTGGGCGCATTCTTCGATTTCTTTGATGGTATGTCGGCTCGTTTGCTCCGAGTGCCAAGTGCAATCGGCGTGCAACTCGACTCGTTGGCAGACGACATCACATTCGGTCTTGCACCGTCTATGATGCTCTGCTGCTACCTTCGCCCTATCATCGGTTGGTGGTGTATGGTGGCGTTCTTAATGGCAGCAGCATCCGCATTGCGTTTAGCAAAATTCAATATCGATGAGCGTCAGAAGACCTCTTTCATCGGTCTTTCCACACCTCCTAACGCCATCTTCTGGGCATCCGTTACCTGCATGCCGTATGCTATGCTCTCCGCTGATTGGATGGCATGGTTACTACTGGAGCTAAGCCTCCTGAGTTGTGTGCTGCTCAATGCAGAGATACCTTTCTTCTCGTTCAAGTTTCACGGTTTTGGCTGGGCAGAACACAAGACACAGTACTTGTTTCTTGTAGGTGCAGTTATTATACTGATATTCTGCGTCGTAAAAGCAACACTCTGCCGCCATATCGAACTCATGGTCTTTGCAGGTGCAGCCTGTGTACTTTGGTATGTAGCACTCAACCTGCTACTGTGGGTGGCTCAACCACGCAAGAAATAACCCGACACTTTCTTTTCTTAGTTCTATGAAAACACGCCTCACCCTTCTCCTGCTCGTTTGCTCGACGCTTCTCTGGGCAGAGCCTATTCCACAAGGTTATTATAGCCATGCGCAAGGACTCAAAGACTCTCTGCTAAAAGCGGCACTGCACGACAGTATCTGTATGGGGTGGCGTGTGCATTACGGCACACAGGGCTATACCTACCCCGATAGCATTTACTATACCGGTACATGGAACTACCTGCCGCTGACCGACCAACGCCCAGACGGCACCATTTGGGATATGTATTCCAACACACGCCGCTATTTTCCCACCAATGGCGGTTCCGGTTGCGGAGTGGAGATAGAGCACTGCCTGCCCAAATCGTGGTGGGGATGGACTACTAAGAGCAGCGAGAAGACCGATTCTATCGGCTATCGGGCGTACCGAGACCTCTACCACCTTACTCCCGCAGACGGCTCTGCCAATGGTAATAAGAACAACTACGCTCCCGGACATGTGCTGAAAGGCGACAAGTTCGACAACGGCTCATTCCGTATGGACGCCGCTAGAAGTTCGCAGTACGGATACATCTGTTTTGAGCCGGCAGAGGAATATCAAGGTGACTTCGCCCGCGCCTATTTCTATATTGCTACCGCCTACGCAGACCTCCATTGGTCTTCGGATGCCTGCACCAACTACCTCGACTCTACATCCTACCTGCTATTCCGCCCGCAACTGTTGGCTGTGTTGCTCGATTGGCATCGTGCCGACCCTGTCAGCCGTAAGGAGATAGCACGGGCAGACGCTGTCAGTACTATTCAACACAACCGCAACCCCTTTATCGATTACCCCGATTTGGTAGAATATATATGGGGCAACAAGCAGGGACAAGCGGTAGATTTCAGCACACTCACCTGCACGGCATCCGCCGACTATGTGCCTGCACCGGACACAAATAACCTCCGTGCCTACGAGGCAACAGACACCACCCATACAGGCTTCACGGCACAATGGGAGAACCTGCAGACCGACTACACGCTCGATGTCTATACCTACGCCACAACGGGGAAGAACGACACCCTTGTCAATATGCCCGCCATTACGGAGAAACTGCTGAACAGCACGCCCTATATGAGTTATGCGGGACGAATCGGCACAGCCGGCACCAACGCCATCACAATGGGTGTCAGCAACACCGATGGCGCAGTCATTCTGCATGGGTTGAACCTACAGCAGGAGGCGACTCTCATGTTCCGTGCAAGTATGTACAAGACCGCCTCGAATGGAGAACTGCAGATTTTTATCAACAAGAACGCCACGGCGGACACAGTCATCACGCTTCCCACGAGCCGTAATGAAGTACGCTATTCGCTTACTTTACCTGCAGGCACCGACTCCGTCACGATTCTTTCCGTAGGCGGCAGCACCAAGAAACGGGCGTGCATGCAAGAACTCTATTTGGTACAAGGCAATCTCAGTGTGCAGCAACACTCGATAGACGGTTACCCTATGGCGATACCCTCTTGCGGTGCAACCACCAATTTCTGTAACGCTTCTGTAACGCTTCCGGCAGACCATACCTACGGGCATGTATTCTATCATCTGACCACCTCAAGCGGCACACAGTCCAATGAGATCGAGGTACCTATCCCCGACGCACCCACCGCGCTACCGACCGCCGACACTGCCACAATCGTAGCGGAAAAAGTGCTGCACAGGGGGCAAATCTATATCCATCGTGCGGGCAAGTACTACGATACCCTCGGACGCCCTGCCACGCTTCGGTAGTTTTCCCGTGCCGACACTGCCCCTTTACACCACCCCGTGGTAGACCTATCCACTCGCTATCCTCTCGGTATCCACTCGATATGTACACCAAAAATCCCTGCCACCTGCACGCAAAAAAGAGCAAGCATCGTAGCAAGGGATGAGCAAGGGATAAGCAAGGGATAGACTACCGACCAAACGGGAATACCCACCCTCCGAACAACCCCTTATATATACTCATACACTATGCATCGTTTTCTTCACGAGAACCGACTCTTCTTAGGTCTTGGTCTGTTGCTTATCATCGTCTTGGCATGCCTCATAGGTGCTATCCCAAAAGCCGAGTTACACCTTTTGCTCTGCGACCGCCACTCCGTCGGACGCGATATTTTCTACAAATACTACACGCAAGTCGGCGAGTGGGTGCCGTATGTAGTCTGTGTAGCACTCCTTTTCTATAAAGCAGGTTGGTCGGCCTTCACGGCGGCAGGCACGCTGCTTTCGGGGCTGATGACCCAAATCGTCAAGCGTATCGTCAACGCCCCTCGCCCTGTAACCTATTTTGCGGACAACTACCCCGACATCACCCTTCCGCTGGTCAACGGTGTGCATATCAGCCACCATTATTCATTCCCTTCAGGGCATACCACTACTTTTTTTGCCCTTTTCTTTGCCCTTTGCATTATCGGTACGCAATATATCTACAGCCGTCCCAACAAAAAAAATACAGTTCTTGCCGCCCTTTGGCAAATTTTCTGTTTTCTTTTTGCCGCCCTCGGGGCATATTCGCGTATCTACCTCTCGCAACATTTCGCCACCGATATACTCGGTGGAATGTGTGTTGGGCTACTTATCACGACCCTGCTATATGGTCTATTTTTCCGTTTTCAGGATGCAGAGTGGTGGAATTGGCGTATTCCGACCGAAAAAATGCATTTTTCTACAAAAAAAATGTCGTAAAATTTTGGTAGTTCCGAAAAAAGCAGTACCTTTGCACTCGCTTTCGGGAAGGAACTAACCTCCACACAAAAATAACCCAGGCGGCAACAAAAACAAAGCCGGACGGCAGAGGAAACGAAGCAAGGCGGCAATAAAGACGAAGCCAAGCAGGGAGTGAGCAGGGGGAATGGAACGACTGAAAAGAGGGCGTTTAGCTCAGCTGGTTTAGAGCATCTGCCTTACAAGCAGAGGGTCTGCGGTTCGAATCCGTAAACGCCCACAAAAGTTAAGTGCAAGAAAATCAATAAGTTACTAATCGTAACTTATTGATTTTTTGTTTATATCGTAGGTTTTACCATAATACCACTGCTTTTGCGCTAATAGACTGATTTATAACTTACTACCTTTTTACCACCTTTTTGCATACTCTTACGGGAGCAAAAAGAGAGTGCAAAAGGAGTGTAACAGCGTGTAATTGCACGCCTGCTGCACAGAAAAGAAAAGAGCAAGGCAAATAAACAACAAACTAATTTATTCGTATTATGGCAAAAGTAACTATCGTTCTCGACAAGAGAACTCCGGACAAACAAGGTCTGTACCCTATCCGACTGCGCATAAGTGCGCAAGGTTCTAACACCTCTGTCAATACAGGTGTCTATATTCGGGAGGACGCTTTCACGGGAGACCCCGAGCATACCATTGCTAACACCTATCCGCAGGCAAAGCAAATAAACCAAAATCTCTACGCACTATATTTTCGCTATGTAAACGCCATGCTCGACTTGGAGCGTAGCGGCAGGCTCTCAGCCATGAGCGCAGCAGAAATACGAGGCTTCGTCACCGGCACAGACCTAAAAGCAGAAGAAAAAGAAAAAAAGAAAAAAGCCGCTCATCGGTTCATGGCGTGCATGCGCGACTACCGCAACCTCTGCCGCACAGACAGAACCAAAGCGGGGTTTGATTATACAATGAAATTAATCATACGCTACTGCGACAAAACGGAAGAACTGCGGTTCGAGGACATAAACTACCAATTCCTAACTGAGTTAGACCGACATATGGAAAACAATGGTATCGGTGTTTCTACACGCAGCATTGTGTTCCGCAATATGCGGACGATATATAACTACGCCATCAACAATGATTGGGTGGACATCAAACTCTATCCGTTCCGCAAATTCAAGATAAAACAAAGCCACAAAGAAAAAGTCTATCTGAACGAAGAGAAAATGCACGCCCTACTCTCCCTCGACCTGTCGGGCGAGCAGGGCAACGGCTTGGAATTGGCACGAGACTTCTTCCTACTGTCGTTCACGCTCTGCGGTATCAACCCTATTGACCTGTACAATCTCCCCGCCGCGGAGGAGCAAATCAGTTTCGTGCGGCAAAAGATTAAGTTCCACGAGCCGCAACCAATTCATATCCGATTACAGCCCGAAGCAAAATATCTTATCAGTCAGCACAAAGGCAAACAACACCTGCTCGACCTCGCCGAGAAATACCTATCCTTTGAGAGTTGCTACCACTTTATGAAACATCGGCTCAAGAAATTAGGTGCAATGATTGGCTGCCCGGACATCACTTTCTATTGGGCACGGTACACTTGGGCTACCTATGCAAGCAAGATAGATATATCGGACAGCACTATCAGCAAAGCCCTCGGGCATACCGATTCGACACTTGCGGAGAAAAGATACATCTCGTTCGATTGGGCAAAGGTGGATAAGGCAAACAGGCGAGTGCTGGACTATGCATTCTACGGGGAAGTGTAATACTGTACATTAGTATAGGATTACCTCCTTCTACATAGTCTTAGCAGTGCTTGCAGCCCGAATTAAAACGGGGAATAGGTTTGTATTTCCCTATGCCTGTTATG
>CAVEXR010000015.1:0-49063 GCA_963619585.1 Azospirillum sp. CAG:239
AATGACTATTAGAGAGGTACTGCCTTTTTTCAGACTGCAAAATGACTATTAAGTCTAACTTTGCAGAAAATTGCATTTGTTATTGGATAGTACACAATAATATAGTCTAATTCATATAATTATTTGGCTATTCGAGCGAAAATGAGTACCTTTGCAGTCGCGTTGTAAAAACTATAACTGTTTTATTATTTATATCTCTAATTTTATGAAGAAATTTGCTATTGCATGCGCTGTTGTTATGGCAACAGCCCTCTCGCTCACCTCTTGCGGTGACACCCAGTACTGCTACGAAGTAAAAATCACGACGACTGTACTCGGCATTGAGAACACTACGACCACTTATATGTGGGCAACCAGCAACGAACTGGACACCTACATTGCATCGCAGAAGGCTGCTCTCGAGAAGACCGGTATTTCGGAAGATGCTATCAAAACCAGCTACAGCAAGACCAGCAAGAGCAAGGATGATTGCCACAAGTAATCTGACAACTCCACAAATAAAAAACTCGGTTATTCCGCAAGGGGATAACCGAGTTTTTTTATTATAAAGGACTATCTATCGTATAAAGGACTATCTATCGAGCCGGGATTAGTCGGGAAGGGATGTTCCCTATTCGCTTAGGCGCTGAGGGCAGCGTATCGACTTCTTGCGGCGACGCTTGAACCTGTATCGTGTCCGACAGAGAGAGATACGGCACAACAATAGGCAGGGTATCGGGCAAAAGGGACGGACGAACGCTGTCTAAAAAGTACAGAACCGACAAACCATTAGCATACTCGGATAGTATCTCCTCAACCGTTTTCTGTTGGGCGGCAGCGGCTTCCCGATTCCATTTCTCTTGCAACTCCAAGCCGATAAGGCGCTGTGTCTCATCGTGTTGCGCCTGCCACGCATCTCGATCCGCCTCCAACTCCTTGACCACACGGGGGTAAATCTTGTCGAACAACTGCGGGTTGTTGGTATACCAAACGAGCGAACTATCGAACTGCGCCTGCGTCACACCATGCTTGTCCATCACCGCCTGGTAGTACTTAGCCACATCCTCATCGTGCCCGTAGCTGTAGCCCGCTGCCTGCAGAATGGCGTCCGCGCGGTGCAAATCGTACAAGACACTGCGCATCTGCTTCGACGAGAGCACGCCGTGCGGGCGGCAACCCGTGAACAACAGCACAAGGCACAGAGCGAATGTGTAAATTTGTAAATTTGTAAATTTGTAAATTGTCATACTATCAACGGCGTCTGCAATATCAGAGAACCTGCGATTAATTATTGTCCTTTTTAGTTGTCAAGGTATCGTTCAAGTCCTTGCGATAGAACAGCAAGATAGCGATGACGGCACAGGTGATACACGAGTCGGCGAGATTGAAGACAGGGCGGAAAAACAACACCTCGCCCGCCGCATTGCGGATAAGCGGGAAATAGAGCATATCAACCACACGCCCATACATCCAGCCGGCATAGCCCCAAATTTTGCCATACGCCACGCAATCGATAATATTCCCCAATGCGCCCGCCACAATGAGTGCAAGCGTCACAAGATAGCCCGTGCGGGGCGTGTGCTTGCGAATCAAGACGGAAATATACCATCCAAGCAGCCCCACCACCACGATGCGGAAGACTGTGAGCAGCAGTTTGGAAAACCACTCAATGCCAAACGCCATGCCGTTGTTCTCGACAAAGCACAACCAAAACCACGAAGTGATTTCGTGCGCCTCGCCCAACGCAAAATGGGTCTTAATATACACCTTCAAAGCTTGGTCAAGCGCTATCGCCACAAGAACGATGGCGGTAACAAGTAAAGATTGCTTGGTTTGACGCGTCATGGAGTTTTTTTCAATTAACAAGTAATAATTAACAATTAACATGCTAAGTATTCGGTTTGTGGGTTCCTGGTCGCTGCGGAACGGCATGGGAAATATCAGTTCTCTTGTTGCAAATTATATACCAAAAGCACTATATACCCAAAACACTATATACCAAAGGCACGGCGGATGTCATCCACACGGTTCAGTTTCTCCCATGTGAAGAGTTCAACCTGCTTAGTGAAAGTCTTGCCGTTCTCGCCCACAAAGGTCTTCTCCACCACCTCCGGCGTGCGACCTACATGACCATACTTAGCCGTCTCCTCGTAAATAGGCTCGCAGAGTTTCAAATCACGGGCAATGGCTGCCGGGCGAAGGTCGAACAAACGGTTGATAACACGCACAATATCAGCGTCTTTGATACCCTCGCGTGCGGTGCCGTAGGTATCCACAAAGAGGCTGACGGGTTTTGCCACACCGATAGCATAACTAACCTGCACCAACATCTCGCGAGCCACGCCCGCTGCGACCATATTCTTGGCAATCCAACGCGCTGCATAGGCTGCCGAGCGGTCTACCTTCGAGGGGTCCTTGCCCGAGAAAGCACCTCCACCGTGAGCACCCCGTCCGCCGTAGGTATCCACGATAATCTTACGCCCCGTCAGTCCGGTATCGCCGTGAGGGCCGCCTATCTCGAAATTGCCCGTCGGGTTGACCAACAACTTGTATTCGCCACGCAACAACTCCGCATACTTGGCATCGCGCGTTGCCACACGAGGCAGCACAATATCAATCATATCTTGGCGAATCTGCTCCTGGCTCACGCCCGGGTCGTGCTGGGTGGAAATAACGATGGTATCAATACGAACCGGCTCGTTGCGGTCGTTGTACTCGATGGTTACCTGGCTCTTGGTATCGGGGCGCAGGTAGGTCATTTGGCGACCCTCCTTGCGGATATGCGCTAGGGTATAGACGATGGTGTGCGCCATATCAAGCGTGAGAGGCATGAAATTCTCCGTCTCTGCGGTGGCGTAACCGAACATCATACCCTGGTCGCCCGCACCCTGCGCCATCTTCGACGCACGGCTCACACCCATATTGATGTCCGCCGACTGCGAATGAATAGCGGTCAGAATACCGCAACTCTCTGCCTCGAATTTATACTCTGCCTTGGTGTAACCGATCTTGCGGATCGTGTCACGCACCACCTGCTGAATATCCACATAACCACGGCTCGTCACCTCGCCGGCAACAACGACTTGACCCGTGGTAACAAGCGTCTCGCACGCCACATGGCTGCGGGGGTCTTGCGCTAAGAAATTGTCCAACACAGCATCACTGATCTGGTCGGCTACTTTGTCAGGGTGTCCTTCGCTGACACTCTCGGAAGTAAATAAATAGTTCATCTTGATCAATTAACAAGTAACAAGTAACAATTAACAGGTAACATGCAGTGTATACTTAATAGTGCATACGGCACTGCGCTTGTGCATACGCCTGTGAATTGTATACAAAAATAGCCACAAGGGACTGTTTTCGTCTTGTGGCACAAGGTTTTAGCATTCTTTTTAAGAGGTTGCAAGCAGTCAAATCCATCCTCTATTATAATTGTGCATTACACGCACTGCAATCACACACTTACAAATTATAGCGCAAAGGTACGGCGTTTTTTTGACATGTGCAACACCATACCCTTTTTATTTATCCATTGATTTACCCGAGGTAAGTCTGCAGGACACCACTGCGTTGCCCTGTATAGAGTTTGCGGATGGCTTTCTCCTTAATCTGACGCACACGCTCGCGCGTGAGGTGCAGTTCCTCGCCTATCTCCTCGAGCGTTTTCTCCGGTGTACCGATACCAAAAGCCTTACGCAAGATATCCGCCTCACGAGGAGTAAGCGTATTGAGCGCACGAGCAATCTCCGTCGAGAGCGACTCGTTAATCAACCCACGGTCGGCATTAGGAGAATCCTCGTTCACCATCACATCAATCAAGCAGTTGTCCTCGCCCTCGACAAAAGGAGCATCGACACTGACATGGCGACCTGACATCTTCAGCGTATCGGCAATTTTATCCACCGGTATATCCAACTCCTCGGCAAGTTCTTCGGCAGACGGCTTGCGCTCGTGCTCCTGCTCAAAGCGTTGGAACGCCTTGTTGATCTTATTCAACGAACCCACCTGATTGAGGGGCAGACGAACAATACGCGATTGCTCTGCCAATGCCTGCAAGATAGACTGGCGAATCCACCACACGGCATAAGAGATAAACTTAAAACCGCGCGTCTCATCGAATTTCTCCGCCGCTTTGATTAGTCCAAGGTTACCCTCATTAATCAAATCCGGCAGACTGAGCCCTTGATTCTGGTACTGTTTCGCAACAGACACCACAAAACGAAGATTGGAGCGAGTAAGTTTCTCGAGTGCCTTACGGTCACCATTACGGATACGCCCCGCTAACTCGACTTCTTCTTCTACAGTAATAAGCGGTTCACGCCCTATCTCCTGCAGATACTTGTCCAACGATGCCGACTCGCGGTTCGTTATCGACTTTGTAATTTTAAGTTGACGCATAAATTCAATGCACAATCCAAAATGCACTATGCACAAGGCATAGGCACAATACCATGATGCTTTTTACAGATAGTTAGTGATTCGGTCGGGATTCGAACCCGAGACCCACAGCTTAGAAGGCTGTTGCTCTATCCAACTGAGCTACCGAACCTGTCGTCGGAATTTACTCTGCAGCAGAAACTCGCTGGCGCGAGTTTTATGCTACGCAATTTCCTCCTCTGCAAAAACAACAAAAAACAGGTTTTTGTCGTTTTTGGGGGCTGCGCAGTATTCTTGGGATTATAGTTGATCTAGGTAATATAGTTGAACTAATTGATCTAGTTTTTCTATATTTTCCAGATTATCTATTTTTTCCAGACATAAACCATGCGCCCCACTTCGTGCGGCAAAAAGCGTGCAAAGGTACGGCAATTTTTCGATAATTCCAAATAAAAGAACCCATTCGGGTATTTTTTAGAATAAATCAAAGTGTTTTTGGAGCAAGTCAGAGCAAATACAGGCTTTTTAGAGCAAGTCGGTGAAGAGTTTCTCTAATTCTGCCTTACGACATGCTCCGATATGGCGATTGACCAACTGCCCGTTCTTAAAGAACAACATCGTCGGGATATTCATAATCCCATACTGCTCACACACCTCGGGATTCTCATCCACATTGAGTTTGCCCACACGAACACGCCCCTCATAGTCTGCTGCCAATTCATCAACTATCGGCAACATCATTTTACAAGGACCGCACCAAGGTGCCCAAAAATCAATCACGAGTGGTGTACCCTCTGCCAACAAGTCTTTGAAGTTGGCGTCTGTCACTTCTAATGCCATATTTTTCCAATTAACAATTAATAATTAATATTTAACATGCGTAGTATCGTCCTTTGAGCCTGGCGACCCATTGGGTACTGACTATATACCTACCACCTTTTGCATTGCTTATTACGCACCATGCATGCCTATTGACCAGGCGACACGGCGGGGTTAGGTATTCTGCTTTGTTTTCAGTTGTTTGATCGTTATGCGCTTCTGGGTGGGACGGGCAAGGAGGATATCCGTCAGCGGATCTTCTATGTAGGTCTGGATAGCACGACGGATAGGACGCGCACCATTCTGCGGGTCGTAGGAACGCTCCAAGAGTGCCGATTCCGCCTCGGGCGCAAGCACCAACTGATGCCCCGTCTTACGCAGACGCTCCTGCAAGAGTGCCACTTCGATATTGACAATACGCGCCAATGCCTCACGCGAAAGCGGCTGGAAAGTTATCACATTGTCTATTCGGTTGACGAACTCAGGCGGGAAAGACTTTTGCAATGCCTTGAGCAACATTTGATTGCTCGTCTTGGAATCCATCTCCGACACACCAAAGCCGATACCGGCACCAAAATCTTTCAGTTGGCGTGTGCCGACATTGGATGTAAGAATAATTATCGTGTTGCGAAAATCCACCGTATGCCCCTGTCTGTCCGTAAGCCGCCCCTCGTCCAACACCTGCAAGAGGATATTGAAGATGTCGGGGTGTGCCTTCTCTATCTCATCGAAAAGGACGATCGAATAGGGTTTACGGCGCACGGCTTCGGTCAGTTTGCCGCCCTCTTCGTGTCCCTCATAGCCCGGAGGGGCTCCCACCAACAACGACACGGCGTGCTTCTCCATATACTCCGACATATCGAAACGCAGAATAGCATCCCGACTGCCGAACATCTCCTCGGCAAGGCATTGGGCCAAATAGGTCTTCCCCACCCCCGTAGGACCCAGGAAGAAGAAAGTACCTATCGGACGCTGCGGGTCGCGCAACCCCAAACGGGAACGACGGATAGCACGCACTATCGTTTCGACCGCTTCATCCTGACCGATGACACGACGGCGTAACACCTCGTTCATTGTCCGCAAGCGTTCCGTCTCGTCTTTCTGCACCCGCTGTACCGGCACACCCGACATCATGGATACCACGGCGGCAACATCGTCGGTCGTAATAGGATAGATTTCCTCGGTCTGCTCTTGGGCTTGTGTATTGCCAAGCAGTTCTCGCCTGCGTGTATGGGCGCGTGCACCCACCTCGTCCATGATATCGATCGCCTTATCGGGGAAAGCACGGTCGGTCAGATAACGCTCTGCCAAATCGACCATAGCACGCAACACCTCATCGGAATAGGACACAGAATGGTATTCACCATAGTGCGTACGGAGGCGTTGTAGGATAGTAAGCGTTTCCTCTTGGGTAGTGGGGCGCACAACCACTTTCTGGAAACGACGCTCCAATGCCCCGTCTTTCTCTATCGTAGTACGGAACTCATTGATCGTAGTAGCACCGATGCATTGCACCTCACCACGCGCCAAAGCCGGCTTCAGTATCCCTGCGGCATCCAACGCACTCTGCGCATTGCCCGCTCCGATAATGGTATGTATCTCATCGATAAAGAGTATGACCTCGGGGTGGCGTTGCAACTCCTCCAACACACTCTTCATACGCTCCTCGAACTGCCCGCGATAGGTAGTCCCTGCCACCATCGCCGCCATATCGAGCGAGACGATACGCTTATCTTGCAGCACACCTGCCGTCCCCTCGACGATACGCAGTGCCAATCCCTCCACGATAGCGGATTTGCCCACGCCGGGTTCACCTATCAGAATAGGATTGTTCTTGCGGCGACGAGAGAGAATCTGCACTACACGCTCTATCTCCACCTCACGCCCGACAACGGGGTCAACCTTGCCCTGCCGCGCGGCTTTCGTCAAGTCGTGCCCATACTTATCGAGCGCGGTAGTAGTACCTAACTTCGTGGCAGGATTAATCTTGGCATAGGCTGCACCAATCTTCTCTTGAAATCCCTCCTGCGTAATAGCGGAAGAGGGTGCAGAAACGGATGTATGCGGCTTGGCATAAAGTTCCTGTAACTGCTCGTAAGAGATGTCCCAATTGGACGCCAAATAGATCGCCGCACGGTTGATCCGTTGACGCAAGATAGCCAATAGCAAATGGGCACTCCCCACCGCCTCGGCGTTGTACTCGCGGCTGATACCCTCGGCAATACGCAGAATACTCTCTACGAGGCTGCTTCGGGTAACGGGCGACACCAACTCTTGTGCCTCATTGGCAAGTGCCGCATCAAGACTCTGCTTGACGGTATCGGGCTGTACTTTCGCACGGAGCAACAGCCCATAGGCATCGCCCTCTGCCAAACGCAGAATAGCAAGCAACAAATGCTCCGGCAGCACTTGGGGGTTCTGCAACCGCTCGGCTTCATCGCGAGCGAACAGCAGTATCTTATTTAATCGTATGGTGATCATTTATTCAATTAACAATTAATAATTAACAATTAACATGCCGTTCTGTTTCTTTTTCTCTTCTGTATTCCTTTCTTGATTATTTGATTTGAAGTCTATTATAGTCAGAAAGGAATAAGCAGGAAACCTTTGAGGTTGGCGTGGTGGACTCGGCATAGCATAATCAAAGGGCTACGCCCCGCGGGTGAGGACACCCACGCCCCCAGGTAGAGCAAAAGGATACCCCTGTTCACTTTATCGCAATAGTACTAATTAATAATTTATAATTAACAATTAACATGCCGTTCTGTTTCTTTTTTCCTTTTTTCTATTTCCTCTTCTCTTTTTCTTTCTTCACTAGTTCACTTTTCTTTTTTCTCTATTCTTCTTGCGGCATTACTTGTAGAAGTGCCAGGCCAGACCGGCGCGGAAGACATCGGGGTTCATCGGGTAATTCGGCATGGCGAAATAGTTGTTGTTCGACTGCATAAACAGGTGGTTGAAATGCGTATAGTGAGCAAAGAACCGCAAGTGAAGCGACCGCACATAGAAGTTCGCATACACATTGAGTATCGGATAGTTTCCCACTTTTGTCTCGTTTTGCACACAGAACTGCGCTGTGGCAGGATTCAGCACCGGCGCATAGTACGAAGTGAAATACCGCATATCTACTCCTATCTGCGCATCCAACGCACGGAACCAAGTGCCGTGGTAGTACAAGTTATGATAGAGTGTTACTGTCGGCAAAGGCATATACTCCGAACTTGTGTGCTGATACACTACATGGTTCTCCAAATTCACCCACGGAGTGGTTATATCGCATTGTACATCAGCAGACAGCACCTGTATATTTCCATCGTGTTGGTACGGTAGGCCGTCCGATCCGAAATAGATATAGCGTGTCAAGTTTTCAAAACCCACATTCACTTTCGGTTTCACCCACTGTGTCGGATAGGCTATCTCGCCCCCTACATAGAAACGATAGGTCTTCTTAAACTCATTATCCCATTGGAAGTGATTCGAGCGAAAGCGATAGTAGTAGTACGAGGGCGTCTCATTTCGCACAAACGCTTTTGCGCTGATATACATCGTATCTTTGCCGATACGGAAATCGCCATCAATATGTCCGTTCACCTTAAACTCACCCAACTTATAGCCCAACACGCACACATCACCGTCAAAACCATAATGCACCCACTTGCCCCGATTCTTATATAGTGCACCGCCCACAAAGGTATTGTTTAGCCACTGATAGGAATACCGGTCCGTGGGCTGCATATCCAGCACTACATTTTGATACGGTGACGTAAACGGTTCAGTGTTCTCGTAGTCTTCCGGGTGGTAGCCGTCCGTATTCAAAAAACGCTGACACTCGTTTAGGGCGTACACCGTTGCACCGAATTTCAGGATGCGGTTAAACTCCTCCTCGAAGGTAACGCTCAGCGTATTGCGAATCGTCAGCACATCGGTGGAATCGTTCGTTGTATTCGGGTTCCGATAGTAGTTCGGATAGAAGCCCTGCTGCGCCGTCTGCTCCACATAACGCCGATTGCTGTTGGTGGTCTCAAATGTATGGGCGAAGGTCGTAACGGGGATATAGTTGATCCGCACCGTATCTTTCTTCTCGCGCCGCCCCTCTTCGTTGATAACCTCTATCGTATCGTGGTATGGTCGCTCCACCGTAATGCTGTAATAGTGGTTGAGAAAACCTGCCAAATAGCGATAGCCCGACATGGCGTTGAGGTTGACGGGGATATCTTCGGAATTAAGCGTACCGCCCACCTCGGAAGGGTCTGTCACACCGCCGTTCTCGAAGTTGCTCCAATTGGCAAACGAAAACGCCGCATGGAGCGAATAGTGATTGCCGTTGTAGGAGCCGAACACATTGCCATTGAACACCTTACCCGCCTGGTTACCATAATGCCCGACGGCATTGAGGTAGTTGAGTTGCGTACCCAAATTGATGCGCTTATTGAGATTACCCGTAAAAAGGAAGTATATCTCGTTCTCCTCCCGATAGGTAGTAAAGCCCTTGTTGTATGCAATGCTCGAATAGGGCGTAGTGGTATTAAAATAGCGCACATCCTGCGGCGTATAGATATAGGGCTGGTAAGCCGCCGCAAATATATCATCTATTTTCTCCTGTCGGCTGAAATAGATACGCGATTGCAGGGGAGAGACAAGGCAGTTACCATTGTACGCCGATGACAGCGAATAGTCGTTCTGCACACCGCGCATGGGATAGTTCAACCATGCCGTATCGGCAAAGAAGACCGTATCGGCAATAGCCGTAGGCGAAGGCAACTGCCAAGAACGAACCACCGTCTTGACTGCCTTCTGCTTGGCTGCCGCAGCCGACAAAGCCACCAACAGCAAGCACGCTATAATGCTTATTCTCTGTACCTTAACCACAAATTACGCGCGTATGTCGACACCTGTCTCCACTCCGCACAACTATACCACAATAATTGTGCCGATACGAAGCCCACTGACAGATTGTCATGCTCCCTATCGGCACAAAAACGAATAACAGGGATTTATTTCTTTTTCGCCTTCAGTTCTTTCTTGAGTTTCTGTATTTCCTTCTCTTGATTATTGATAGTCTTGAGCAACTCGTTCAGTTCCTCGTTCTCTATCGTAGTAGGATACTGTTCCTCAACCAGTTGCAGGAAATCGGACAATACATTCATATAGTTGATGAATGCATCGTACGCCGACTCGTAGTTGGTCGCTCCCTGGTCGATGTGGTTCATGTAATGGAAGTTGTTCACATCCTGCAAGCGCATCCAGTTGGCTTTCAGCCCCTTATCTTGGCAGAGATGTACTCGCTCCGCTACGGCATAGAGTTTATTCAATGCCTCTTGCTGCAGGTCGTTGCCTACATACACGCTCAGGTCTTTTGCCTCGCCCGACCATGTAAGGGGATAGGGCGCAGAGAGGACATCGCTCGGCTGCATCGACTTTGCCGCCTCGGTAGGCGTACAGAAGCCCATTCCACGCTCGATGACATAGAAAGGCAGTGCTTTCAGAAAATCGAAGATACCCGTCCCCATTGGCTGACGCACACCGAAGGTATCCGCCCCGACCCAGATATTGATCAGGTCTTCGCCCTCGGGCAGG
The DNA here is from genome assembly GCA_963619585.1 of Azospirillum sp. CAG:239. Lineage (GTDB taxonomy): Bacteria > Bacteroidota > Bacteroidia > Bacteroidales > Paludibacteraceae > Colicola. The sequence continues at coordinate 10,753 of CAVEXR010000015.1, forward strand.
GCTTGCAGTTGGTTGGCGTACTTCTCGGCATCGATAGGATAGTTGTGCCATCCCGTGTCGGAGAAATGGAAACTCAACTCATCGCTCAAGTTCATATTGCGCACGAGCATCTTCATCTTCGGTGCACCCGCTGAGGTGTAGAGGTAGTTAGGCGACTTCCAACTCAGCACATGCTTGGCTCCCTCAGCCAGCATGACACGATAGCCCTGCTTGTAGAGATTGTAAGCCAACTCGTCGGAATAGAGCAGTTCCGTATTCCAAACGGCCGTCGGCTTCACGCCGAGCACATCATTCACGACGAGCGAATGCTTCTCCAACTGGTCGAAAAACTCGTTCTGGTTATACTCCGACGCGAGCGAGTAAGCAAACGGCGTTGCCAAGAACTCGACGCACTTGCTGGCTGCCAAGTCTTTGAGTACATCGATAATCTCGGGCGTATACTGCTCGAAGAGTTCCAACATTGTGCCTGATATAGACAGCGCACAATGGAACTTCCCTTTCGAGAGGTTTACCATCTCACGCAGCGTCTGACAGAGCGGCAGATACGAGGTATTCACCAGCCACGAGATATAGTCCTCGGTCTGGATGTCGTCATAATAATAATGGTCTTGCCCGATATCAAAGAAACGGTAGCGTTTCAGCCGATACGGCGCATGCATCTGAAAGCAAAAGCATATATTTTTCATAATCTGTAAGTTATGTTAATTATTCTGTTGTTTTTAGGTTGTTGAACGGACGGACTGCGTCCGTATTATCATTTATTAGTCGTAAACATATTTACTTTTCGGCGCGTATAGGCAGATATAGTCGCAAACATATTTCGTCTATTGCCATACTATCGCCCTTGTATTGAAATTGCCAATTTCTAATCATATTCAGTATACTTTCTATGTCTTCTTCTGACAATAAGAGTTCTTGTTTATACCAAGATAGCGAAAAACCATAATCTTGAAAACTATCCGTTGGTAAAGAATAAATCAAATACATAGAGAAAAGACCATACAAATTTTCCGTAGAGAAAACCGAGGATAATGCCTTTTCCGAAAGCATATAAATTCCTTTCTCTAAAAACTCTGCTTTAGTTGGCTGTATAATTTTCACATTAGAGGCAACAATTTCTCTCACATGCGGGTCTTTATATTCTTCTACCCACAGCCTATCTATACTATCTTTTTTACTATGATAATCCTTTGTAAACACATCTACTCTATTCATTGCAGTATCGTATTGCACAGATAAAGTATCATTGCCGCTTACATATATGTCATTCGTTACAAATTTTCCAAAGGATGCTTTGGCAACTTTGGTTGTGTTACAAGCATACAATAAGTAGATAATATCTGTAACTATGCATATTATGGTATAATCTCTCATTCTATCTCAAGCGATGCAAGTTCATACCAAATGCAATAGTCTCATCTCTAAATTTTTCTCCGCCGCTATATGTCAGTTGGATAGTATGAATAAAATCTAATATATTTTTCATTTCTTCCGATGTAAGTTGCAGATTTTTATCATTCCACGACAACTCAAAGCCATACTCAAGTATTTTCATATCAGCCAATGAGACTATAAAAAGTACTTCAAATGCAATAGGATTTCCATTCCGATGGGCATTCTCAAAGCTATTCTGTGAGAGAATAGACTGCATAATTGTTTGTAACCCTCCTGCTTCCAAGATTGCATTACGAGTTTCCTCCGAAATGTTCAGATACTGGATAATTGAGTACGCATAATTATCCGTCCAGGGAAAGTAAATAGAATCTATCTTTTTGCGTAATAAGTTTGCATTATTCTGATAATCTTTCGTTTGCCACACAATACGAAATTCATCTTCTTTGTGAACAAGAGTATCACTACCATTATAACAAAAAACATCATTGGAAATGTACTCATTTCTATCGAACTGTTGTTTACTCTTAGACTGTAAAGATTGTGTCGTCCCACAAGCCAATAACACCCAAGCACACATACTTATTACTCCGATGCGATAGTAGTTGTTTTTTCTCTCACTACCATTTAATTGCCTGCTCATATATGCGAAATTTATTTCTTGGTTTTACAATAATTTCCATTTCAGTGCAATTTTTAGCCATATTCCATAAGTTTAATAAAGAACTCGGCAACAAATCATAGTCCACAGGAGAGCCATACATATCATTGCCATATGACTCACTTGAACCGGCATAATACTGCTGGAATTCATCCACTGCTGCAAACCAACTTGCTATTTCATCTGTGGTCAATGTTGCATTGCTATGATTATTTTTATTCTTTTCTGCGAACTGTTCACACCATTGTATCAATAATGGAGGCACACCTTCTATTCCTTTATTATTTAGAAAAAAGAACTTGGAACTCAAATACCCCATAGCCTTTTCTTCTGCTTCTATATTGGAACCACCCGTATGGTCTACAGAATTTTGGATATCACTTAAGAGTCCTTCGAGATATTGCTCTTGATAAGCATGAAATAGTTCTGCAGTCACAGAATATACACTAATTGCACTTATGGAATTAAATACGATACTATAGTTGCACGGATTAAATGAACCGGGAGTTCGTTGGGATGCAGAATAATCTATTTGAATTCCATAATTTTCATTCAAACTATTCAGCAATGCCGCTTGCAAACAATTTTGTAGCATCTCTTGCTCTGCCTGCTCAAACTTTTCTAAAGCCTCGCCTGTTAGCGTATTGGTAAAAGTACCATTATTTCCATCTATACAGATAGTTTCACCATTACAAACTTTTGTATATGCCTTTCCACCCAACACGCCCATACAATCTTGCACACACTCTTCCTTGCCTTTAATTCGTCGTGCGATACTCTGCATTCCTGTTGCAAGAACACAATCATCCTCATCTATCTCTTCTTTAGAAATATCATTATCAGCCGTATCGTCATACAAATCATCACAATCTCCCATCTCGCAAGGATCACCATCCCAATCGTCATAATAGTCATCATAATCATTGTAATTGTAATCATCATCGTCATCGTTTGGACTATCTCCTACACATTCATATCCAAACAAACCTGTCATATTACCATCTTCATCGTGTCCATCATGTATCTCATCATCATAATCAAAATCACTTAAATCCCAATTATCAACTTCGTCCTCTATATCACAAGCGTATATAGTAGCAATACCAGTATTATCAAATATCACTCCCATTGCAAAAAGCGAACAAAATAGTATCAATATCCTATGTATGTACCATTTCATGTGCACTAATGTTTTACTATTTTTGTGATACTATCAATAGTAGAATCCGCATTTCTCACTAGTAAACAATATATCCCTGCATTGTAGTGCATTGGAATAGATATTGTATTTCGACCTTGTTGCATAGTACATTCTTTGGAATACAAACAATGCGCATTCGTATCATACAAACTAATGCGGATAGTCTGCATAGCGGGCATATCAATATACGCTACACATTGTTCTTCCTCTACAGGATTAGGAACAACCTCCACGGAAAAAGTGTTGCTTTCTTGCGCCAAAACCACCTTATTATCTATTGTTTGCTGTTTGCGTTTCAATACAACGAAACTCGGCGGAGCGGGTTCATTGGCTTTCAAACTGAATATATGCACATTTCCCGTTAAATAATCCTGTCCGTCCTTTTGCTCGTAATTCAAGCCGCACCATTGCATTTGTACCTTTGCACCTCTCAAATTGTGATGTATATCGGCATCCATTTGCCATAAAGTATCTTTATAGCAAGCCGAAAAAGGCACGTTTTCTTCCCCGATAATCCACAAACCGTCCATACAATCGCCATTTTTATACACCTCTAATTGTATATCTTTACGATTCTTTATGCGTGTCCCCGACCAATCGTATTCTATCAGTTTACCCTCCCAATTCCCTGAAAAATTAGTTAGCAAAGTATTATCCCTCTTCCGTTGCACTCTTTGTGGGAGAAAACGCTCCAATTCATCGGCTTTGTTGCGCGGAGCAGCCTTTTGTAATGCGGTAGATAATTTGCCATACAAGATATAATCTACAGCAGTTTCGCTACCGGCATCGACCGCCTTTTCCATAAAGCGTTTTCCCTTTTCGATATTCTGTTCTACGCCATTTCCTTCTATATAGCACAGACCTAGCATATAGAGACAGGACGGATTACCCGCTTTCGCACCTTCACGGAAATAATGCAATGCGGTCTTATAACTTTGTTCTACGCCAAAGCCCTTGTAATACAAATAGCCTATATAATAATTAGCCTTTACATTTCCGTTTTTCAGTCCGCGTTTATACCATTTGTATGCCTTTGCAAAGTCTTGCTCCAAAGAATCGCCACATTGATACATTACCCCAATATTTACCATGGCTTTCGCATCCCCTAATTTAGCAGCCTTGTAGTAAGCGATATACGCCTTTCGACAATTTTGCTTTACCCCGACACCTCTGCTATACATTGTCCCAATGGTACGCAATGCTGGTGCATAATCCTCCTTTGCCAAGTCAAACAATAGCGTTTTGGCTTTATCCATATCTATTTCGGTATCTATACCACGCAGATATTTGATAGCCTCTCTATATTCTTGCTTTTGCTGACTGGCTATACCCATGCTATCGTTTGCAAGGTTCTCTGCAAACAGGACAGATGTATTCACCACTAAAACAACAAGTATTAAAAACTGATGTTTCATAGGTTATTGTCGGTACAAATATAAGTTTCTACCACTGGTAATTTTTGCTACGAGGTTTGCCATTATGCTTTAGTTTTTCATCAGCATTGGCTGCCTGCAATGCTTTAGGCTGCATTTTCTTCAGTTGAGCAATATTCATCTTTTGTTGTGGTATCCGATATTTATCGCGGACATAAACCACTTTCTCCAACATAAGATACTTGTAAATTGCATCATACTGTTGGGACAATTCGGCTTCCGTATATTGCCCTGTTTCACGCAATGTTTGTATCTTCGCCTCCGTTTTTGCCTTAATCTCCGGGGAAGATGTTATTTGAATATACTTTACCTTCTGTTCCTCTGTTAGCAATGCCATAAAGCCATTATGAAATACTTTATTTGCCTCGTATTTCACCTGTGCCGCCACTATTGGATCGGCAATACTATAAAGGGCAGAATCCGCAATAACAGAGTATTGTCTGTGCAGATAACGAATAGAGTCTTCCTGTTCGTGCGTAAGAGTAATAATCTTTTTTATTTCAATCAGTTTGCGCTCTGTTCCATCATCTCCTGCTATTACATCAACAGAACTAAACAAATACAACACGCAGCACAATATATATTTTACATATTTCATAATGTGATGTGTTTTATTCTGATTTACACTTACTTCATTTCCTACAGCGTATGGTTTATCACTCCGTCGTAGATGCGGCGGACTTTCAGCCCCGCATCGTACCAACGGATATTGTTCACCTCACGCTGCCCCTCCTCGTGGAGCGACTTATACATAGCGGGGTATTTGACAATGGCATAGATAGCGTCCGCCATCGCATCGATGTCCCAATAGTCGGTCTTAATGGCATGGCTCAATATCTCCGCACAACCCGACTGCTTCGAGATAATCGCCGGGCAACCCACCTGCATGGCCTCAAGCGGCGAGATACCAAATGGTTCGCTCACGCTAGGCATAATATAAACATCGCTCTCCGCCAGCAGTTCCTGTACCTGCCGTCCCCGCATGAAACCGGGGAAATGGAACTTATCGGCAATGCCTCGCTGCGCCACGAGTTCGATCATCTTCGCCATCATATCGCCGCTGCCCGCCATCACAAAGCGCACCCCGTCTGTCTTCTGCAGCACACGCGCTGCCGCCTCCACGAAGTACTCAGGCCCTTTCTGCATGGTGATACGCCCGAGGAAAGTAACCAACTTGTCCTTGCGGGGGTGCTTTTGGAACTCATCGGGGTTTGCCAATGGTTCTACGGCGTTATGCACGGTAGATACCTTGCGGGGGTCAATTCCGTATTTGTCTATCACGGTTTGGCGGGTCAGGTTGCTCACGCACATAATATGGTCTGCCTCGTCCATACCCCGTTTTTCGATAGCGTACACCGTCGGGTTCACATTGCCTCGGCTGCGGTCAAAATCCGTGGCATGCACATGAATCACAAGCGGTTTGCCCGATATATGCTTAGCAAACACCCCTGCGGGATAGGTCAGCCAGTCATGGGAGTGAATAATATCAAAGTCCAGCGAATGCGCCAGCACCGATGCCACTGCCTCGTAGTTGCCTATCTCCTCTATCAGGTTGTCGGGATAGCGTCCCGAGAATCCGACACAGCCCAAGTCGTCCGTGCCGATACGCCGGTAGTCGTATTTGATACCGTCCCGCAAGTGGAAATACTCTTCGGGCGACATCTTGCCCTCCATGCGCTGACGCACATAGTCGTAACTGTTCTCTTTCCACACGACAGGCACGCTGTTGGCACCTATGATACGCAGGAACGATTGGTCTTCGTCGCCCCACGGCTTGGGGATGACAAAGGTAATATGCATATCGGGTTGCTGCGCCATACCGCGCGTCAATCCGTAACTGGCTGTGCCTAAACCTCCTAAGATATGGGGCGGGAATTCCCACCCAAACATGAGTGCTTTCATTGTATCGTCGTTCTCCTGTCTATTGTATAAGACTCTCTATTTTTTATAAGACCCCTATTTTATTAGATGCTATTTTATAAGGTATTGCCCTCTTCGGGGGCTTCTTTGTATCGTTTCAGCGTGTCCATTACCGAGATGACGGACGCCACACTCGGGGCAAAACTGATACCGCCATGCCCACGGTAAGGCGGGTTGCCGTCGTATAGTTCGTTGAGCGTACCGATACACAATTCGCTCATCTCTCGCTCGTAGCCCACCAGCAGCCGTTCCATAAAACTCAACCCGCTGTGCTTGTACACCCGCATATACGCCCGAGCGTAGGCAGCAATCGATGCCGGCCATATAGGGCCATTGTGCAGGTTGCGGTCGCGCTCCAACTGTCCGCCGACATAGAACGGACGGTAGTTGCCGCTCTTAGGCGACAGAGTACGCAGCCCTCGGGGGGCGAGCAGTTCTTTGGTGCAGATATCCACCACGGCTTTCATCTGCTTCTTATCGAGTGGCGAATAGGGCAAGCCCGCACTCCAAATCTGATTGGGTCGTACCTCTTTGTCTTGGTAGTCATTCACCACATAATCATACAGATAGAGTCCGTTCCAGAATGTATGCACAAATGCGTCACGCACTATCTCGGCTTGGTATTCCATCAGGTCGGCTTGCACCTCTTTGCCCGCCTCACGCAGCAGTTCCTCCGTGAATTTCAGTGCGTTATACCATAGGGCGTTAATCTCTACCACATAGCCCGTACGAGGCGTAACAGGACGCCCGTTTTCGATAGCAGACATCCATGTAGCCGGTCGCTCCGTGCCATCTACCCAAATCAGTCCGTTTTGGTGTACCCATGCACGGGGGTGATTCTGTTTTTTATAGAAGTTCACCACCTCCACACATATCTCCGTATATTTCTCCGCCGCCTCATGCACCGTGTACTTGTGGGCATATTTCTGCAGCGCACGCACAAACCAAAGCAGTGCATCGGGGTCATCCATACCCGTCATCTTCACCTTGTCCGTTTCGCCTGCCATAAATGCGCGCACCTCATCGAGAGCCGTTTGGTCAATGATAGCCTCCCAGTATTCGGGGCGATCTATATCGAGCGTACAACTCGGCGTAGCGAAGAATGCAGCCCGTGCGGAGGTGTGATACCATGGGTAGCCCTCCAGCAGGTAACACTTGTCGCCCTCCCGCTTGTAGAACTGCGCTGCCGAGTTTTTCAGGCAGGCAAACATATCCGTGCGGGCATTGCGTCGGGTCAGTTCCTTTGCCCAGATGGTTTTCAGTTTCTTTGTGTCCGCCTCGGTGATACCGGCAGCAAAAATCACGCTCTCGCCTTTGCGCATCGGCAATTCAAAGTAGCCCGGCACCATCAGGTCTTCCTTATAGTCATAGCCCCGCTCCTGCTCTTTCTGATACTCAATGCCCTTATACCAAGTCGGCTCGTGGTGGTACTCGACGGCTTTGGAGAACTGCATATAGAGGTTCGGGAACTGCGCATACATCTTATTGTAGCGCCCGTTCTCGCACTCGTCCATGTTCGTGTTGGCCAGGCTGTTCTCGTGCGTCAGTTCGTTGACGGAGCGGAACGCCAAGAACGGCTTGAAGCGCAGCACCGTAGGCGACCCCGCCTCGAGCAGCGTGTAGCGAATCAGTACGCGCGGCTCAAAACTGACTAGCATACGCTCTTTGGTCAGTATCACGCCGCCTACCCGATAGGTGGTTTTCGATATCACCTCGCAGTCAAATTCACGAATATACTTATGTCCGTTGGGCGAATAGGTGTTCTCGCCGTATTTGTGCAGCCCGAGGTTAAACTCCGCCCCGTGCTGTATTACGGTCTCGTCGAGCGAACTGAGCAGCACATAGTTGTCGTCGCTCAGTTCGGGCAGCGGCAGCACGAGTTGCCCGTGGTATTTGCGGGTATTGCAGTCCACGAGCGTGGTGGCGTTATACACTCCCGAGCGGTTGGTACGAATCATCTCCTTCTGCAGCGAGCGTTCGAGATTCGTCAGCACCGTTTTATCAAAATTCAAGTATCCCATGGTGTAGCTGTATTTTCCAAGTATTCTATTAATCCGTTATTATCGCTCCTTATTGTATGAATCAATATAATCCAAAGCAGCAACTAAACATTTATCTTCATAATGTCCGTTTTCGTTACATTCTCCGTTCCAATCCACAACAATATCAAGTGCCATCGGATCTTCAAAGTTTTGGCATTTCGTTTTTATTTGAAAATACGGATAAATTAACTGGTCTTCATTACAATAAGTTGTTCTGCGCCCCCATGTAGCCCCATTCAGTTCGGTAGTACCTACCAGTGCCACATTCTCTCGTTCGGCAAGCATATGTGCCATCCAAGCGTACTGACCACAGGTCAGACTATCCACTATGATTGCCACCGGGTAATCTGCCAACATTCCGTATCCCTGTATACTTTCCGATCCCCAAACCGTATAATCCGAGCGATTCTTCCGTATTGATGAACGCGAACGATATTTGTAACTACAAGTCTCCCCTTTCGCATAGAAATAGGATAAGAACTCCCACACTGCCGAACAAGTCATTGCAGAACGCATATCCAACACGATGCCTTGGACAGGGGTTTCCAGTATCTCGTTTATTTGCCTGTCAAAATCCTCCGGCAATTCGGTAGTTTTATACTTGCATGCAAGAAATAAAGCATAAGAACGGGTTCCTGATTCTTCCCCATACCGCTGTACCGTATTCATTCCCAACGGACCGATGTACTTATTTTTATTTCCCGATGCGCCATATCCAGGAAGATACCCGGTCTCTCCTGCCCAGTACGCTTGATTATTTTCGGTTATCACATTCGTCTCATACCACGCCCGATCGATAGAAAACGATATATCTTTCTCGTGAAAGGTACTGCAAAAGCCGCGCACTATCGCCACGAAGGCACTATCTGTTGCGACGCTGTCCATTCTCAATATATACTCCGTCCGCAGTTGGTCAAAATCCACATCCATATAATCGAACAAGACATAGTTCTTGTCAAGCACTTTCCATAGTTTGTCAAAACGCTGCGCATATTCCGAGCGAGCCAAAACCTCCTTGGCTTCATCGGGCAACTCCACCTCATTCGTGCAAGCGGCAAAAAAGGCTACCAATAGCCACAAAAAGGCATATCTCTGTACTTTCATAAGTATACTCATTTTTTTTTGTTTACAACTCTGTTCGCAACACAAAGGATAGTTTTGCGGCTGAACCAATAGCGATATTTGTTGTTTGGCAGACCAATTCCGGATTCTCCTGCACAATTTGTTCCCAATCAATATCTTCTATATTCACAGTCGAGCCATCTTGCTTAACCTGCACTATATTCGCCCGTATTAAATACAATGACACATAGGCATTATTAGGCATTCCATCGAACAACTCATTATACAGTACACAATCTCCATCATCAGGTACTAATGCAGCATGATATACAGGAGTGCCCCCACTCGGCGAGCCAATAACAACACCTGTCCAGTATGCAAGTGCTATAATTCCGTACTGATTATTAGGGTCTGCATTCCATGTTACCTCCAAATTTTGCGAATAACAATACGGGAGCGTAGCACATTCTAACGCCATAGGCGAAGATATATAAATAGGCTCCGGAGTTTGTATTTCAACATCCGCCATACTGCTTAAAGACGAAGCGTCATCGTCATCGGCAGTACCAACCGCTTTTCGAGATACGCTTCGCTGCAAGCCCACCAAATGCCGATTGCCACTTTCTTCTAATTTATATTCAGAATGGATGGTACAATTATATTTATTCAATAAGTCGCAATAGGTATTGTCACTCCAGTTTCTTTCATAAATAAAGGGAGTACCCTTTTCTGTCTCATCGCCTCCTGCTTCATTAATATCAATCCACACTAAAGTTGGGTTTGTTCCGACCAACAAATCCATGTAACTTAGCGTATCAACACTAAGAGCAATTGAGGTAAAAGTTTTCTCTCTTTCTGTATTTGCACATGCAGAAAAGAGAAGCAAACATAGTAACGAAACAACTAATGTAATATTTTCACTTAATGTTTTCATAAATCTACATATTGGTTATGAACATAAACTTTTTGTACACCCGTTGTAGGTGAAACCTTCGCAGTCTTTATAAAATCCAAATTGAGAAAGCCACCGGTACCACTATAAGTTCCAGAGTCCCATATTACCGTTTCATACTCCCCCGTTTCGGTATTAAGTACATTATCTATTTTAATTATAACATTCGCACTTATATGTGCATCGACATCGCCACTCCCCATATGAGCCTCTACTCCATATAAGATATTGTACAAAGAAGACAATGTACTCCAATCGTTAGTCGTGGTATATTTCGTAGATTGCGCATGCATAGTTGTTTCCGTACAATTTGCATTTAATGCTGTCCAAGTCAGTTCACCATAGGCATTAGGATTCATCTGTGCAAGTATAAAAGGCTCTGAAAACGACATATAAGGATACGCTCCTGTTCCAAACAATGTAACACATTCCGGCAAATTTAACTGTATTGTAGAGAATACCACATCAGCCGTTGCCCAACTACAAGTTGGTTTAGATGTATCCGGATAGTCAGAATAGTTGTCAGGTCCGACACAAGTTGCCCCCATAAAGAGGAATGCACAACCCAACAAAAGTCCACTCTTCCTAAAAAGTGCCTTGCCATGCGCTTGTAAATTACACGATATCCGTTTCATACTGCAGTAATGATTATGAAGGTTAGTTGTATTTTCCAAGTATTCTATTTTATGTATCCGTTTATTTATCCGTTAGGGTCGCTCATTGTTGTAGGAATCAATATAATCCAAAGCAGCGACTAAACATTTATCTTCTTTTAGCGGGCTATATCCGTTATACCCCTCCCAATCCACAACGATATTAAGAGCCATCGGATCTTCCAATTTTTGGTGCTTAGTTCTAATTAAGTGGTAAGGATAATCCAGTCTATCCTCATCATAATAAGTTGCACTCTGTCTCCATGTCGCCCCATTCAGTTCGGAAGTACCTACCAATACCACATTGTCTCGTTCCGCAAGTATATGCGCCAACCAAGCATACTCACAATGGGTTAGGCTATCCACTATGATTGCCACCGGGTAATCTGCCAACCTTCCATTTCCTCGTATATATTTCGATGCCCACAGCGTGTAATTCGAATGTTTCGTTTGTTTCGTTGAACGCGAACAGTACTCATAACTACAAACAGAGCCACTTGCATAGAAATAAGACAAGAGTTTCTCTGCTACAGCGCAGGTCATCACGGAACGCATATCCAACACAATGCCTTGCACAGGAGTTTCCAATATCTCGTCCATCTGCTTGTCAAAATTCTCCGGCAATTCGGTATAGGTATACTCGTCTGCAAGAAATAGAGCATAAGAGCGAGAGACAGAATCCTCATCGTATCGCAGCACCATATTCATTACAAATGGACCGCCATACTTATTATCATTTCCAGATGCACAATACCCCGGATGACACCCATATTCCCCCGCTTCCTGCGCCTGATTTACCTTACAAACTTTATTTGTCACATAACTATATCTTCTTACAGAGAAATATATATTCTTCTCCTGGAGAACATTGAAGAAATCATACATCCGAGCCACAAATGCGCTATCCGTCGCGACGCTGTCCATTTTTAAGATATAGTCTACTCTAATCTGATCGAAATTGCCATCCAATCCATCTAACAAGACATAATTCTCATTTAGTATTTTCCAAATACTATTAAACCGCTGCGCATATTCCGAGCGAGCCAAGACCTCCTTGGCTTCATCGGGCAACTCCACCTCATTCGTGCAAGCAGAAAGAAATGCTGCCAACAACAAAAAGGCATATCTTATAGTTTCCTTTTTCATGTAGTTCGCTTTTTTTGTATTGAATACCAAAGGATATATCGCCTGCGAAAGATTAGTTGTATTTCCCGTGGAAGCGGTCGGTGGTGTCGTTCACTATCTGGCGGATTTGTTGCTCTTGCGCCTTGGGGCAGATGAGCAGCACATTTCCCTGCTCGGCGACTATCATATCGTGCATACCGTGCAGCACTGCCAACTTACCCGGCTCGAGCGTCACGATATTCCCCTCGCTCTCGTAGAACGCCGCATCGCAATGCAGCGTCACATTTTGGTGCTCGTCTTTCTCGCTCAGTTCGTAGAGAGAGCCCCATGTGCCGAGGTCGCTCCAGCCGAAGTCGGCGGGCTTAACATACACATTCGCAGCCTTTTCCAGCACGCCATAGTCGATACTGATATTCGGGCAAGTAGGGAATTTCTCCTGGATAAAGTCTTCCTCTTTCGCCGTACCCATATACTGCTCCCCGTTTTGGAATATCTCCACCAGTTCGGGCAAGAACGAGCGGAACGCCGAGCATATCGTGCGCAAGTTCCACACAAAGATACCCGAATTCCACAAGAACTCGCCGCTCTCGAGGAACACTTTTGCCAGGTCGAGATTCGGTTTCTCCGTAAAAGTCTTCACCTTACAGATAGCGTCCTCCGACTGCGGGGCGTTCGGGTCTTTGTCCATTTGAATATAGCCGTAGCCTGTCTCGGGGCGTGTCGGTTTCATGCCGAGCGTCAAGATCGCGTCGTTCTTCTCCACAAAATCCAGACCCTCCGCCACCACTTGGCGGAAGCCGTCCTCTTGCAAAATCAAGTGGTCGCTCGGGGCGACAATGATGTTCGCTGCAAACGCCTCGTGACTGAGGTCTGTTGTCTCCCATTTCTCCATCGTGCCGGCCGCTATGGCTTTGCGGATTTGCAAGCCGCGGATATGCGACACGGCGTAGGCGATACACGGCGCCGTATTGCGGCGTGCCGGCTCACACAGCACCTGGCTGGGCTTCATGTCGGGGATTTGCTCCAACACAATGTCTTTGTACTGAACATTCGTTACAATCAGGATGTTCTCTATCGGTACCAGCGGACGGAAACGTTCGACCGTCATCTGAATAAGGCTGCGCCCCGTGCCAAAGAAATCGAGGAATTGTTTGGGTTTATTGTTGCGGCTGAACGGCCAGAAGCGGCTTCCTACCCCGCCTGCCATAATCACGCAATAGGTATTTTCTTTCATATTTTTATGTATTTTCTATGGTTACTTGTATTGGATTGTCTTCCTAATTATATAACGGAGAAACGGCGGAAATCTATCACCTGCACGACTGTTTTTTTGATAAAATGACATTTTTTGCAGTCCGTGGTTATTTTTTCTCCTACCCCACCCGAGCGCCCCATTGCCGAGCGGGTTCGTCAGGCCGTCTTTTACCCCATTTCCTGCTATTTAGCAGGGATTTGCGCCCTTTCGGAGCAAGAAAAGCGGTTTTCTGTTTTCTGCTTGCAAAGATACGACATTTTTTGCATTCCTGCAAGTGTTTTCGAGTAGAAAAATCGGCGTTTTTTACATACGCCGCACTGCGGAGGACGAGTAGGTGCACACGGGCGTGTTGCGGGTCGGTATGCATTCGGCGAACATTCGATGAGCATTCGGTCATCTGCTTATCGGACTATTTCACGAACCCGTTAATCACCCCATAATCACCCGTTAATCACCCATTAATCACCCGTTAACGACCCGATAAAGGCAGCAGGATAGTCCGATGAAGCGGGCTCGGGATATTCGGTAAGGCATTGTGAATTGTCGGTGGGGCATTGTTTATTGTTTATTCGTCGCATGCGGCACGCCGGGCTTTGTTTGTGGGGCATTATTTGTTGTCGGCGGCGACATATCAGACATTATATATCGTCGGCAGCGAGAGGACGGGCGGGGTATTTTGCTTTGGCTCTTGCGGGATTGAAATAAAAAGCGTAACTTTGCGCACTTTTTCTATCTACGAGAGTAGAGCGGATATGAAACAAAGCGAGTTTACACCGGAAGAGGAACAAATGATCCAACATGCGTTCGAGGAACTGCTGGACGACTATGCGCACACCGCGCACCGTCAGAAAGTGGAAATCATTACGCATGCCTTCAACTTTGCCAAACAAGCGCACCAAGGCGTCCGACGACTGAGCGGCGAACCCTATATCATGCACCCGCTTGCCGTGGCTCGTATCTGCGTGAAAGAGATAGGGCTCGGCAGCACGAGTATCTGCAGCGCACTGCTCCACGATGTGGTGGAAGATACGGACTACACCGTAGAGGACATTCGCGACCTATTCGGCGACAAGATAGCGCAGATAGTGGACGGACTGACCAAGATATCGGGCGGCGTATTCGGCGCACAGGCAAGCGAGCAGGCAGAGAACTTCCGCAAGTTGCTGCTCACCATATCCGACGATATTCGAGTGATACTCATCAAGATAGCCGACCGCCTGCACAACATGCGCACCCTCGGGGCGCAACCCAAAGACAAGCAATACAAGATAGCCGGCGAGACACTCTATATCTATGCGCCACTCGCCCACCGATTGGGACTTTTCCCCATCAAGACCGAACTCGAAGACCTGAGTTTCAAATACGAACACCCCGACAAATACGCCGAGATAGAAGCCAAACTGGCAGCAAACAAGAACGCACAGATGGCGACCTTCGAGACCTTCTCCGCCCCGATACGAAAGAAACTCGAGGCGATGGGGTATCAGTTCACCATCACGGCGCGTATCAAATCGGTCTACTCGATATGGAAGAAGATGACCACGCAACAGATACCCTTTGAGGATGTCTACGACCTGTTGGCAGTGCGTATCGTCTTCACTCCCTACGAAACGATGTCGGAGAAAGACCAATGCTGGATGATATACTCCGCCATTACGGAGATTTATCGCCCGCACCCCGAGCGCATACGCGATTGGATCAGCACGCCCAAAGCGAACGGCTACGAGGCACTGCACGTAACGGTGATGGGGCAGGACGGCGAGTGGATAGAAGTACAGATACGCACCGACCGCATGCACGAACTGGCAGAACGAGGACTGGCGGCACACTGGAAATACAAGACGGGCGAGGCAGACGAGTCGGAACTGGACAAGTGGCTCTGCGAGATAAAAGAGATACTCGAACACCCCGAGAAGGACGCCATGGAGTTTCTCGACACCTTCAAACTCAACCTGTTTGCGCAAGAGGTGTTCGTCTTCACGCCCAAAGGGGAGATAAAGACCATGCCGCAGGGCGCAACGGCACTCGACTTCGCGTTCCAACTGCACTCCGAACTGGGCGAACACTGCATCGGGGCGAAAGTGAACCACACGCTCGTGCCGCTGAGTTATGTGCTGAAAGGCGGCGACCAAGTGGAGATACTGACCTCGAACAGCCAACACCCACAGGACAACTGGCTCGGTTTTGTAACGACCGCCAAGGCACAGAGTTGCCTACACGACTATTTCCGCCGCGAGGAGCGCAACTACATCAAGCGGGGCGAGAAACTATTCCACGATGCGCTCGACATGATAGGGGCGAAAGACTGCGTCGATATGGCGTTGCAGCGTATGCTCAACCACTACCTGCTCACACAGCCGCAGCAACTCTACCTGCAGATTGGGCAGGGTGCGATACGCCTCGACGACATGCAGCAGATTATTTTCCCAAAGAAGAGTCTGTGGGAGCGGATTAACCCCTTTGCGTCCACGGCACAAGGGCAGCCCAAAGCCACCATTGCGCCACCGAAACCTACGGAAAAGCCGAGCAAGAAACACGAGATAGTGCTGACCGATGAAAATCTCGGCAAGGACTATATTCTTGCCGACTGCTGCCATCCGATTCCGGGCGATGAGGTGCTCGGCTACCTGGACAGCGACGGGAAAATGTATATCCACAAGATTGACTGCGATGAGGCAATGCTGCTCAAGTCGTCGCACGGCAAGCAGATATACGCCGCCACATGGAATACACACCGCGTGCAATCGTTTGTGGAAACGATTGAAATACAAGGTATTGACAAGTTCGGCGTATTCATCCATGTGCTGCAAATCATCACGGAGCAGTTCCATATCAATATGCGGGCAATGCATGTGATAGCCGATGACGGCATATTCAGAGGACGGCTCGAAGTGTATATCTACGACCGCAAAGAACTGCAAGACCTATTCACCGCACTGAAGAAACTACCCGAAGTGAAAGTGGCAAAGCGAGTGGAGAGCAAATAAGAATTAGGGATTAGGAATTAGGAATTAGGAATTAATATATGGGCGAAACTATATAAATAAAGCACAAAACATAGTATGAAAAAGATTTTGGCGACACTCTCTATGGCTCTCGTAGCAGTAGCCATGATGGCTCAACAGCCTGTGCTTACCTTCGAGAAGACGGAGCATGACTTCGGCAAAATAAACGAAGCAGACGGGCGTGTAACGACCGTATTCAAGTTTAAGAACGAGGGTATGGAGCCGCTCGTGCTGAGCAACGTACGCGCCAGTTGCGGCTGCACCACCCCGAAATGGACGCGTGAACCAATCGAACCCGGACAGGCGGGCGAGATAACCGTCACCTATAACCCCAACGGTCGCCCCGGACGATTCCAGAAGACGATTACCGTAACCTCGAACGCTACGGAGGGTACGAAACGCCTGTATATCAAAGGAGAAGTGATACCAAAACCCGCCAAGCCTATCAACCAATACAGCGTGGAAATGGGGAACTTGAGCCTCAAGAGCAAGGCTGTCAACTTCGGTTCGGTAAAGAAAGGCGAGAACGCCAAGCGTGAAATAGAGTACGCCAACCTGAGCGGTCAAGAGGTCAAAGTGGAACTCGCTACCCGCGACCAGGACAAGTATCTTGTCAGCCAGACCACCCTCGGCACCGTGAAACCCAACGAGACGGGCAAGTTCGTTTTTGTTTTGGACTCGAAAGCCTGCCCGCTCTATGGTCCTGTGGAAGTGTATGCATATGTCGTTGTAGACGGCAAGCAAGTAATAGACGACACCTATAAGATTACCCTCAAGGGCGATATTGCAGAAGACTTTGGCAGCCTCAGCGCAGCCGACCGTCAGAACGCGCCTATCCTCGAGATAGACAAGGAGTTCAACCTCGGCGAAGTGGCAGCGGGCAAGAAACTGAAAGGCACTATCTCGCTCAAGAACGGCGGCAACGACCCGTTGCTTATCCGCCGTGTCTACTCGAGCGACAAGAGTATCGAGTGCACTGCGCCGAAGTCGGTGAAGGCCGGACACAAGGCGAGTGCCATTCGTGTGGAGATAGCCACCGTGGTAGACGGCAAGCCGCTCGAGCCGGGCAGTTACGCCCGTCAGATTCAGGTCATTACCAACGACCCGAACCAACCCAAGCGCCTGGTTACCATACTCTGGAAAGTGAAATAAACATCCGCTTTCGGAGTGCAAATGGTATGCGCCCATCGTAAAAATATATCCCATGATACTATGAAACACCCGGAAAATGACAAACAATACAAAGGACTGACCGTCAATTCGGGCGTGGAGAACCTGCCCAGTGTCAATCCGTACAGTACATTCCGCCGACAGAAGCGGACGCTGAGTGCCGAAGAGTATTTTGAGGGCATACGCAGCGGCAATGTGTCTATCTTGGGGCAGGCGGTTACGCTCGTCGAGAGCCAACTGCTCTCCGACCAAGCCATAGCGCAGAAAGTCATCGAACTATGCCTACCCTATTCGGGTAACTCGATTCGGTTGGGTATCACGGGTGTGCCGGGTGCAGGTAAGTCGACCTTTATCGAAGCCCTCGGCACGGAACTGTGCCACCAAGGCAAGCGTCTTGCCGTATTGGCAATAGACCCATCGAGTGAACGCAGCAAAGGTAGTATATTGGGCGACAAGACACGCATGAACGAACTCTCTGCGGAGTCGAATGCATTCATACGCCCCAGCCCATCGGCAGGTTCTCTCGGCGGTGTGGCACGCAAGACGCGTGAGACCATTGTACTTTGCGAGGCGGCAGGTTTCGACACCATTATGATCGAGACCGTAGGCGTCGGGCAGTCGGAGACAGCGGCGCACTCGATGGTGGACTATTTCCTGCTCTTGCAGGTTACGGGTACAGGCGATGAGTTGCAGGGTATCAAGCGGGGTATCATGGAGATGGCGGACGGCATTGCTATCAATAAGTGCGACGGCAACAACATAGAGAAAGCCCAAGCCGCACGCGTCAGTTTCCGTAACGCACTGGCTCTTTTCCCTCCCTCGGAGTCGGGATGGAAAGCGGATGCTATCTGTTGTTCTTCGACCGAATATACGGGAATCAAAGAGGTATGGCAGAATGTGGAGGACTTCATTGCTTTCACCAAGAAGAACGGCTATTTTGACCGCCACCGCACCGAGCAAGCCAAGTATTGGATGTACGAGACCATCAACCAAGCCCTGCTCGACGGTTTCTACAAAAAAGAGCGTATGGAGTCGCTCATAGCCCAAGCGGAAAAGCAAGTATTGAACAACGAGATAAGCAGTTTTATCGCAGCAAAGAACCTGTTGGAAGAATATGGCAGAAGCAAATAAAGGCCGCCGCAAGACGACCATTACCGAAATCAAAGTAGGGGCGAATGTGGCGGGCAAGTTGCCTCCGCAGGCGCTCAACCTCGAGGAAGCCGTCCTCGGGGCATTGATGATTGATAAGGATGCCTATTCGACGGTGGCAGACCTGTTGCGCCCCGAGTCGTTCTACCACGACCAACACCGTTTCATCTTCGAGGCGATACAGTCGTTGGCCCTCAAGGAGCAGCCTATCGATGCCTTTACGGTAGCGGAGAAACTGCAATCGATGGGGTTACTTGCCGAGGCAGGCGGGGCAGAAAAAGTCAACGAACTGACGGGGCGTGTGGCATCGTCGGCACACTTGCGTTACCATGCGCAGGTGATTGCGCAAAAAGCCACGGCACGCGACTTGATTGCCCTTGCGGCAAAGGTCGAAGAGGGTGGTTACGACGAGACGCAGGACATCGAAGAACTGCTGCAGACGGCGCAAGCGGGTGTGTTCGAGATTAGCCAACGCTCGCAGAAGCGTGAGGTGACGCAGATCGACCCGATGATAGAGAAAGCACTGAAGCGCATGGAGATCGCTTCGCAGAACGAAGGGAATATCTCGGGTCTGCCGTCGGGTTTCGATGCACTCGATAAGGTGACGGCGGGGTGGCAGAACTCGGCGCTTGTGATTATCGCCGCCCGCCCTGCCATGGGAAAGACCGCATTTGTGCTGTCGATGGCAAAGAACATGACCGTCAACTACCATATCCCCGTGGCGATGTTCTCGCTCGAGATGTCGAATGTCGAATTGGTCAATCGTTTGATAATGAATGTCTGCGAGATAGACGGTACGAAGATTAAGACGGGCAAACTCTCACGCGAAGAGCAGAAGCGTCTGAACACCAAGATAAACGAACTTTTCGGCGCACCGTTCTATATCGACGACACACCGGGACTATCGGTATTCGAACTGCAATCGAAAGCGCGTAAACTGGTACGCGAACACGGGGTGAAGATGATAATCATCGACTACCTCCAACTGATGAATGCGCAAGGTATGAACTACGGCAGCCGTGAGCAGGAGGTAAGTATCATTTCCCGCAGCCTAAAGGGGTTGGCAAAAGAGTTGGATATCCCCGTTATCGCACTAAGTCAGTTGAACCGTGGTGTTGAATCCCGTCAGGGCGGCACCGAGGCCAAGAAACCGCAGTTGAGCGACTTGCGTGAATCGGGTTCTATCGAGCAGGACGCGGATATGGTATGCTTTATCCATCGCCCCGAGTACTACAAGATATGGGAAGACTCGGAGGGCAGTACCAAGGGTATGGCATATATATGTATCGCCAAGCACCGTAGTGGTGCGACCAAGGACATACGCTTGCGTTTCCGCGGGTCGTTCGCCAAGTTCCAGAATGTGGACGACGAGTTTGTGGAGTACAACGAGTCGGGCGAAGTGCAGGCAGCGGGCGACACCACCGGAGGCGGATGTGTTACCATCCGTTCGTCTATGAACAGTGCGAGCGCAGACGGAGCGTCGTTGCAGCCTGGTAACAGCATGGGCGACACTATGGAACGCCCGTTTTGAGTGATGCACACTTTTTAACCTGCCATTTCTCGCCTTATCCAGCAGCAACCAATCCTGAAGGGCTGCGAAAGCCTACCTAAGAAATAAGCAAGGGATGAGCAAGGGATAGCCTACTCATACAAACCAAAAAAGAAGAACCAATCGACACGCACGGCACAGATTAGACCGGCATGTTCATTATTACTTGTTAATTATTAATTTAGAATGCGAACAGTAATTATTGATGCGCTCAAGCGCACTGACTTTGGAGCAGAAATCAATGTACGCGGCTGGGTACGCAGCCGTCGAGGCAACAAGAATGTATCGTTTATCGCCCTCAACGACGGTTCGACCATTAAGAATATCCAGATAGTAGCCGACCTCACGAAGTTCTCGGAGGAGCAACTGAAGCCCGTAACCACCGGTGCGTGTATCTCGGCTACGGGTACGCTGGTCGAGAGCCAGGGCGCAGGGCAGGCGGTTGAGATTCAACTGACTTCGCTCGAAATCTATGGCACGGCTGACCCCGAGAAATACCCGCTGCAGAAGAAAGGGCTCAGCATGGAGTACTTGCGCACCATTGCACACCTCCGTCCCCGCACCAATACCTTTGGGGCAGTGCTGCGTATCCGCCACAATATGGCGATTGCTATTCATACCTACTTCCACCAACACGGCTATTTCTATTTCCACACCCCGCTCATTACGGCGTCGGATTGCGAGGGCGCAGGACAGATGTTCCAGGTAACGACCAAGAACCTCTATAACCTGAAGTATGACGAAGCGGGCAAGATAGACTACTCCGATGATTTCTTCGGCAAGCAAGCCTCGCTGACCGTCAGTGGGCAACTGGAGGGCGAACTTGGTGCGATGGCATTAGGCAAGATATATACTTTTGGCCCTACTTTCCGTGCTGAGAACTCGAATACCCCTCGCCACTTGGCAGAATTCTGGATGATCGAACCCGAAGTGGCTTTCATAGACAAAACCGAACTGATGGACTTGGAGGAGGACTTCATTAAGTTCTGCGTGCGTTGGGCGTTAGAGAACTGCCAAGACGACTTGGAATTCCTCAACCAATATGTAGACAAAGGCTTGATTGCTCGTCTGCAATCGGTTTTCGATACGGAGTTTGTCCGCCTGCCTTACACCGAGGGTATTGAGATACTGCAAGAGGCCATCCGCAACGGCAAGAAGTTTGAGTTCCCGTGCAACTGGGGCGATGACCTCAGTTCGGAGCATGAGCGTTTCTTGGTAGAGGAGCATTTCGGCAAACCGGTCATTATGACCGACTACCCAAAGGAGATTAAGGCATTCTACATGAAGATTAACGAGGATAACAAGACCGTACAGGGCACAGATGTACTATTCCCACAGATTGGTGAGATTATCGGCGGTTCGGTGCGTGAAGAGAGCCTCGACAAACTGAATGCAGAGATCGAACGCCGCAACATTCCGATGAAAGATATGTGGTGGTATTTGGATACCCGTCGTTTTGGGGCTGCGCCACACGCAGGCTTCGGATTAGGTTTCGAGCGACTGATGTTGTTTGTGACGGGCATGCAGAATATCCGAGATGTAATCCCCTTCCCCCGCACCCCAAAGAGTGCCGAATTCTAAGACTATACACAACAAACATATACTTGAAACATATACTTGTATGAAAAGAATTATGTCCCTGCTGTTTGGCTTGACGCTCACTCTTGGGCTGATGGCACAAACATCGCTGAAAGGAACTGTTTTGGATGGTGGTAGCCAACGCCCTATCGTAGGCGCAAAGGTAACACTCGCAAACCAAAACATATCAACTACCACCAATGCTTCCGGCGAATTTACACTACTCTACTTGGAGCCAACCGACGAAGAAGTCATCATCGAGGCAGACGGCTACATTGCTACCATAGAGTTGGTGCAACTATACGCAGACCAACAGAATGTGTTGGACGGTGTAACGCTGCAACCGGATATTGCGAGGGCTACTCAAGAGGAGATACTGCTCAACTTGAGCGATGAAGACCTGAACGACGATGAGGGTAAATCGCAGGCTATGTCATCTGCCTCGTCGGCAAGCAACGATGTATTCAACTCGCTGACCTCGTTTGCGTGGTCGACGGCTCGGTATCGCAATCGTGGTTACGACCAGACCGAAGAGAGCACCTACATCAACGGCATCAACTTCAACACCGCAGAGCGGGGAACATTCAATTTCTCGGCAATGGGCGGCTTGAACGATGCCAGCCGTAACAAAGAGGTAGTCAATCCTATCGGAGCGACCAACTTCACTTTCGGCGGACTCGGCACATCGACCAACTATTTGATGGACGCATCACGCTATGCGCAAGGTTGGAAAGTGGGTTTGGCAGGTACCAACCGTAACTACAAAGGGCGCGTGAATGCCACTTACGCCAGCGGTGTACTGAGCAATGGCTGGGCATTCATCGGACAATTGGCATTCCGCTTCTCGCCATACATTGACCAAAAAGGCATTATCGGTGAGGGTATCAACTACTACTCGTTCGGTTACTTCTTTGCCGCACAGAAGAAATGGGGCAACGACAAGAACCTGTCGATTGTTACCTTCGGCGCACCGACAGAGCGCGGACAGAACGCCGCCGTAACGCAGGAGGTATACGATCTGACCAATGCGTACAACAAAACCTCGTGGGGGCATAATAGTTACAATCCCTACTGGGGCTACCAGAACGGCAAGGTACGCAACTCGCGTATCGTAAAATCGTACGACCCGACGGCTATCGTAAGTTTCGATTGGAAAATAAACGATGAGAACAAGATAAAGTTCGCCGTAGGCTACCACTACAGCCTCTACAGCAACTCGGCACTGAACTTCTATAACGCACCCGACCCTCGTCCCGACTACTATCGTAACCTGCCTTCGTTCCTCTGGGACGGACAGATAGCAGATGGCAACTCGGAGCAACTCTACGACCCAAACAACGGACAGCACTTCCCGTATGGTAACTTTATCGGTACGGATATGAATGGTATCGGCATGGGTACGGGAACGATTGCCCACGACGGCAATATCATTGGCCCCAGCATCAACGCCAAACAATACAACGACTTGGTTGACCTATGGCAGTCGCGCGACAGCAAGACCACGCAGATTGACTGGGACAACATCTATGCCTCGAACATAGCCAACAACTATAACGATCCCAACGGAGCAGCACGCTATATCTTGGAGCGTCGGCACAACGACATTCAAGAGGCTATGGCGAATGTGAACTATGTAAATACCCAATTTGAGCATTTGAAAATAACGGCCGGTTTTGAGGGTAAGTTCTCGCAGGGCGTACACTACAAGACTATTGACGACCTGCTCGGCGGTAATCAGTGGATAGATGTAGACCCATTTGCTGACCGTGATATCAAGGAGTTGGCAACCAACGCAGGACTCTCGCAGACAGATATTGCGAATGTAAAGAAGAACGATATTGCTTCGGACTACAACGATACCATCCATACAGGCGACCGTTTCGGTTACGACTATCGTATCAATATGGGAACGGCAAAGGTATGGGCACAGAACGAGTGGAATTTCAACGAAGTGGATGTCTACTATGCTCTACAACTGACCTACTCCTCGATGCAGCGTACCACGAATATGATTAATGGTCGTGCATGGTATTTGGCACAACTCAACCCACAGGACGCAGAATTGTATCTCGGCAGCCAAGCCAAGGACATTATTGCCCAAGCGGCTGACGGTACGCTCCATGCCGGTGCGACCTATCTCGGTGAGACACACGATTTTGTCGACCCGAGTTTCAAGATAGGGGCGACCTACAAAATCAACGGGCGTAACCAATTGAAACTAAACGCATTGGCAGAAACCCGTGCACCGTTGGCTCGCAATGCCTATATCTCACAGCGTGTACACGACCGTGTGATTGCACCTATCTATACGCACGACAATGCCAAATCGCTCTCGGACTTCTATGCTGCGAGTGAGAAGGTAGTCGGCGGCGATATATCCTACGAATTCAACTACCCGATTGTGCGTGGTCGTATCACAGGCTTCTACACCCAGTTCTGGGACGGAAGCGAACTGAACGGCTACTACGATGATGAGGCTCGCACCTTTGTCAACCAGGCACTGACAGGCATCGGGCGTCGCCACTATGGTGTGGAGGCAGCCGCAGCCGTCAAACTCGGTACCTATTTCACACTGACCGGTGCTGCCAGCGTAGGCAGTTATCGTTATACGACCAATGCGATGGCTATCACCTCGGCAGAGAACGGTATGGCACTGGCAGAGGACATCAACGGCAAGTCCGTATTCGAGGTAAGCGACGAAGTACTGCTCAAGGGACTCCGTGTATCAAGCGGCCCGCAAGTAAACACCAGCCTCAAACTATCGTTCTTCCACCCGAAGATGTGGTTTGCGGACATCACGGTAAGTTACTACGATTGGAACTATCTCGATGTAGCACCTTCGCGCCGTATGAAAGGACTGTTTACCGGTGTGCGTGCCGACGGTACACCCGTCAATGGTTGGTATGGCGACTCGTATGCCAACGCTATCGAGACCACAGACGGCAAAGCAGCCGAGTCGCTGGGCGATGGTTCGTTCCCGACCAATGCAGTGCTGGACAAGAACGGAGTACCTGTATTGCGCTACCCGTACAGCATTCTCTCGGAGCAGGAGTCGCTCGTGGCTACCAACCCGCTCAACCGTTTCTTGATAGACGCCAGCGTAGGCAAACTGATTTACTTGCAGAACCGTCAGTCGCTCTCTATCAACCTCTCTATCACCAACTTGACCAACAATACGCACTTCAAGACCGGAGGCTATCAGCAGGCGCGTCTGCCTCGCTACACGCGTCAGGGTGTAGATGATAACGAGAACTCCGTTATCTCGCCCAACGCATGGAAGTTCCCGAGCAAGTACTACTACGCATGGGGAATGAACTTCTTCTTGAGTGTAACCTATAAATTTTAATTAGCATGCAACGCAAAACTTATATATATACTGCCATCGCAGCCGTAGCGCTGAGCGGTGCATTGGCTTCTTGTTCGCCTAAGGCACTCACCGAAGACGATGTATTCAAGAAGACAACCAATATCGACAGTCTGATACAGACGCGCGAGTCGGAGTACAAAGTCTATACGCTCAATGAATTTGTTGCCACCTACATGACGGAGGTAGGCAATTTTTGGAGCGATACTTCGCAATACCGCAGCCGTGCTACAAACGGAAATGGTATCTATCTCTTTGCCATTGATACGATCCCGACCGATACTATTGGTATCTATATTCGTGGGCGTATCTCGACCGACGACTACGGAGGAAACTACTACAAATCGATGGTTATCCAGCAAGTGGTAGACGGCAAGCAGCAGAACCTGCGTATCTCGGTAGATATAGGTTCGGCGAGCGGTACATACCAGATTGGGCAAGAGATACTCATTCGCTGCAACGGCTTGAGTGTCGGACGCTACGGCGACCAACCGCAACTCTGCGTACCGGCATACAACAACAATATCTATGCACAGAACGCCAGCCAGAAAGTGGGTTGGGCACCCGGGCGTATTCCGAGCAGCATATTCCGCAATGCCGTAACGCTGATAGGCGTACCCGACCAATCGAAACTGCAGTACGATACCATTAAGATAACGGACTTTATCAATCTTAAGGACGAAACCGAAATGCGCACTATGGATGGGCGTTTGGTTGTGCTGCAAAATGTATGGTTCACAGGCAACTACGAGTATAACGGAGCCGTAACAACGCCCTGCACGACAGGCGATCCCGAGGACGACACATACGCCAATGTGTTTGCCCCTACGACGGCAAATGTAGGCTATCCGCAGAGCCGTGTGATAACTGATGGCACCAACTATACGCTGGTAAGCAATTCGGAGTACAGCAAGTTCGCACGCTTCTATATTCCGGGAGCAGACTCGACGGGTGTAGCCAACTGCCCGAACTATGTAGGTTCTATCACGGGTATTCTCGGACAGTTCCGCGACAATGCACGCTACGACCACGACCAATACGACTGGTCTATTACGCCGCGCAACATCTATATCGGCGGCAGCAGTATTATTGACGATATTGTTATGACCAACAAGAACGACGGTTCTGTTTGGATACCCATAGAATATACCTCGGCAGACAAGAACAAATAGTACAACACCAGAGCCAACATAGAGAGGGGTATCTCACTATGTTGGCTCTTTTTATATTGTTTGATATCTCTATTTATATTTCCGGATGAATTGGTTGGATGCTTTGCTGCTATTGCCGCTACTCGTCGGATTAGTACGAGGGCTGATGCGTGGTTTTATCACCGAACTCATTGCCATTGTGGCAGTGATAGCGGGTGTAGTGGGTGCGCGTTTGTGGGGTGTAGGCTTTTCCGCGTGGATACTGCACCAGACACAATGGCCTGCGGGCGTATGCGATGTGATTGCCTATACGCTGCTCTTCTTGGGTATTGCCATTGTGCTTAACCTGCTCGGGCGACTGCTGTCGAAACTACTGAAAGCCATTCACCTCGGCTTTCTCAATCGTTTGGGCGGAGGCTTGTTTGGCATAGCCAAATGGGCGTTGGTAGTATTGGTGGTAGTCTTTCTCTGCAACCGCATAGACCAGCAGTTCCATTGTTTCTCCAAAACAGAAATAGTACAAAAGTCCATGCTCTACCGGCCTTTCACAAAGGGGGCAGACAAGTTGTTCCATTTTGTCACCACCGCCACTGCCGATGCGGCAGAGGAGATAGCGGACTGAGTGCACTTGCTACAATACTTTGTGATATAGTACCTTGCGACAGCCTGACACGCCATAGATGCTCGTTATGCAATCCTTCGACCACATACCCCCATTCAATTTGACCGCCCCATACATAGGGCGGTCTTATCTTTCGTTAGGTTCTAACCTCGGCAACCGAGAGGCGTATCTCCGGCAAGCCGTTGCCTTACTCTCGGAGCGGGCAGGAAAAGTGGTGATCTGCTCGGACTATTACTACTCCAAGCCGTGGGGTTTTGCATCGGCAAACGACTTCTGCAATATCTGCTTGGCACTCGATACCTCCCTCTCGCCCATGGAACTGCTGCATTGTACGCAGGCGATAGAGCGAGAAATGGGGCGTACGCACAAGAGCGAGGGCGGACACTATACCGACCGCATTATTGACATCGACCTGTTGCTGTACTACACCACCGATGGCACAAGTGTCCCTTGTGCGACCCAAGAACTGACTCTCCCCCACCCGCTCATGCAAGAAAGGGAGTTTGTAATGGTACCGTTTCGAGAAGTGTTCTAAACCGCTTCCCCGTTCTTCATTTTATGTTACAGAAACGGGAAAGAAAAAACTGTATTTACTTTCTATCCTCCCTATATCCTCCCGACATCCTCATTTCGTTGATTTATGCGATAAACCACAAGATGCCTGTATCCTTCCGGTATCTTCGTTCTATCCTCATTGTATCCTCATTGTATCCTCATTGTATCCACCTTACTCTACAGCAAGTCCGGATCCATATAGACTTCTAATAGACGACAGGCAGGTGTTGTGGGAGTAAGGACGATGTCGTTCAGCACGGCCGGCAACAGCACGGCCTCACCACACTGCAGCGTAACCGTCTGATTATCTGCATCAGCATCCAGTGCCTGCAGTTGCATACCGCCCTCCACACAAATATAGACCACAAACGAATCCAAAGGCGCATAGTCACGCGCTATCGGCTGCGAGAAGTGCAGTACATTGGTCGTAAAATACGGTGTATGCGCTATGCCCTGCACCGCACTTTCCGTCTCGATATGCTCCACGGCTCTTCCCGCAAACTGCTCCATATTCATCACCTCCAACGCCTTACGCACATGGAGAGGACGCTTCTTACCGTCATTCCCCACCCGATTGTAGTCGTAGAGGCGGTAGGTAATATCGCTATTCTCCTGAATCTCAGCCACTATTGTCCCTTTGCGCATTGCATGTACCGTTCCCGGGCGTATCATCACGAAGTCGCCTTGACGCACGGGATAAGTGCAAAGATAATCGGACAGCATACCCTCATCTATGGCAGCCCCAATCTGCTCGGCGGACATCGGTTGTTTCCAACCCAATACGATAGACGCATCGGGTTCGGACGG
The DNA here is from genome assembly GCA_963619585.1 of Azospirillum sp. CAG:239. Lineage (GTDB taxonomy): Bacteria > Bacteroidota > Bacteroidia > Bacteroidales > Paludibacteraceae > Colicola. The sequence continues at coordinate 39,399 of CAVEXR010000015.1, forward strand.
CATGACATACCACATCTCGGTCTTGCCCAGCGACTCCTCGTTCTCGAATGCGTAGTCATCGTCGGGATGTACTTGAATGCTCAAATCATCGTCCGCATCGATAAACTTAATCAGCAACGGAAAGAGATTGCCGAACACCTCGTATACCTTATCGCCCACCAAATCGCTCATATATACTTCCAACAAGTCTTGTAACTCATTGTCTTTCAATGGACCATTGGCAACGACGGTCGGATACTTCTCAACGGCAGAGATAAGCCAACTCTCCCCCACATTTTCCATGGTGTCGGAGAGCGGCTTATACCAATTTTTTATATGCTGTCCACCCCAGATTTTATGGAACAGACGCGGTGTAAAGAGTAGCGGATATAGTTGCATATCTGTTGTTTAGAGGTTGCGCAGGTGCTTCTCCCAATTCCAAGCCGATAGCAGCACCTCACTCACTGGAGTCTCTGCTTTCCAACCCAGCACGGTATTGGCTTTGGTCGGGTTTGCCCATACCTTCTCGATGTCGCCCTCGCGGCGTCCCACGATAGAGTACGGCACTTTGACACCTGTAGCCTCTTCGAAGCCGCGTACTATTTCCAGCACGCTCAACCCACGCCCTGTACCCAAGTTGAAAGTCTCTACCTGTTCGGCTGCTTTCTTCCCGAGCATACGCGCTACGGCTTTCACATGCGCCTTCGCCAAATCGACCACATAAATGTAGTCGCGAATGCACGAACCGTCAGGGGTATCGTAGTCGTCGCCAAAGACTTTCAGTTCTTTGCGCAAGCCCGCTGCCGTCTGCGTTACGAAAGGCAACAGGTTGTTCGGCACACCATTGGGCAACTCGCCTATCTGTGCCGACGGGTGTGCGCCTATCGGGTTGAAATAGCGCAAGATAGTGGCATGTAGTGCCGCGTCGGCATGCGCTTCGTCGCGAATGATGTCTTCGTTAATCTGTTTGGTGTTGCCGTAGGGCGAGAGGGCTTTCTGGATAGGTGCCGTCTCGTCCACAGGCAAATGCGCCTTATCCGGCTGCCCATAGACTGTGCAGGACGACGAGAAAACAATGTTATTCACATGATGGCGCTTCATCAACTCAAGCAGCGTCAGCAGCGAACCGATATTGTTGCGATAGTAGAGCAATGGTTTCTCGACCGATTCGCCCACAGCCTTGCTCGCAGCAAAATGGATGACACCCTCAATATCTGTATACTGTTTGAATACACTATCAAAGTTTACAAAGTCGTTACAATCGATATTGTGGAACTCGGGGCGGCGTCCTACAATCGCAGCGATGCCGTCCAACACATCGATATTGGAGTTGCTCAAGTTGTCAACAATGGTTACATCATAGCCCTGCTGCATCAACTCGACCACGGTGTGCGAGCCGATATAGCCCGTGCCACCCGTTACTAAAATTCTTGCCATTTGGTTTCCTCTTTTCCGGTTAAAACAATTTCTCGGGATAGACTCCCTCGTGTACTAAGTTATTGATCTTCATCACTACCTGCGGACGGTCTTCGGCATAGGTAACACCAAACCACTTGGACGGCGTATCCAAGACCTTGCAGGTCGCTTTTCCCGCACGAATCAGGTCATTGACCACAGTCGGGATATAGAACTCTTTCTTCATCTCATTGCCGTAGTTAGTCAAGAACTCCTTGAATGCCGCATCAGCAAACTCGAAGTACTCGGGCGTAAAGCCCCACATATTCATCGACACGGGCGTGTTCGGCGCAAGCAGAGTATCCTGCCCGTCTTCGGTGAAGACGATGTTCCCGCCGATATTCTCAATTTTGGTACGCTCTACGACATCGGTCAGATAGCCATTCTCGTCGGTTGCGCAGACACCACGGCTTACACTGCCGTTCTCGCTGAGCGTGTTCGCCACCCGATAGCCGACCATGGCATAGTTGCCCGTCGTACCCTCGATACTTTTCAGATAGTCCGCCAAAATTTGGAACGACTCTTTGCCGTAGAAATCATCGGCGTTGATAACGGCAAACGGCTCTTTGATAATGTCTTTTGCCATCAGCACGGCGTGGTTGGTGCCCCAGGGTTTGGTGCGCTCGGGGTTGTACGAGTAGCCTGCCGGCACTTTGTCCACCGACTGGAAGCACACTTCGCAGGGCACTTTGTCGGCATATTTCGACAGCACTACGCGTCGAAAATCCTCTTCGAAGTCCTTGCGGATAACAAATACAATTTTCCCAAAGCCGGCACGCAGCGCATCGAAGACGCTGTAGTCCATAATGGTTTCCCCGTTCGGTCCCAATCCGTCAATCTGTTTCAGTCCGCCGTAGCGGCTGCCCATTCCGGCTGCCAATACAAAAAGTGTAGGTTTCATAATATAGTGATAATTAAGTGATTATATTTCTATTTCAGGTGTTTGTGCTTTCTGAAAAAGCAAACATTTCCACACGCTTATTCCTCCTCAGGCGCTATCTCAATGCGCCCGTTACGCCGTTTGTGTTTGAGCCATAGTCCGTACACCTCCGAGCAGTTGCCTGCCGTCGTAAAGGCGTGAATATCATTGGCTTTCATGAAGTGCATCAGGTTCGCAAACTCTTCCTGTGTGAGCAGGGTCTGTATCTCGATATTCTCTTCGTTCAGATAACCGCCCGTCACCTTATAGAGCGAGCAGCCCCGTACCAAGTCGTCCACTATATAGCGGCGTATTTTCTCGTAGTCGGGCGAGATGATGCACACCCGTTTGCGCAAGTTGAATGATGCAGCAAAGTAGTTGATTACCACACCGTTAATCCATGTACCCAACAGTCCGATGATTACCATTCGGGTATCGTTAATCAGGAACGCCGAGCAGCAAATCAATGCCCCGCCTATCGAGACCGACACACCGATGTCGAAATGCAGGTACTTATTGATTATCTTTGCCAGGATGTCCAATCCGCCTGTTGAGGCGTTGATGCGGAACTCAATGGCTTGGCAGAGTGAGAGCAGGAACACAAAGCACAACAAGTCGAACCACACATCGCCCAGCCCTAAACCTGCCGACATGACCGAGTCGCGCACCTGCTCCAACACATTCCCCGCTCGGTCGAGCAGGTAGGGGTTGCCGTGGGCATCCAGCACCGTCTCGCCCGCCTGCAACTGCGCCTGTATCTCAGGGGCACTGATGATCCTGTGCGTGAAGTGGGTATAGGGCATGAGGTAGTCTAAAAGTTGCGTCAGTGGCCCCAGTATCATCGCCGTATAAACCGTCTTTGCTCCGAACTCATTGCCAATCAGCAGGAAAGCAAGCAAAAGCAGCACCGCGTTAATGCCCATTACCCAATAAGAGAAAGTGTCTGCATCACCGCCCAAGACCGTATTAATCACGATACTCAATCCCGAAACCGTTCCCACTATCAAGTGGCTCGGTATGAGGAAATAGTACACCGCAGCCGCTCCGATGCCCATACCGAGCGTCATCACCACCCACTCACGCCAGAAACGACGAGTATGGAGAGCGTGCCAAAACGAAGCACCGAGTGCTTTCCAATACGAGGCAGTGAAATACTGCTGCAAATAAGTGTTCATCAATAGGTATCAGTTAGTTACGCAATACAAAGCGTGCCGTACGGCGCGTGGTTTGGCTCAACAGAACCGTCTTCCCCTGTGTCTCCTCCGCAATGATTTCGGGCGTTGTGCCACGGATCGTCAACAGCGAGAGTCCGTCGTTGTAGGTAACCTTATAGCCTGCCTGCAGTTCCTCTATGGCGGCGGGCAAATAGGTCGATTGGTCTACGCACACCGAGATAGTTACGGCGGAGGACTGTATCAGCGACACTTTGAGCCGATGGCGATGAATAATCTCGAATATATGGCTCAAACTCTCCTCCAGCACAAACGCAAAATCCTTGGCACGGAGGGTAATCAGTATCTGATTTTTTCTCCATATATAGACGGGCACCTCGATGTGTGCCGTTGTCTCTGCCGAGATGACCGAACCTGCGGCCGTAGGGTCTGCAAATGGCTTGACATACAGCGGGATACGCTTGTTCTCCAACGGGCGTATGGTCTTCGGGTGAATAATCTGTGCGCCCGAATAGGCTAATTCTACTGCGTCGTTGTAGGACAGCCGAGGTATCAGCACCGTGTGTGCCATCAACCTTGGGTCTGCGTTGAGTATGCCGGGTACATCTTTCCATATCGTGACAGACTCCGCATCGAGCATATTGCCCACGAGTGCCGCCGTATAGTCCGACCCCTCTCGCCCGAGCGTCGTACGCAGACCGTCTTTCGTTCCTCCGATAAAGCCTTGTACGACAAAGACCGGTGCACCGGTTTCTGCCACAGCCGCCCGCAGCAATCGTTCTGTCTCCTCTCTATCCACCGTCGCCTCACGATAGGTGTCGTCCGTGCGGAGCAGGTGCGTCATATCGAGCCGCACGCTCGCTATTCCCTGCGTACGCAGGTAGGCATTCACTATCGCGGTCGAAATAATCTCCCCGAGACTGACCAATTGGTCATAACTCTTGTCGTAGTTCGTAGGGTCTGCCAACGCAGGCAATTCGCCGACGGGTAACACCTCGTCGGACAATCCCAACTCCCCGAGTACGCGCTTATGATAGTCTATGAGATCTGCCCATTCGCGCAGTGCCGTTGCCTTGTCGTCTTGCCACAGGGCATTCAGCACACGCTCTAATGCGTTGGTAGTCTTCCCCATAGCCGACACAACGACTACGAGTTCGCTCGCTGCGAGCGACACTATCCGTGCAAGATTGCGGATTCCCTCCGCCTGCTGCACGGACGCACCACCAAACTTATAGACCCTCATTATTCCGAATTTGTAAATTTGTAAATGAGACAATTTGTAAATGAGCCAATCCTAACAATTTACACATTTACAAATTTACACATTGTCCGTTACAGGTTTGCCATGTGGATAGCCGTTACGGCTCCTTCTACACCTTTATTACCCAACTTACCGCCCGCACGATCGAGTGCCTGCTGCTTGTTGAGCGTAGTCAGCACCGAGAACACGACAGGCACATTGCCTTGTGCGTTCAGGATGGTTACGCCCTGCGTAACCGACTGACACACATAGTCGAAGTGAGGTGTATCGCCCTGTATCACACAACCGATGACTATCACGGCGTCCATATCGGCATACTCGCCAATGACACGCGCCGCCGCATAGGTCAGTTCGACCGTCCCCGGCACATGCAGCACCACGATATTGTCCTCGTCCACACCGTGTTTCTCGAGCGTATCGAGCGCACCTTGCGCCATCGCATAGGTAATTTCGGCGTTCCAATCGGCTACTATAATTGCATAGCGCTGATGTTTCAGTACATCAGCGCCGGGCAATTTGGTAGCGTCGTATTTCGACAAGTCGGTTGTCATGTTTACTCGGCTATTGCAATGTATTTCTCGATGTCTTGTGCCTCTGCCGAAGCGGGGAAGTCGCTCTTAATCTGCTCAAAGGCTTTCTTTGCGGCTTTCTTATTCCCCTGCTCGAGGTATACCAAACCGGCTTTCTTCAGGCTCATCGGGGCAATCAGGTCGTTGCCCGACTTGGCAGCCGCCTCGAATGCCTTGATAGCGTGGTCATACTCGCCGAGTTCGACATACGCATCGCCGAGCAGTTGCGAAGCCGCAGGGTCGATAGTGAGGTCTTTGGCACTGAATTTCTTCAGGTACTTGGCTGCCTCGTCGTAGTTGCCCAACTCGTAGTGGCAGATACCGGCATAGAGTGCAGCCAGTTTGCCGGGTTGATAGAACTTATAGTCGTTTGCAATCTGTTCAAAACCCATGCATTCTGCCTCGTCGCCGTTGAGGGCTTTCTCGTAGTCGTTCTGCAGGAAATAGACAACGGCTTTTGCATTCTCGTTGTTTGCTTCTACGGCTTTGGGCTTCACAACATATTGATTGATAGCGATAAGCCCGCAAACCACTACTACAATGGCGAGGATGCACCACGATAGTACTTTGGAGTTCTTCTCAATCCATTGTCCGGTTGTACCCAGCGCCTCATTTACCTCTTCGAGGTGTTGGTCTTCTTTCTTGAAATCGTTTTTCTTTGCCATATTTGTATGCTATTTATATTCGGTTATGTTATGGAGGTCTTCTATCAATTGCCCGTCCTTATGGACAGGCGGTTTCATAGTTCGCACAAAAGTACTGCTTTTTTAGCAAATACACAAACTTTGCGCCTACTTTTCCGGTTTTATTCTCTATCGTACCCTTGCAGAGCCGCTTCTGCACCCGCTGCAGTGTCGTCCTATTCGCATGAAAATGAGCCATCTAATTCGCTACTCTGTTCCTGCTCGAAAACCTATGCAAAGATACAACATAAAACGCCGATTTGCAAGGACGGCTGTCCTCAAAATGCATTCGATTGAGGACAGCCGTCATCCAAAACGGTGTATCTTACTGATTTTGAACTGACTGTATAAGAACAAAAAAATAGCGTTTCCACGAAATTTTTCTTCTGACAGTCTTATATCGCTTCCTTATACCTCTCTTATAGCAGTCTTATACCAGTCTCTCGAAATTCGTTACCAACTCGTTAGGAACTCGTATGTAATTTTAGGGGAAAATTAGGGCAGTACGAAGAGTGTCGAATCGCCCTCCGTTTGCATAATGCGTATGGCGACTTGCTCGGCAACTGCCTTTCCGCCGACTTGGCTCCAGTGGGTGTCGTCGCAGAAGAAAATATCCCGTACCCCTTGCGCCGCAATAAGTGCCAGTGTGTCTTTTGAGTTGATAAAATACGGACTGTAAATCCGTTCCGCCAGCGTATCCAAATTCACACTCTGCGGGTACGGATTGTCCACTATATAAGGCTGATAAAGGTCGTATTTGTCCTCCGCCACTACGACATAGAGATGCACACCGACCTCTTTGGCGTACGCAAAAAGGGAATCCAACTTCCGCACCGCCAAATCCATCCGCTCTGCATCGTACTTCTGCAGGTCTTCGTCGATAAAATATAAGCCATTCTCATGCCCACGGCAAGTAAACATAGGCATCTGCAATTCCGCTGTTTTCACGGAGTTATCTATTCCCACCCGCTTTTTGACAAACTCCTGCGTCTGTTCCAATAGGGTCTTATCCGAGAACCGTTGCGCTGTTGGAGGTACGGTATCGAGATATTTTTGCGTCATTAGGGAATCCGCTGCCAATGCGATTTGCGCATTACACAAACGAGATAGCAGTGCCCGCTCCACACTTTCCACTATCACAACCGAAGGCAACGGCTGCGTCTTGCTTAGATATAAGAAACTATTAAACGGATTACAATGTAGCCAACCCGTGGAGAAATTATAAACAGGGAATGTGGCGTACTGCGCCAAGAAGTCGGTGTATTTAGAGGTTTTATCGGGTTGAGAGAAACTGTCGCCTATTACCCAAACGCACGAATCCGACGGAATACTATCCGTATACTCCACATTATGTGCAAATTGCTGAAAATCAGGTTTCGGCAAAGTATAGTCTGCGGGGAAGAATAGCAATCCCAATCGCCCCAAATCGCCGGAACCGGTTCCATTCGTACGCAAACGGGGTTGAATACAACCGGAGTAGTACCCAATCACAGCCAAGATAGGTAGTGCCAAAAGCAGTGTTTTTATCAAGAAGCGTTTCATTGTCTTAGAATTGGAAGTAAATAAATGTCTCGTTTTGCCCCGAATAGAAAACGATACTCAACACGATAAGATAGTATGCCACAACACGCACGATAGCATAGTTCGAGATACGCGCAAAAGCGTGCGGCTGCGTACGATTCAGCCATTCAATCAGCAGCATAACCACAATCGCCACAAAAGTGTGGATATAGTACCCCCGATTGATGAGCCACGGAACAGACAGCAAGTGCGAGGGGATAGACGAGATAATGCCAAACGCATCGCCAATGGAGTCCGCACGGAAGAATATCCACCCGAGAACCACCAGCGCAAAAGTCAGTACCATTTGCCCTGCCTCCCGCCACGAGGGCAGCAAGCGACTATGTACCGTGCCGTCCGCAGCCATATCGGTCGCCACCGTGTCGCGGTAGCGGCGGTTCTTGCCTAACAATATCAGTGGCATAAAGAGCAGCGCATGGTACGCACCCCATAGTACAAAAGTCCAATTCGCACCGTGCCAAAAACCCGACAGCAGGAAAATGATAAAGGTATTGCGCACCACGACCGCCCGTTTGTACGCCTCTTTGTTCTGTACGCGTGCCGGCACGGTCGGGCGACTGCCGCCCAAGGGAATATAAACATAATCCCGAAACCAAGTGGTCAGTGAGATATGCCACCGCCGCCAGAACTCGGCAATATCCCGCGAGAAATACGGTACATTGAAGTTCCGCATCAGGCGGATACCAAATAACTTCGAGGTGCCTATCGCAATGTCCGAGTACCCCGAAAAGTCGCCGTAAATCTGAATAGAGAACAGTATCGCCGCCAGCACGAGTGTGCTACCCGAATAGGCACCATAGTCCGCAAAGACCTTATCCACATAGGTGGCGCAGTTGTCGGCAACGACTATCTTTTTGAATAGTCCCCATAGAATTTGCCGCATCCCATCTACCGCCACGGCATAGTCGAAGTGCCGCCGTTGGAGGAACTGCGGCAGCAGATTGGTTGCCCGCTCGATAGGACCTGCTACCAACTGCGGAAAGAAACTGAGGAAAGCCGTAAAGGCAACGATATCCCGAGTGGCAGTAATCTGCCCCCGATAGACATCGATAGAGTATGAAAGAGCTTGAAAGGTATAGAAACTAATGCCGACGGGCAATATCAAATGCAAAAGCAGTGAGTCGGCTTGCAGCCCGAATAGATGCGCAAAAGAAGAAGCGAAGAAATCGTAATACTTAAAAGTACCGAGAATACCCAGGTTAAGAACGATATTCAGCCACAACCACAATTTAGGATTACGCCACAGCCGCTGTATCTTCTTGGGGCGTGGTTGTTGCTCGGAATGATGACCTATCGATTTGGAATGGGTAGATACTTGTTGTTCCTCGGTAGTGCCTCTATGGTTTGAATTAGGGCTTACCGGTGGCTCTTCGCTATTGCATAACTGCTTGATACTCTGCGAAGAAATACCCCCCCCCTACGAGTATAGACTCTTCGCGGGTGTTGGCGCGAGAACCATACGAAATAAGCAGTCCGCTCAAATAGGAACAGAGGGTAGTAATGGCAATAAGGATAAGGAACCGCCAATCCCACCAACCGTAGAAGATATAACTCACTACGACAACAAACAGGTTCTGCCAAAGCAACTGCCGCTTACATCCCTTCAGGGCATAATCGAACACAAACCAATAGAGCAGAAACACGATCGGCAAAAACACCGCAAACTCAATCGAATTGAATAACATACGAAATTATGGAAATACAAAAACGATACTATTGGATGGACTATATACTATGGGATGGACTTATATACTACCGGATGGATTATAGAAATAGTATAGGGTAATTTCTATAATTAGTTCGCAAAAACAGATGCAAAGGTACAACTTTTTTTTGGTGCGTGCAAATGGGGGCAGTTAACAATTAACAGGTAACAATTAACAATTAACATGTAGCATCTCTGAAGGTTTTCGTTGGTGATGCATTACTACTCTTACAATTACACACTACAAATTACTAATTACAAATTACTAATTTGCATGTGGGTATAAACAAAGAACCCCGAAGATTTCTCTTCGAGGTTCTGAAAGTGGCGGCTACCTACTC
>CAVEXR010000016.1:0-46938 GCA_963619585.1 Azospirillum sp. CAG:239
TAGTGGTACCCCCATAACTGCGAAAGAACAAAGACTGCCTAACAACTTTGCATTGTTAGACAGCCTCTTTTTTTTGTAGGAGACTCGAAATACTGATATTCTGGATTCTCTAGTTAGTCTAAATAGTCCGGATTTTTCTTAGAAGTAGAAGTTCAGGTAAAGGTTGGCACCAATGTTGTCCGTGCCGAAATGGAAACCATGGGAAGAGGGACTGACCAATTCGGTATAGTCCTCTGCCTGCTCGGTGATGTGATTCCAACCCTCGTATTTCGTGGCACGCGAGGGGACTACCTCGTAGTAGAGTGCCAGATTGACATTGGCTCCCAAGGCTATCTTAGGCGCTACAAACCACTCGATTCCCACACTGCCGTACAGCCCAAACATATGTATCAGGTCTGCCTGCGTATCACTAAGCATACGCGCACTGAGGTACTTACTCGAAGCGAAAGTAGGTGCTTCGACCCATGCGGGCATTTCGGCGTTCTGCGTAGGATGCTGATTGAGTTCGGTAATGGCATTGCCATAGTGATAGATGTGCTTAACGGTACCAAACAGGTAGTTCACGCCACTGCCGAAGACACCCTGTACGGGCAAGCGCTTGCCAATACGGTACTCTACGCCGAGGGCGACACTCCCCGTGATATTGCTGTATCGTTTGGAGTCTATCACCTGCGCCGTGCTCCACGGGTCATCGAACTGTGCGGCATCGTCGATGACATAGTAGTTCGTCTTTTTTGTGCTATAACCAAAGCCGATATTGACTTTCACACCGAGTTGGTTAGTCAGCATGTAGGTACCAATGATAGACGCCATCGGTCGCCCGAGACGGGTTTCAAATTGTTCCGAGAGAAGCGGTTCCCCCGCTAGGTTGCTCAACGAATTGACACGCCCCTCGCCATTGGCAAAGAGGTTGCCTACAAAAGTAGCCACAGGGTCGAGTGAGAAGGCTACTGAGAAGTCGCCCTTTGCAGGCAGCCACGAAGAGTAGTCTGCCTTGCCTCGCTCCTCGGGAGTGGGCTTATCCGCCCGCTCCGCCATAGCGGCTGTCGCTACAAAGAGCGACAGTGCTACGGTGAATAATCTATAGTTCTTCATAACAATTTGTCTTATTGAGTGTTAGACGATAGCAGTTCTCCTATAATACCTCTTCGTTGACATCCCACGAGTAGAGACTCCAGCCCGTAGGCGTAGTCTGTGGCGTGAAACGGAGTTTAGCCGACTGTTTCAGTTCGAACTTATTGCCGGACTCTGCCACAATAGCCTTGTTGGTGATATTGTTGGCACTCGTGTAGTTGCCGTATATAATGGTAGAAGCAGGCTGTGAGGGGTCTTCGTAGTAGGTGAACGCCGTCGTATTACTCGTTTCGTTCGTGAGACGAATAGTCGCATAGAGCATGGTAGAGCCTACTTCGATCTCGTATGCCAATGGCAAAGAGAATGTCAGGTTGCGCCCCGATACCGGCATATCGAATGTCATTCCCGCTACCGTAACTTGGGCTTTGACCGAGCCTGCGTTTGTCCAAATGGCTTCGTGGTTGTTAGCAGTCGTAGAGAGAATCGCTTTCTGAGCATAGAGCGCAAAGTTGGCAGTGCTCTTCTTCTGCGGTACGATATACCATCCTATGAGGCGGGTAGTCCAATCGGTAGGCGTAGTCGTTGGTGTGAACCGATAGTAGTGGGTGCCGGTGGTGTTCCATGCGGCGGTGGCGGTGCGGTCGGTCGTATAGTGCGTGTAGTAGCCTGTTACATTCATAGCGGTAGGCGATGTGATATGGTAGTAGTGCTTGAAGTCCGTAATATTCTCAATATCGAGCGGCGAAACGGATAGGGTAGGTGCGTCGTCGCTGAACTCACGGTAGGTCTTGCAGGTAAAGGTACCGTCCTCGTCGGTTAATACGACTTGGCGAATAGTGGTGCCATTGAGCGTATAACTTACTTCGATGCGTTTCTTGGCATAGGCATCGTAGGTGCCTTTCCAGAACCCGGTCTCTGCGGCAAGGCGAATAGAGCCGGTAGCCTCGACATCGGTATTGGTAAATGTAGTCGGTACAACAACCCAACCGGCGAGGTACTTGGTATAGGTAGAAGCCATAGAAGCACCGCTGTTGTCGAACTTAAAATAGTAAGTACCCATGTCGTTCCACTTGGCGTCGGTTGCACGCACCGCCATCTCGGGCTGATAAGTACCCGTCAGTGCCATCTTCTTGCCCTCGGCACGATAGTGGATAAAGTCGTCTATCTCGGCGGAGGTACTCGTAGTAGCAGAGAGAGTATATTCGTCGGTAGAGAACTTGGCGGGGATAGATAATGTAAAGACACCTGCTGCCGATACGGGGACTTGGAGATCCGCAGAGAGTTCGGCTATATGCACTGTGATAATCTCGTCGGCAGCGGCTTGGTAAGCACCGACACCGAAAGATTTCTCGACAGCGATATAGGCTTTGCCCGAAGCAGTCAGAAGAGCTGTATAGCCTTCCTTCAAATACCAACCGGCGAGGTTCGTATGGTAGGAATCGACGACCCCTGTAGGCGTGAAGCGGTAGTAGAGCGTATATTTGTTGTTCCAGTCGCCCTCTTTGTTCTCAAACATATAGGCGAGATTATACTGCCCGTTGAGCGTGGCGGTCTTGCTCCCTTTCTTATAGTGGGTGAAGTTCTCCACACGGCGGTCTACGAGCGCGAAATTGTCCGCCTCGTAGATAGCGTTGGCGTTCTTTGCCGGGATAGTGAGCGTAAGTGTTCCATTGCTGTTGACGGGGGCTACCAAATCGACGGAAGTTGTCGAGCCGTTGATAGTCGTACCATAATTAACCGTAACGGCTACACGATGACCCGATGCGCCGGCATAGCCACCGACGGCATAGGCAGTTTCCTTCGCAATGTAGACCTTGGCGGTAATGGTTTGGGTAGCGGTATAGATTTGGTCGTTGTCGTATGCTTTGAACCAACCGGCGAGAGCAGTGGTATAGGTGGACGGTACGGTAGCGGGAACGAAGAGGTAGTAGCGGTCGCCCAACTCGTTCCAGTCGGCATCGGCAGTGCGCAGTGCATATGCCTCGGTATAAGAACCCTCCTTAAGTACGACGGTTGAGGTCAAATCTTTGTAGTGGGTGAAAGCCACAGAGGTCGGTTGTACCAACTCGATGGAAAAGGAAACGCCCGGGTTAACGCCCTCTTGGGCTACGGGTATCTCGAAAGCGAACGAGCCGTCGGATTGGGTGAGCACCTCGAACGAGCGGTCGTAGGGTGAAGAAGAACCCGTGATACGCACGGTCTGCATGCTCTTATCGTATGTGCCGACACCGAAGGCGGTTTCTTTAGCGAGTGCAACAGAACCCGTCAGCGTGGCTTTGGCTTGTAGGTTGCGGAATGCCGACTCGCCGAATACCCAACCGGCAAGGTCGGTCGTCCATGCTGCAGGCTCTGTGCCGGTTACGATACCATTCACATACCCCGGCTCGAAAACCAAAGGCACTTCGCCGATAGCACACTCGATACCGTCGATAATATCTTCTATGCGGGAAGCCACAGACAATACATTACCGCTCAGCGGCTCACGCAGGCGATAGGCACCTTCTACCTTGACGCTCTTGCCTGAGATGTCGGTATAGTGGGTGAAAGCGACATCGGCGGTAGGCAGAACGACTGCCTCTACGATATAGAAACCCTTGCTGAGGTTCTTAATCGGTAGATTGACAGAAAACTCGCCATTTGCGTTTGTGGTAGTACCATAGGTGAATTTTTCGGCATTGGCGGCACCTAATTGCTCGACATCTTCACCATCTTGAATGGTAATCTCTACCTTGCAGTTCGCCGCCTGCTTGTAAGCACCCGTGCGGTAACTGACCTCGTAGGGCAACAGCAGAGAGCCGGAGAAGACAGCCTTTTCGGCATAGTCTTTCATATCGACGATAGTGTAGTCGTAGCGCAACGCCGACTCTTCGCCTATCTTGTTTGCTCCCGGGAGGAGTGTCGGTAGCGAGGCAATGGCAGCAGGTGTCTCGAACTTACACATACGCTTTTCGAAGACGGGTTTGCCGTCCTGCATCTTGAGATAGGTGGTGCGCTCGGCGGTGAACTCCTCATAACGCAGGGTAGCACCGTTCAGTCCGTCGGACTTCACCGGCACATCGATACGGAAATAGCCTGCACTATCGACTATGCCCTCGAAAATTTTGGAACCTTGGGCACCTGCTTGGTAAGAAGACTTGGGAACATCAATGTACACCTTGCGCCCCGTAGCCGGCTTAATGACCTCGGCTACATAGTCGGACGAAAGGGTGTCTTGCCCAAGCGAGTAGGTAACACGACCCGAAACGGTCGCATTGTCTGCAATTGCACCTAAATCCAATTCGGATTGTTCTTGTTTGCAGCCGATTAGCAAGAAAGACGCCAATACGGCAACGAGACAAAAAGTCTTTTTCATGGTGTGATTTGGTATTAGTTAAACAATGGTATTGGTGTGGTATGTTGCCGCCAAGCGGCAAGTGCGCAAAAGGCACCGGATTTAACAATGGATAGTAGTTTTCGGTGCAAAGGTATGGATTATTTCTAATATATGCAAATAGCATGGCGTTTTTTTGTAGTTTTATTTGAATTAGGCTGTGCATATAGTTTGTTCCGTTAGGCTTTGGCGGAGAGGTTGCAGGGCGTTGTGTGGGGAGCCTTCGTGCATCTATCAGGGAGCAAAAAAAAGCCCCTCGCTTTTGGGCGAAGGGCGGGATTAGTTGTTCCGGTTAAGAAGACTTCTGTATGTCTGCCTTTTTTAGTATATGGTGTTCTGGGGATCGAAGTTGGTCCAGCCATCTAACCAATTGTCATTGGCGGAGAAAGCACCAATATAAGATACCTGCTTCATCGGCTCCAAACTCGATGCGGTATTGGCTACGGCTGCGGCTATCGTGGCATCGGTGAAGTCGGCAGCAGAGAGAATAGGACTCGATGCGGTAGGCATATACCTATTCGACTCCATCTTCAGGTCTGCCGTCTCTATCGTCTTGCTGCCCTTCTGCGACAAGAACCAAGTAGTGGAGAAAGAATGGGCTGCCGTCGGGTCGAAGGTCTTAGTAGCATAGTCCGTAACCAACGAGTCCTTATACTGCTTGTTCATATCCGAACCGATGATGTCGTAATCGGCAAGCCATACATTCTGTACCTTGATAATCCCTTCCTCGGCGGCTTTCTTGCAATCACCCTTCTCGCTATCGATCATGACACCGATAGGCCAACCGATAACAAGTGAGTTGAAACAGTTAAGGTGTGAGTTGCGGCGTATCTGCATAGCGGCTTGGAAACGACCCAAAGAAGACTTGTTATTGGGATACACATCGCCACCATCGATATACTCTGCCGTATTGACAAATTGGGCATCGGTCTTGGGACCTATGAATGTGATATTGGAGAATAGGCAGGAGGTGTAAGGCGATACGGACGCACCATCAGCGCAGTTATCCGACTCAAAGCCATTGGATTGGCTGATGTCGGCAATACGGGAATTGCGGACTGCCAAACCAAACTGTACATGACCGGAGAAGCCATTATCGGTATCGAAATCGTCGTCCCAACCGTGATACGCCACAAGGTATTGGCAATTGACCGTACCACCAAACCACTCGTAGGAGTCGTCGTTGCTATAACTTACCTGCAGGTGGTCGACCTTGGTCTTGCTACCGATAGAACCGAAAGTGATACCATTAATCTCCTTGTCGACCTGGAAAGGATAGCCTGCAAACTCAACACGGACATAGGAGATAACACCCGAACAGTCCTCATTGTCGTTGCCACCGTGCTTGGAACGGGGACCACCCTCAATCTGCTGCTCGGTCTGGTTATTATTAGCACGACCACAGAGAATCAATCCGCCCCAATCACCCGGACGGCGTTCGCCTACAGGCTGTGCACTGGTGAAGACAATAGGCTCGGTGGCTGTACCCTGTGCATAGAGTTTGCCGCCACGCTCAACAATAAGCGCTGCTTTGGTTTCTTTGTCGCCCTTGATGACCGTACCCGGCTCAATGGTCAGTTCGGCACCGTCTGCCACATAAATCCATCCCTTGAGCAGGTAAGTGCCCTTACGAAGGGTCTGCTTGCCCGTAAAGATGAACTCATCATCCCCATTGCCGAGCGTGTTGTTGTCGTAGAGCAAATTGTCGTCCGCAATCAGGCCATCCTGCTCGTGCGCATTGTGAGAGGGGTCGGAAGGCTCGTTGGTGGAAGACTTGCAGCCCGTAAGAACGGCTGCGAAGAGGGTGCAAAGCACCGTGGCTTGGAAAAATCTCTTTTTCATACCTTGGTTGTTTTTGTTTGAATTGTATAGAGGAAATCGATAAATTCCCCGTTAGATACTAAATGAACTCATTAGGAACTATAGTTCTCGACTAAGCATAGAAGACCGCTATAGGCTGTGTGTATAGTTGCATTGTTAAAAATGGTGAGAGAATAGAGGGGTTTTAAGGCATTATAAGGGGTATAAAAGCCTTATAAGACCCTTATAAGAACAAATAGTGCTAGGGTAGTGCTAGGGCGATACGTCCGACATAAGTCGCTGATTGAAAGTACAGTATAAACAATGTGTAAATTTGTAAATGTGTAAATGGGTAAATGTGTAAATTTGTAAATGCGCAAATTTGTAAATTTGTAATGTTTTTTGGGGGATTAGAGTTTCCACATAACCGAGAGGGTGAAGGTGCGACCGGGACGATAGGAACGGGTAATCTGCTTGACTTTCTCCGTCGTGCCATCCGACAGCGTGGTGGTGGCAATCTGCTGATAGACAATCTTTTCGCCGATGACATCACGCGCCGAGAAGCGTATCGTCCAATGCTCGCCAAACGACTTGCTGAGGTTGAGGTCGAGCATATTGCGGGGCATCTCGTACGAGTCCGGAATGGTGACCGCATCGTCGCTGCCCGACAGACCTACGCTGCGACCCACACCGATAAGGCGCTTACCGATACGGTTGTACAACACCGAACAACTCCAACCGGTACGCTCGTGGGCGTAGAAAAGACCCGTATTGATGAGGTATGGCGACTGCCCCTGCATAGGACGGGCAGACTCTCGAGAACCCTCCGGGAACTGCACACGGCTCTGAATAAGCGCACCGTTGAACGTGAATTGGAAACCACGCATTCCCATGAAAGACAAGTCTTTACGGATGTCTAACTCGGCACCGTAACTATACGCACGGTCGGCATTTTGGTAACTATAGGTGAGGTCGGTACCGCCCGTGACGGTATAAGTCCACTCGATGGGGTGGCGGAAATGCTTATAGAACAATGCCACGGAAACAATCTCACCCTTGCCGCCCTTGGGGTAGTACTCGTAGCGCAAGTCGCAGTTCTGAATACGGCAGGACTGAAGGTCGATATTGCCCTGCACATTGGACGCAAGGTCGAAATCGTAGTAAACCGACGGCGAGACCTCACGGAACTCGGGGCGATTGATGGACATACCATAAGACGCACGCAGGTAATGGCGGTCGTTGATACGATAGGTAAGGTTGGCTGAGGGAAAGAAATCGGAGGTGCGATAGTGGCTCGAACGGGGCGAGTATTCTCGGTCACGGGTGTTGCGAATGAGTTCCATATCGTTGTACTCGTAGCGCACTCCGGTATAGAGATTGACCGGCCCGAACGGCATATTGAAGCCTACATAGCCCGCCAAAAGGGTGTTGCGCCCATCGTAGTTGTTGCGCCACTGCACCTGCTCGAGAAGGAAAAGACGGTCGACACCATAGTTGTCTTCCTGCATCAGTTCGGTCGGGATGTCCCACTGGCGGAAACCCGCAGGGAGTGTGTTGGACGCCTGATTCCAATTGTAATAGAAAGTACGGGCGGAATAGGAACGGCTGCGGTACTCGCCATAGAAACCCGCTTTCAGTTGCGGCTCAAACCATCCCCAATGGAAGGTCTCGGAATAGTCCAAAGAGAGCGAACCGATATGCTCGTAGAGATAGGTGTACTCGCGGGAAATATCGTTGGACGAAGAGAGTTGCAGCACGCCATCTTCAAGGGCATCGTTGCGCATATAGCGGCGACGGTCGGGCTGGTTGCGATTGGAATAGGCATAACCGCCATTCCAACGGAACTCGATGTCGTCGTCAAGGAACAAATGGCGACCCGTGAGTTGCCCCGAATAGGTGGTGCGGCTCTGATAGTTGTACTCCGCCTGTTCCTCGGCATCGTTCTGCGCCGAGATACCGACACGAGTGGTGTAACGCTCACGCCCTAACTGATTGAAAATGTTTTTGAATTCGATGCGATCCTTGCCGGCACGACGAGCGTAACTCAAATTGAACATCACCCCGAGGCGGGTATGGATGGTCTGCTGGTCGTCGGTGGACTGACGGAGATAGGAACTGCGGTGCTGCGCCTCGTCGTAGGCACCATAGAGGCAGTTGAGCATATCACGATAATGCTTATAGGAACGGCTATAGTTGCCGCTGAGGAGCATGGAGAGGGATTGCCCGTTGGGGAGCGTCCAACTTTCGCTGCCATTGAAGCCGAGCGAGAGGTCGCTGACAGGGGTGATCTTCTTCACCGTCCAATCGTTATTAAAAGAATTGGCGGTCAAAGACACACTGTTGTCAACACTCGAATAGCCCGTGAGCGTAGAGTGAATGCCGTTGGGCAATCCACGCATACCGCTATCGAAACCGAGCCAATCGGTGGGAGAAGACTTGGAGCGATAGAAAGAGCGGAAATGGGCTTGGTCGTTGATGGCACCGCCCAACTGCACACTCCACGACTTATACTCGGGGACATCCTTGGTCTGCACAAGCACCATGCCGCCCGAATAGTCGGCAGGGTATTCCGGTGCGGGAGACTTGATAATGAGCAGGTTATCGAGTTGCGAGGAAGGAAGCAGATCGAACGAGAACGCACGGGAGTCTGCCTCGGAACTCGGCACGGCGGCACCGTTAATCCACACCTGATTGTAGCGCTGGGACAAGCCACGCACCATGACAAACTTGTCGTCGATGAGCGAGATACCCGGCACACGGCGAATGACCTCGGAGGCATCACGGTCTTGGGAACGCTGAATCTGCTCGCTGCTGATACCCGTCTGGACACTGAGCGCATTCTTGGTGGACTGAAGCACACTCATATCGGTATTCCGGCGGCGCTTGGAAGTGACGGCTACCTCTTGCAGCACCTCTGTATCGGAGGAAAGAAGAATGCGGAGCGTGTCCTGCCCCGCATTGACTTGCAACTGCTTGCTTTTGTAGCCGATATAACTGATTTCGAGTTGATTGCCCTGTGCCACAGAGAGGCGAAAGATACCGTCCCAATCGGTGGTGGTGCCGGTGGTGGTGCCGCTGATGAGAACGGCTGCACCAAGAAGCGGCTCACCCGTCTCGGCATCAAGGACCAGACCTACACGCTCGGTGGGGCGTGTCAGGGAAGTTGGTTCGGGAGTGGTTCGGGAAAGAGTGGTTTGTGCTGCTGTGGCAGCGGTGGTGTTTTGCGCTGCAAGAGAGCGAGCAGCGAGGGTGGGTGCAGTTGCTCCTACGAGAAAAAAGAGAAGCAAGAATAGCGTTGCACTTCTGTTCATGTACCTTATCGTTTGAAATTCGGTGCAAAAGTAGTGCGTTTCTGTTGCGTAGTTGTGTAGAAGGTGTGAAGAAAATGTGAATTACACAGGTAACAATTAACAAGTAACAGGTAACATGCTGGGATGGGTGAATGGCAGATGCTCTATGCATATGCTCTACATTCTGTCCTCTACTATTTGGTACTCCTCATTATATTTAACTCATTAACTCCTTAACTATATAAACTCATTCAACTACTCCTAAACTTCTCAATTCCTAAACTCCTAATCCGCTAATCCTCTAATCCCCCTCAACTCCTAAACAATTATTTTGCAGTTCCGAAAAAAATGCGTACCTTTGTGCGATTTTTAGCAAAGCAACGCTATGGCAATGAAAGAACGCATACAAAACCTGCTCGAACAAGTGGCAGATATGAAAGCCGCTAACGCTGATGAATTAGAGGCACTTCGTATTAAGTACCTTAGTAAAAAAGGTGAGATTACCGAACTTTTCAATGAGTTCCGCGAGGTGCCCAAGGAGGAGAAAAAGGAACTTGGTCAAGCCCTCAATGCCCTGCGTGGACAGGCAGAAGCGCGTATCAACGAGTTGCGAGAGCAGTTCGACGCCCTGCGTGCGGAGCAAGATAAACAAGACCTGACCCGTACGCCCGACCCGATAGAATTAGGTACGCGCCACCCGCTCTCGCTGGTGCGCGAAGAGATCATCGATATATTCTCCCGCATTGGTTTCACCGTAGCCGATGGTCCGGAAGTGGAAGACGACAAGCATGTCTATGGTCTGCTGAACTTTGCGCCCGAACACCCGGCTCGTGATATGCAAGATACTTTCTTCATAGAGAAAGAGATTGGGGTACAGAAACCGACCGATGTGCTGCTTCGCTCGCACACAAGTAGCGTGCAGACGCGTGTGATGACGAGCCAAAAGCCGCCTATCCGTGTGCTCTGCCCGGGGCGTGTGTATCGTAACGAGGCTATATCGGCGCGTGCGCACTGCTTCTTCCACCAAGTAGAGGGGCTGTATGTGGATAAGAACGTGTCGTTTGCAGACTTGCGTGAAGTGCTGCTCTATTTTGCAAAAGAGATGTTTGGCCCGGAGACGAAGATTCGTTTGCGCCCGTCGTATTTCCCGTTCACAGAGCCTTCGGCAGAGATGGATATCTCGTGCGACCTATGCGGCGGCAAAGGCTGCTCGTTCTGCAAAGGTACCGGATGGGTGGAAATTTTGGGCTGCGGTATGGTCGATCCCAATGTGTTGGAGGCGTGCGGAATAGACTCGAAAGTGTACTCCGGATACGCTTTCGGTATGGGTATTGAGCGTATCACGAACTTGAAATATCGTGTGAAAGACTTGCGCTTGTTCTCGGAGAACGATGTGCGTTTCTTGCGACAATTCGAGAGTTGCTGATAGCGTAGTGGCATAAACTACACATCTATAATGGATAATCAAATAACAGAAACTGAAATACTACGCCGTCGCGATATGCGCGGCGTATTTACTTTTACGATAGACCCCGCTGACGCAAAGGACTTCGACGACGCATTGTCGTTCCAACCTTTGGAGGACGGTACACTGCAGGTTGGCGTGCATATCGCCGATGTAACACACTATGTGCTGCCCGGTACGGAGTTGGATCAAGAGGCGTATCAGAAAGCCACCAGTACTTACCTCGTGGATAAGGTGCTGCCTATGCTACCCGAGGAACTCTGTAACGGACTTTGTTCGCTGCGTCCGCACGAGGAGAAACTCTGTATGTCCGTTATCTTCACCATGAGTGAAGACGCTAAAGTGCTGAAATACAAGATTTGCCGCACGGTTATCTGCTCCGATTTCCGCCTCAATTACGACGAGGCAGAGGACATCATCGAGGGCAAACCCACGAAATATACTGCGCCGCTGACGGACATCATCTTGCGCCTGAACACACTGGCCAAGATACTTCGCCAACGCCGTTTTGCGGAGGGTTCGCTCTATTTGGAACAGGAAAGTCTGTATTTCCGCCTCGATGAGAACAAACAGCCTATTGAGATTTGCTTTGATCACCCCAACGATGCGCACCACTTGATCGAGGAGTTTATGTTGTTGGCCAATCGCACCGTGGCATCTTCGGTCGGGGGACGGCCGTTCGTCTATCGTGTACACGACAAACCCGACAAACAGAAAATGGCGGAGTTGGAGCAGTTCAAGAAGCGTATGGGCGACCGTGTACAGCCGCAAGTGGTTGATTTGCTGACCGTTCGCGCAATGGCAAAGGCGGTCTATTCGACGCACAACATCGGGCATTACGGGTTGGCTTTCTCCCATTATACGCACTTCACTTCGCCCATTCGGCGCTATCCCGACATGATGGTGCATCGGCTCGTGGACAAGTATCTGTTGAAAGGCAAAGGCGAGTCGCTCACTGAGGAGGAACTGGAGGAACGCTGCCGTCACTGTTCGGATATGGAGGTTAATGCACAGTTGGCAGAGCGTGATTCGATCAAGCAGTACCTTGCCATGTGGGCGCAGAACATTGTCGGACAAGACCTGCCGGGGCATATATGCAGTGTGACAGACTTCGGTATGTTCGTCCAGTTGGACGAGTCGCACTGCGAAGGGCTGATACATATCCACTCGGTGCGTAAGGGCGATTTCATGCACTACGACGAGAAGAATTACCGCCTCATTGCTGCTCACTCGGGCGAAACTTTCACACTCGGAGACGCCGTGATGGTGCGTGTTATCCGTGCGGATGTGGAAAAGCGGCAGGTGGATTTCCTCTTGACCGACGAAGTGGAGCGCAGAGAGAAAATCAAAGAACAGCATGTGGCAGAGCAGGAAGCACGCCACCAACGGCGTTTGGCACGCAAGGCGGCTGCACGGCAAAAATCGACTGCCTCAAAAGGCAAAAGACGCGGAAAACTTGCGTAATTCAGTGTTTTTGAGTACCTTTGCGAACTATATGAAAACACGAGTTATCAGTTTATGCATTCTGCTCTGGGCGGTTGCGGCAATTCATGCGGAGGTGATAGTACTTCGTACGGGGGCAGAAACACGGGGAACCATTGTGTTCCAAAACGATGAGGTTGTCGTCGTGAAAGACGCTTCGGGCGCACGCTATCAGTATCCACGCACAGATATTCAGTCGATTACAGAGAATACGAAAGCGGCAGACAATGCTTCTTCGGTGGCTCAGGAGAACCAAACGGAGACGGTGATGGAGCCAAGCAAAAAGGTATCGATGTTGCTCGAGGTCGTCGGCGGCGGGGCGGCACTGCCCAAAGAGAGTGCCGGCGGTTCGGTCGGAGTAGGGCTCTCGGTCGGTACGCACCACTTACTCGGTCGGCGGGTGTTCCTCGGCGGCGGGGTTGCGTATCGGAGTTTGTTCCTCGGCGGAGAACATTATGCGTTCCTGCCTTTGCAATTGGAGACCCAAGTGCCGCTTATCGACGGGGTGCATGCGCCTTTGGTCGGGGCTTCGTTAGGCTACGGTTTTGCGCTCGGCAAGGAGTACAAGGGCGGACTCTCGGCGGGCGTGAACATCGGCTACTTCTATCAAATCAACTCCAAAACGGCATTGCAAGTGAGCCTCGGTGTGAACTTCCAACAAGCGAAGATACAAACGCAAGATACTTATACTCATGAGGTTACGGATGCCCAGACAGGCAATACCACCTCAACAACCTATTCGTTTGCGAACTACACGGGGCGCAATTTGTTGGACTTCGGTCTGCGTGTCGGTGTGTTCTTCTAACGGGAAATAGAGAGAATTATCTAATCATAATTACCCATCGTGGGCGGAAAACAAAATAAGGCATTGCCGCGTATACATCGCGTTACCATCATGTTGAATGATAGGGAGATGCGTGCGCTGCAGAAATACTGCGAGGAGTATACCGTAACCAATCGCAGCCGCCTTGTGCGTGAGACTCTGATGCGTAATATCCTCAAAAGATTCGAGACTGATACGCCTACGCTGTTTGATTGATTCACGTTTTTTGCTCTGCGGGAGCACCCGCTACTTCGCGTGTTTTTGTAATTTTGTACGGTCTATATAATAAGGAATGGCACAGATAGGAAATAGTTTGAAAAAAGTCTTTCTTAATGAACGTATTGTGTTCGGGGTTATCCTGCTGAACGCTGCCATTATCTTCGCCCAAGAGAGCGGGTGTACTTGTCGTGTACTCTCGGTGGTCGATCTGCTCTGCACGCTGTTCTTTATTATTGAGATGATACTCAAGCAAATAGCGTACGGTGTGAAAGACTATTGGCGCAACGGTTGGAACCGCCTCGATGGCACACTCGTTATCCTTTCGCTGCCGTCGGTGGTGGCGTTTTTTGTGCCTGCGGGTATGATAGGCAACCTATCTGTGCTGCTGGTACTCAGGTTGTTACGCGTGTTGCGTTTCTTCCGCATTGTGCATGTCTTCCCCAATTTCTCGACTATTGCAAAGAATTTCCTCAAAGCCATGCGGGATAGTTACGGCGTTTTTGTGGGGTTTGCGGTGCTGATACTCATTATTGCGCTCATCTCGTGCGCCCTTTTCCGTGACGCTGCCCCCGAGTTCTTCGGCACGCCGATAGACAGTATCTATGCTATTTTCCGCATTTGCACAGGGGAGGGCTGGAATGAAATACCCGATACCATTGCCGAGGGTACTTCTCTTATCACCGCTCGTTGGGTGCGGCTCTATTTTAGTATCTTATTGGTACTCTGTAGTATAATAGGTCTTTCGTTGGTAAACTCCATCTTCGTGGATGCCATGGTGAGCGACAACAATGACGACCTTGAGAAGCAAGTAAAGGAACTGAGCAACAAAATAGACCAACTGCTTGCCGAGCGTGGTCTGCCCACCGACACCCCTTCGGATGTCCCAAATTCTGATACCGCTACTCCCGAGAAATAACCCCGCCTTCTTCCATCCCCTGCCGAACCTCTGTCGAACCTCTTCCACCCCCCTGCCGAAAGCGTAGTGTTGTGTTGCAATGAGGAGGCAATAAGGATACAAGGTGCTTGCCCTGTGCTTTCCCTGATGTTACCCTGATGTTACCCTGATGTTGCCCTGTTCTTATCGAGTGGATAACGAGAGGATAGCGAGTGGATAGCATATCCTAAAGCAGGTTCTATATTTCCTATTCGGAGACACATTTATAAGCCAAAGCAGCACCTCAATAGATGCGGCTTTGGCGTTTTTGTATGGGAGCGTACGAGGGACTGCGAGGGTGTTCTTAGCGGCGCATATACTCCGCAAAAGTATACGAATAGGGGTGTCGCTCGTCCGCAGGATGGTCTTCGGACTGTATTTGTTTCCATTCCGTATAGTCGATAGCGGGAAAGAAAGTGTCCGCATCGTCCCAACGGTGGTGTATGTGGGTGATGTATAATTTTTCCGCAAAGGGTAGCATTTGGCTATAGACTTTTCCGCCACCTATAACGAACACCTCCTCGTGCGCCGAGGACACCAGTGCGAGTGCTTCGTCTATCGAATGCACCACCTCTACACCTTCGAACGCAAAGTCCAACTGCGTGGTCAGCACAATGTTGCGCCGGTTAGGCAGGGGCGGTTTGGGCAGCGAGAGAAAAGTTTGCTTGCCCATCAGTACCGCCGAGCCGAGCGTTACCTGCTTGAAATGTTTCAGGTCGTTCGGCAGGTGGCAGAGCAGTCCGCCCGCCTTGCCGATGGCGTTGTTTTCGTCTATGGCTACGATGATAGAGAGCATAGGGGAATAAGTAGATGGTTGCTGTATATAGTGTTGATTCCGAGCGTATTAGACGCTTACGGTGCCTGCAATATGCGGGTAGGGGTCGTAGCCCTCGAGCGTAAAATCTTCGTATTGGAAGCCGAAGATGTCGTGTACTTCGGGGTTGAGTATCATACGCGGTAGCGGGCGGGGAGTGCGGGTCAGTTGGAGGCGTACCTGCTCGATATGGTTTTGGTAGATATGCGCATCGCCCAATGTGTGGACAAAATCGCCCGCACGCAGCCCCGTCACTTGCGCCATCATCTGCAGCAGCAGCGCATAGGACGCAATGTTGAATGGCACGCCGAGGAAGATGTCCGCCGAGCGTTGGTAGAGTTGGAGCGAGAGTCTTCCGTCCGCCACATAGAACTGAAAGAGCGAGTGGCACGGCGGCAACGCCATACTATCCACTTCCGCTACATTCCATGCGCTGACCATCAGCCGACGGCTGTCCGGGTTGGTGCGTATCTGCTCTACTACCTTGGTAATCTGGTCAATAGAGCCTCCGTTATAGTCCGGCCATGAGCGCCATTGGTGTCCGTAGACGGGGCCTAATTCCCCGTTCTCGTCTGCCCATTCGTTCCAAATTCGTACGCCGTGCTCTTGCAGATAGTGCACATTGGTGTCGCCGCGCAAGAACCACAGCAGTTCGTAGATAATAGACTTGAGGTGCAGTTTCTTCGTGGTCAGCAGCGGAAAACCCTCCTCGAGGTTAAAGCGCATTTGGTGTCCGAAAACAGAGAGTGTCCCTGTCCCCGTGCGGTCAGCCTTCGCCGTCCCCTCACGGAGCACCCGCTGACATAAATCAAGATATTGTTGCATATAGTTGTGTATTTACGATGTTGTATTCGAGAGTAACAGACACCCGGATACCCCCAATGCAGAGATATGTGTAGATCTACACTTCGGGATAGATATACTGCAATAGGGTATTGGCTAATTGTTTGTTATTGAATAGGTTAGACAATAGTTCCGTGCGCTTGTCCATATCGTTGTGCGTAAACGGAATAGCCGAATAGGTTTTGCACAGTTGGACGAGTTCGGCATCCGAATGTCCTATTTGGCATAGTTGGCTCAATTCCGTACCCACTACCATTTCCGGATTGACTACTACATGCCGTCCCTTATACAACACATGCAATAGTTTGAGTTTCAGCCCCGTACCTTGGAAAGTAATCAGCAGATGTATTTGTGCTTCCGCAACGAGTCGTTGCATCTCTTCGTCGGACGGACTGTCGATTATGCGGACATTCGGCTGCCCCGCCGCAAGAATTTGCAGTTGCTTCGATGGGTGCAGCCCCGCAATAACAAAAGACAAGTCTGGCAGTTGGGGTGCGATTCGAGTAATAATATGTGCGGCTGCCTTGTGGTTCTCGGCTACTCCAAGGTTGCCATGGTAGAGGATATATCCGCCATTCACCGTAGGAAATACCGGTGTATTCTCCGGACAAAAGCAGGGGACATACACGACAGGTATAGAGGGTACTATCTGTCTAAAATGGGCTTCGTCTTGGTGCGCAAGTGCAAAAACAGCGTTAGCCGAGAGGAGAGACTTCTTTTCGAACCACTTCAACTTATAGGATTCTATAAAATAGAATACCTTTTTTCGTATCGAAGTGCAGGCTTTACCGAGAGCCCGATAGTAGTCGTGCTCGATATTACACTCCCGAAAGAAGCGTGTGCGAGTGTGCAAAGCAGGGTGTGTAAGGAGTTGGCAGCAGACAAGCCCTTCGAATAGGATAGGGTAGTCATCTCGCAGCAAATCGGTTAACAGTGGCTCCGTGGGGCGACTGACTACTGTATAAGGCAGATAGGAGAAATTTTGCCAAAGGGTAGTGCGACGGGGGTAGTAGAATACTTGGTCGCATAAGTCCTCTAACACGCTCTCCCGATGGAGCGTACCTTTGTAGTAGCAGTGCAGAATAATATGCACACCGGCATCGTGCAACGCACATATCCTATAGAATACATCTATCGCCCCGCCGTAATTGGCAGGGTAAGGTATGTCGAAACTGACGATATGCAGATAGCGGTTCATAGGGATTGGAATAACTGCTCAAACTGTTCGGCTTGGTGTTGGCGGGAGAAGCGTTCTTTGCCGACAACGGCTTGGTGAGTGTAGCCGTACTTTTGCCACTCGTGGTACTTGTCTAAGATAAACGCCTTCACTTCCTCAATGTCGGAAGAGGCAATGCCTGCGTTTGTTTCCCGAATAGTCTCTGCCAAACACCCCTCGTCCGACGGCACACAGAGAATAGGCTTTTCGCAACCGAGTGCTTCATAGAACTTGGTGGTCATCATTCCGTGTGCCGAAGGGTTTGTCAGCACTAACAGAATACCACTTCGACGGATTTCGTTGCCCACTTCATTGGTTGGGATAGGATTATGGTTGGGTGTATGGAGGTTCAGACGCAGGCCGGGCAAGGATAGTTCACGAACAGCCTGCTCAATAAGCGAGGTACTCTGAAACTCATAGATACGCCCGATGTAGGTAATAAGGAACTCTACGGCGGGTATGTCCTGAGGATAGAAAAGGGCAGGGGCATAGCCGTTGTAGATAAGGTGGACATTTGGGTTAAAGCGGCGCAGAAAATCCACATGCCACGGAGAAACGGTCGTGATACAATCGGCACAACGCAGGACACGGTTGCGGCGGCGGATATTTACTGCACGATACCACTGACGGAACGGTCGTACCCACCATTGTCTATGCGACTGGTATTGTGCATTGGGTACTTGCTCATCCAAATCACGAATATCCACAAAGAGAGGAATATGCCGCTCGCGGGCAATCGAATAGGCTGTACGCAGAGGAAAGGTAGAGAATGTCGTGCAAAACACCATATCAAACGATTGTCCATTTACCTCCTGGCGTACCCATTTCGTAAAACAACGATTGCGCCAATCGGTCAACAACGACCAAAAAGAATAGACAGCCCACTGAATGGCATTGCTATAATAAAGCGGCTTTTCTACAATCGGATATTTGTGCGTAAAATCGTGTGGTTGGAATTGCTCCGTATAGACCACCATCTCATATCCCTTATCCGTCAGATAATCACAAAGAAAGCGCAAACGCGGTGCATAAGCCGGTTTGCCATACGGATCCGTTACTATGAGAATACGCTGCTTTTTCATTCCGGGTGGTTGATATAGTGGCGCAATCCTTTTAGCAATTTTGGATATAGCGTACAGTGATACGAATTGTCCGAGAAACGATTGTTATGCCAAAGCAGAACGACCTCGCCGCGATAACGACGCACTCGGTCGAGCAACTGCTCGGAATAGAAATAGGCTTCGTCTTCGTCGAGGTGCATATAGCCCGTATTACTCAATGTACAATCCATGATAGTCAGCGGGTGGAGCGTCAATGGCGTAAGGGTATAGGTCTTGGGGTTAATCCATCGCACGGGGCGAGTGGTCTGCAAGCGGAAACCTGCCTTATCGGCAAACGCCATCGTGAAATCGTCCGTGAAGCCCATATCCGCTACCCGCTGCATGTTGTCTATCGAGCAGCAGAGATAGTGGCTGCGGTGGTACGCATAGTGGTGCGGAAAGAAACGCTCCTGCAGGCTACCTGCCTTAGGAAGACCGTAGCAACTCGAGTGAACACCCAGTATCGCTCCCTTGGCGCAAAGATAGTCCATCAAGTGGAGATAGTCCTTGCCACGATGGAGGTACTGCGGGTAGTCGTAGCCCTTGCCAAGCGTGTATTTGACGAAATAGACACTCTCGGCATGCGGCACTTGGGTGTCCTGCTCCACTATCCACGGGAAAGTGTAGGCGGGGTCGTTCTTTATAGAGCGCCACGAGGCAAAGACATCCCGCAGGTGTCCACGCAGTATGCCGCCTACCGCCCCACGCACATGGCGATAGTGCGAGAGCGTATCGATATCGTGCGTGAGGTAGATGCGCTCGTATCCGTGGTCGGGCAACGGCAAGTCGAGCAACTTCATCAAGATACGCGCATACTCGTCCACCAACGGTATCTCGAGGTTATTGCCCTGCCCCAAAACAGAGTAGGCAGCCAAGAACCGCCCGTACTTGTCCCGTTGCGGATTAATCAATTCCTCTGCCCGTGAGATAAAGAAAAAGGTATTATAGAGAATGTCAGTGCGGATGATGTAGGTCTTGTCCTGCCGGTCTATCACGGGACGCGACATATCGGGCAAGACAATCTCGCTTCCGAGGTGTCCGCACGGCACAATCACTGCTTTGTACTGCGACCATGCAGACGCATCGGCAGTATAGCCGACCTGCTTTGCCGCCTCCGTATTGCCATAGAGCAAAAACGCTTTGATGTATTCAATAATCTCGTTCATACCGGTTGGACTGTGCCTTTCGGCTATGTTAAAATACATATCGTTTTTATCGCGTAGGGTAAGTCTATCCCTTGCTTATCCCTTGCGCATCCCTTGCTGATCGGTTCGGCGAGAGAAGTGGATTTCTGTTATCTTATTTTATACTTCTTCACTCAAGATTTCCCACTCGTAGAGTTTCTGCTCTATCTCGCGTTTGATACGCTCATAGCGTTGGAAGTTGTCTTGTGTCTGTTGCTTAGGGTCGGTCATCAGCGTCTCAACCTGTTTCTGTTCCTCTTCCAAACGAGCGATAGCGGCTTCGGTTTCGGCTATCTGTTTCTCCTTTTTGCGACGGGCTGCTGCCTCCGCTTTCTGCGCTGCATAGGAGGCACTGCCTGCCGTGCTGCTCGCTGTCGGAGTATTGTCGCCACCGGTGCGTTTGGCCGCAGGGGCTTTCTTCTCCAACTCCTGCAGGGTGTCTATTTTCTTGGTGCGCAAGAAGTCGTAGATGCCGCCCAAATGCTCTTTGACCTTGCCGCCGCCGAACTCATAGACTTTGCTCACCAAGCCGTCAAGAAAATCACGATCGTGGCTGACGCAAATCACGGTGCCGTTGAAGTCCTGCAGGGCGGCTTTCAGTACATCCTTCGACTGCATATCGAGGTGGTTGGTAGGCTCGTCGAGAATAAGCAGGTTGCACGGCTCAAGCAGCAAGCGTATCATCGCCAATCGGCTACGCTCGCCACCGGACAACACTTTGACTTTCTTCTCCGATGCCTCACCGCCGAACATAAATGCGCCCAAGATATCGCGTATCTTGGTGCGGATATCGCCCACCGCCACACGGTCGATCGTATCGAATACGGTCTGCTCCCCGTCGAGCAAAGCGGCTTGGTTCTGTGCGAAATAGCCAATCTTGATGTTGTGTCCCAATTTGAGCGTACCCATGTAGTCCAACTGTCCCATGATGCATTTCACAAGCGTGGACTTACCCTCGCCGTTCTTGCCCACAAAGGCCACTTTTTCTCCGCGTTGGATTGTGAAAGTAACGCCCGAGAATACCGTATGGTCGCCAAAATCTTTGCGCAAGTCTTCGACAATGAGAGGGAAATCGCCGCTGCGGGGTGCGGGAGGGAAACGCAGACTGAGGCGCGAGGTATCCTCCAAATCAACTTCCAATCGCTCCAACTTCTCCAGTTGCTTAATGCGCGACTGCACCTGCACCGCCTTAGTCGCCTTGTATCGGAATCGCTCGATAAAGTCCTCCGTCTCCTGAATCATTTTCTGCTGATTGAGATAGGCACGGACTTGCTGATCGTGGCGTTCCTTGCGCAGTTCGAGGAAGTGCGAGTAGTTGACATTATAGTCGTAGATGCGCCCCAGCGTAATTTCGATGGTGCGGTTCGTCACATTGTCGATAAACTTCTTGTCGTGGCTCACAAGCAAAATAGCACTTTGCGAGGTGCGTAAGAAGTCCTCAAGCCACTGAATGGATTCGATATCCAAGTGGTTGGTAGGCTCGTCGAGCAAGAGCAAGTCGGGGTGTTGCAACAGTATCTTCGCCAACTCGATACGCATACGCCAGCCGCCCGAGAACTCTGAACAGGGACGGTCAAAGTCTTTGCGCTCAAAACCCAAGCCGATAATGGTTCTGTCCATCTCGGCAATGCGGCGTGCTTTCTCTTCTTCGGGTTCGTCCGCAAAAACACTCATCACATCTTCCCGAAGCGTCTTGCCGTCGATATGCATCATCACCTGCGGTAGGTAGCCGATCGTCATATCCGTATCACGGGCAATGCGCCCCGATGTCGGCTGGTATTCGCCTGCAATTAAGCGGAGTAGGGTACTTTTGCCTGCTCCGTTCTTGCCCACGAGTGCGATTCTGTCCTTCTTATTAATCATGAAGGAGATATCCTCCAACACCGGGTGGGATGAAAATTCTATAGTTAGATGTTCTACGCTTAGCATGTTAATTTTGCGGTTTTACGATCGACTATGCGCCAGAGCACGAAGGTCAGCAGCGTGGCGATACCGAAGTCCACGCCGAGCAGCACCCACATATTCCAGTTACGCCCCAACACCGCCAAACCGATAAAGAACAGCGATACCAGAAGCAGCACACAGGTGGTCTGCAGGTGGTTCAACCCCGTGCGCAAGAGTAAGTGATGTACATGATTCTTATCGGGTTGGAAAGGTGAACGGTGGTGCTTTATGCGCGTAAGGCTGACCCGCAGCGTATCGTAGAGCGGCACGGTCAGTACGCATATTGCCACCGCCGGTGCAGCCGTCATCCCGTACGCCTCGGGGACAAGATGGTAGGCGTTTTGTTCGCAGAAGTAGAACACCAGCGCAGTCAATACATACCCCAAAAGCAACGCACCCGAGTCGCCCATGAATATCTTGTTGCTATGCCCGAAGACATTGTAGCAGAAGAAGACCGCCAGCGAACCAATCAAACAGACGGCAAGCATAGTCCATTGCGTATCGCCAACCAACGCAAAGTAAGCTGCAAAGAAGAGGCAATAGAGCATGCCCAAACCCGATGCCAAGCCGTCTACGCCATCTATAAGGTTAATGGCATTGATGATCGCAATCAACACAAAGAATGACAGCAGATAGGACGGCACGACGCCTATCTCGCCTACGCCGAAAAGCCCGTGCAGGTGCGTAATACGCTGGTCGCCAAAGCCGATGAGTGCGATACCGGACAACAATTCACCGCAGAGTTTTGCGAAAGGAGAAAGCACCAACACATCGTCCACAAACCCCACGATGACAATCACCAAGATACCAATCATAAAGAACTGATACTCTGTGAGCATGGCATAGTCGAACACCATATACGCCAACAAGAAACTGAAGCATATATCTATACCGCCGATGTTGGGAATTTCACCCGTATGGGACATACGCTTGTTGGGACGCACAACGAAATGCTTCTCTTTGGCGATCTTAAGCACCAACGGCATCAAGAGAAGCCCTACCAAAAAAGAGGTGAGCCCCGCGAGGTAACT
This sequence comes from Azospirillum sp. CAG:239, assembly GCA_963619585.1. GTDB lineage: Bacteria > Bacteroidota > Bacteroidia > Bacteroidales > Paludibacteraceae > Colicola. The sequence continues at coordinate 22,590 of CAVEXR010000016.1, forward strand.
GTGTTCGACTATAAAATCCAATATCATGTGTGTGGTTTATTGACTGCTACGCATCCAATTTCTCGTACACGGAATTGTTGCTCTTGAATTCCGGCACAATTTGTTTCATTATCTCGACGGTAGAGAAGGGTTTGTCGGTGTGTGCCATGGCAATAAGAGAGTCTATCTCGGTAGTGATCACATCGAAATCGAACTCACGCACACGCGCCACCATAATCTTATCGTTGGTGGTAGGCAGCGTGGTCTCTTTCTGATTGAGCAGTTCCTCGTAGAGTTTCTCGCCCGGACGAAGTCCTGTAAAGACGATCGGTATCTCGATTTCCGGAACAAAGCCCGAGAGGCGTATCATATTCTTGGCAAGGTCGAGAATTTTAACGGGATGCCCCATGTCGAAAGCAAATATCTCACCGCCATTGCCCAAAGTGCTAGCCTCCATAACAAGGCAACACGCCTCGGGAATAGTCATGAAATAGCGTATAATGTCGGGGTGAGTTACCGTAACGGGTCCGCCGGCGGCAATCTGTTTCTTGAAGTACGGAATGACAGAGCCGTTCGATCCCAACACATTCCCAAAACGCGTGGTAATGAATTTAGTGCAATCGGGGTTCTCACGCACAAGTTTCTTATAGAGCGACTGCACATAAATCTCCGCTATACGCTTGCTGGCTCCCATGATATTGGTGGGGTTGACCGCCTTGTCGGTAGAAATCATTACAAATCGCTCCACACCGTACTGCACCGACAAGTCCGCCATATTCTTCGTGCCTTGTACATTCGCCCGAATGGCTTCGTTGGGGTACGCTTCCATAAGGGGTACATGCTTGTAGGCAGCAGCGTGGTAGATAATATCCGGACGATAGGTATTGAATATCTCCTCCATGCGCTCCCGATTGCGTACATCGCCGATAACGGGAATGAACTGCTTGTCGGGATATTGGTGGCACAAATCCAAATAGAGGTCGTGGAGTGGCGACTCGGCCAACTCCATCAAGACCGTAACTTTAGGCGCATACTTCTGTACCTGCCGTACCAACTCCGAACCGATACTGCCCGCTGCCCCCGTCACCATAACGACTTTGCCTTGCATAATGTGCAGCACATTGTCGGTGTTTATTTGGATGGCAGGACGCTCCAGCAAGTCCTCAATCTGTATGTTCTCGATACGCCCAATACGAGTCTTGTCCACCGCCTGCATATTGTCGTACTGCGTGAAATGCGGGGTGGTGAGGATGTGTATATCGTGGTCGAAGAATATCTGCAGGTCTTTGGATGGGTTGATGTTCTTCATCTTGAGCGGTGAGATGATGACATCGTGTACATTGTGTTGTTTCATCCACAGGAAAGTCTTTTCGCTAAGAGGGAAAACACGCAGACCTGCCAACTGATGCCGCCGTTCTTCTTCTTCTTCTTCTTCTTCTTCTTCTTCTTCTGTGTTCCCTAAGAACCCCACCGGGCGATACTCCGTGTCGTCCCCGTTGCTACGGAGCATCTTGGCGATAGCCACACCCGCAGACTTCGTACCCCAAATCATCACTTTCTTCGTCCCACCCGCATACTGTTTAATGGTCTCGAAGAGCGTCTTTACTCCCACACGAAGGCAGAATAACAGGATGAATGCCATTGGGGTATAGATAAAGAGTGCTGTATTAAGAAAGAGTTTGTGTCCGCACACCGTGCACAGCAGGTTAACCACAAACAGCGTTGCCCCACAAGTGAAGATAGCCAAGAGCGACTTAATAGTGTCTATAAAAGTGGAATAGCGCAGAATACCCGAATAGGTATGGTACATCCAGAAGCAGAGTATCTGCAAGACGATCAAAATAAGATATTGCAACCAGAAAGGCAGCACCCCATCACAGGTAAACCCGTAATGAAAAATACCATTGCCGATAAAAATGCTAATCCAAAAGGCAATGGAACAAAGCAAAATGTCAAGCAACAACACACACCAACGAGGGAGATACTTAACTGCAGCGAGGTGTGAGAAAATGTCTGAGTTATGCAACTCATGAAATTTGTGTTTCATAAGACCGAATTTAGTTAGTACAGTAAATGTAATAAGTTGATTTCATATTTGTATTGGGTCAGTTATTATTTGTTCTATTCTATTATATATTATGTTGTGTATTATATATATTGTATAGTACATATTGTATATTTTGTCTTTTGTATATATTGTCTTCCGTATAATACTGTGTATGTTAATTGTTACTTGTTAATTATTAATTGTGTTATATATATTGTCTTCCGTGTATACTGCGCATGTTAATTGTTACTTGTTAATTGAACAGGGTAAGAACAGGGTAACATCATGGCAAGAACAGGGAAAAGCCATATTGTGCATATTCATTGTTTATTGCCCGCTCTGCATACGATTAGGTTGTTAATTTATGCTATTATTAATTAGTGGTCTTGCAGAGGGGTAAGAGTTTGCGGAGGTACTGCCCCGTATAACTCTCCTCGCAGGCGGCTAACGCTTCCGGCGTACCCTCGAAAACGATATGACCTCCCTCAACACCGCCCTCTTTGCCCAGGTCTATCACATGGTCGGCTGCCAGTATCATACTCGGGTTATGCTCAATGACTATCACCGTATGTCCTTTGCTAATCAGTTGATTGAGTGCCTTGAGCAGCACTTGAATATCGCGGTGGTGCAGCCCCGTAGTGGGTTCATCGAATACGAACAGAGTAGGCGTTACGCTCTCTTGGGCAAGAAAAGACGCCAATTTGACGCGTTGGCTCTCGCCCCCCGACAAGGTGCTACTCGACTGCCCCAACTGGATATAGCCGATACCGACATCCTGCAGCGGGCGTAATCGCTTGACAATCTTATCGCAAGCAGGGTCTTCAGAGAAGAACTCTATCGCCTGATTGACCGTCATCGTGAGTATATCGTATACCGACTTGTCTCGATAATGCACATCCAACACATCTTGTTTGAACCGACGCCCATGGCATTGTTCGCACTCGAGTGTGATGTCTGCCATAAACTGCATCTCGATAGTGATCATACCCTCGCCCTGGCAGGTCTCGCAGCGTCCGCCAGGTGTATTAAACGAGAAGTGTGAAGCCGAGAAGCCTAATTGCTTGCTAAGCGGTTGATCTGCAAACAGTTTGCGTATCTCGTCGTAGGCCTTCAGATAGGTAACGGGGTTCGAGCGAGAGGAACGGCTCAACGGGTTTTGGTCAACAAACTCCACATCAGTGAGCAAATGCAGACTCCCACGCAACGAACCATACGACCCTGTATGCTCTGCCATGCCGCCGTAGTGTTTTTTCAGGGCAGGGTAAAGTACTTTGCTTACCAACGACGACTTGCCACTGCCGCTGACACCCGTCACTACGGTCATTACATTGAGCGGGAAACGAACATCCAAGTTCTTGAGGTTGTTTTCGCAGACCCCATCTATCTCAATATAGTTGTTCCAACGCCGCCGGCAGGGGGGAAGAGTGAAAGTGAACTCGTCCGCTTTGGGCGCACCCGTATAGACCACTTCGCCGCCGTGTCTGCCTGCCGCAGGGCCTATCTCTATAATATAATCGGCGGCGGCGATGATGTCCTCGTCGTGCTCAACCACCACAATCGTATTGCCTAAGTCGCGCAACTCCCGAAGCACATGAATCAGGCGTTCGGTATCGCGCGGGTGCAAGCCGATAGACGGTTCGTCCAGCACATAGAGCGAGCCTACCAGACTGCTACCCAACGACTTAGCCAAACATATACGCTGGCTCTCGCCGCCCGAAAGGGTATTGCTCAAGCGGTTGAGTGTCAGGTAACCAAGCCCGACATCCTCCATAAACTGCAGTCGGGAAGTTATCTCGTGGAGCAACATCTCAGCCGTTTTCTGTTCGGTTGGAGTAAGCGTAATTTCTGCAAACCATGCTGCCAAATCGCTGACGGACATCGTGCATAGGTCGGAGATATTCTTGCCCGCAATCCGCACATATTCAGCCTCTTTGCGCAGACGCATCCCCTGACAGTCGGGGCAGATGGTCTTCCCTTTGAAGCGTGCCAACAGCACACGGTATTGTATCTTGCCGTACTGCTTACTCTCCAACTCATGGAAGAAATCATTCAGCCCACGGAAGTAGGTATTGCCCGTCCAAATCAGTTGGCGTTGCTCCTCGCTGAGTTTGTAGAAAGGCGTATGGATAGGGAAATTGAACTTGGCGGCACTGTAAATCAGCGCATCACGCCAGGCACTCATCTTCTCGCCGTTCCAGCACGCAATCGCACCTTCGTATATCGATTTCGACTTGTCGGGGACAACCAAATCGGGGTCAATGCCCATCACATTTCCAAACCCGTTGCAGGTGGGGCAGGCACCGATGGGGTTGTTGAAGTCGAAGAGGTGTTCGCTCGGCTCAATAAACTGTATCCCGTCCGTCTCATAACGCTCGGAGAACAGGGTGTATTCGCCGTCAATATAGAGTCCGCACTCGCCTTTGCCCTCGAAGAACGCTGTCTGCACCGAGTCGGCAAAGCGGTTGGCAGTCGCCTGCTCCCCGTCCGTCACGATTCTGTCCACCAACAGATAACAATGCGGCAGCAGTTTGCCGTCTTCGGTTGTAATCTGTCGGTCTGTAGCCATGCCCAATCGCACCGTATCGCCGTCTACCAACAGACGGGAGAATCCCTCGGATTGCCATATCCCGAGTTTCTTTTGCAATGTATTGTTTTCCAATACGATAGGAGCAATCAAATAGACGCGTTTTCCCGCAGGCAGAGCCGTCATCGTGTCCACCACATCCCGTATGGTCTGTCGTTTTACCTCCTTGCCGCTCACGGGCGAATAGGTCTTCCCGATACGCCCGAACAGCAGTTTGAGGTAGTCGTATATCTCGGTCGAAGTCCCCACGGTAGAGCGGGGATTGCGTCCCGTCACTTTCTGCTGAATGGCAATGGCGGGCGGAATACCCTCTATCTTATCCACTTCGGGTTTCTGCATACGCCCGAGGAACTGACGCGCATACGCAGTCAGACTCTCCACATAGCGGCGTTGCCCCTCGGCATAAAGCGTATCGAACGCCAACGACGATTTGCCGCTGCCGCTCACGCCCGTAATGACAACCAATCGATTACGAGGAATATCCACGGAGATATTCTTCAGGTTGTGGGTCGATGCACCTTCTATATGTATATACTCTTCGTTCAAATCCGTTCGGTTATTTGGCGTGCGCATTGGCGGCTGCCTTCAGTTGCTCTATCGTCTGCTTAGTCTGTGCGTTTGCTGTATCTTGTTGAATGGCAGTTAGTTTCGGGATACGAATAGCCGTACCCACCTGGATATGGTTGGGGTCGGTCAGGTGGTCTTTATTCGCATCATAGATATAGACCCACAATGCCTTATTGCCATAGTAACGATAGGCAAGCCATGTGAGGCGGCTGCCCTCGTTGATCTGCTCCGTTGCCAAGTAGGCAGAGTAGGTTATCTCTGTATCGGGCGTTTCATCTTCGACTATGGATGGAGTATCGGCAGGCTCTATGGCGGGTGTTTCTGTGAGTGTATCAATAGGCGTTCCCTCCGTTGCAGATGGGGTGGGCTGTGTAATTTGCTCCGACTGAACAACCGCAACAGTGGTGTCAATAGGAGTAGTCTTCTGCCCCAACGATTCTACCCAATTGCTCAAAGCGGCACGCCCAAAGAAATAACCGCAGACCAACACGATCAACAGGCAGATAACGCAGATGAGCGTATCTCGCCAGAAGTGGTATTTTCGTTTGGGCTTTTTCTCTGTTGTTTCCTCTTCTTCTGTCTTTTCTTCTACCTTTTCCCCTTCTGCCTTTTCTTCGGTGGTTTGTTTGGGTTCTTCTTTTTTCTTCTCTTCTTCGGCAATAGGCAGAGGTATTGCGGGTTCTGCGGGTTGCTCTAGGGGTTCCTCTATTGTCGTGTCAGGAACGGGTTCTACCGATCTCTCCTCTTGTTGAGGTATTTCCTTTATATTAGGGTTCTCTTCTTTCGACTCTTCATTCAGTTCGTCTGCCGGTTTATCTTTCGGCTCATCTATCGCAGGAGTGGGGACTATGTTTCCTGTATTCGGCTTTTGCCCAAGGTCTGCCAACAGGTCGACTATCTCGTCGGCTTGTTGTCCGAGTTTCTGAATAGGAGTCAGTTCCTCACTCTCGGCGTCTCTTTTCTTTTTTGGGGTTGTCGATTGTAGCGTATTGTCAGGAGTAGGATTGTTGCCTATCATCTCTTTCACGCTTGCTTCGGGTGTAAAAGCCACCTTGTTGTAGCCATCGATCACTATCTCCTCGCCCGTAGCGATATTGACACTCTTTCGTGGCTGCATAGGCTGCAGACGGAATGTGCCTAACCCATTGATACGCACTTGTTTATCTGTCTTCAGTGCGTTAATAATCTGCTCTATGAACGCATTCAAGAAAGCAGTTGCTTCTTGTTCTGTAGCATCGGTTCGCTGCATAACGGCACGACGCAACTCATTCCAATTTAGTTTGTCTGCTGCCATGTTTATGCCTCGTTGAAAACCTCTTTGACAGTGGCTGTGGGTTTGAAAATGAGTTGTGGTTTGCAGGCGATACGCGTCTTCTCACCCGTCCGAGGATTAGCAAAAGTGCGCTCGCTGCGATGTTTTATCTCGAGCGTGCCGAAGCCCTGCAGGGCAATGCTCTTGCCCTCCATAAGCGATTCGCGCACAGCAGCATTGGTTGCGCCGAGCAGTTCCTCTACACGCTTTTTGGACAGTCCCGTCGCGGTAGATACATTGATTATCAGGTCTTTCGTTAACATACTTCTTGTCTTGCGCTGTCAGTCTTGCGCTATTTCTCCATAGAGGTCAAAGTCCTCCGCCCGCTCAATACGCACTTTACATAATGTGCCTGTTTGCAGGTCTTGTGTATTCTTTATCAGCACTTCGCAATCCACTTCGGGGGAGTCGTATTGCGTCCGCCCGATGTAGTAATCTCCCTCCTCACGGTCTATCATAACACGCTCCACAGAGTCTACTTTCTCTTGAAGTAACTCATTGGAAATCTGCTGCTGTATCGCCATTATCTCTGCTACACGCCGTTCTTTTTCCTCTTGCGGTACATCGTCTGTATAGTGCAGATTGGCATAAGTGCCTTCCTCGTCCGAGTAGGCAAACGCCCCCATTCGGTCGAAACGCATCGTGCGCACCCATTCTTTCAATTCCTCAAAGTCTTCTTGGGTCTCGCCCGGGTGGCCGACGAGCAGTGTGGTGCGGATACATATCCCCGGCACTTCTCGGCGAATGCGCGCGATGAGTGCATCTTGTTCTGCCCGCGTGATATGTCGTCGCATCAGTCCGAGTACATGGTCGGAGCAGTGTTGGAGGGCAATATCAAGATATTTGCACACATTCTCGTGGCGTGCCATAACAGGCAACAGATCGTACGGGAAGTCGGTCGGATAGGCGTAGTGGAGACGAATCCACTCCACGCCCTCTATATCTGCCATACGATCAATCAGTCGGGGCAGGCGGTGTTCTTTATAGAAGTCAAGTCCATAACTCGATAGGTCTTGTGCAATGATATTGAATTCCCGCACGCCTTGCCCGACCAGCCAGCGTACCTCATCCAATATCTCCTCTTCGGGGCGCGAAGTATGTCGCCCCGTGATGAGCGGAATGGCACAATAGGAGCAGAACCGGTTGCAGCCCTCCGAAATTTTGATGTAGGCGTAGTGTTTCGGTGTCGTCAGCGTCCGCTCGTAGGCGCACCCTTTTTCTTTCGGTGTGGCAATCGCCGACAAGTCGTGTACCAACTCCATAAAGTTGAACTTGCCGTACCATTTGTCTACCTCGGGTATCTCCTGCTCAAGGTCTTTCAAGTACCGTTCGCTCAGGCAACCCATTACATAGAGTTTGCGTAGCTTACGATGCGTTTTCCGCTCTGCGAATTGGAGAATGGTATTAATACTCTCTTCCTTCGCATCGCCAATAAAACCGCAAGTATTGATAACAGCAATCTCGCCTTGAGGCGTATCTGAGTCGTGTACACAGCGGTAACCCGCCAATTCTAATTGGTGCATCAGTCTCTCGGCATCCACCAAGTTTTTGGAGCAACCGAGGGTGATTATATCTATTTCGTTCTTGTGCAACGGAATGTGCTTATAATGTGTAATTTATAATTTGTAATTATTTTCCCTCCTTTGGAGGGGTTAGGAGAGGTCTTATTAGTTCCCTAAGTCGCAGTGGAATTTAATACGGACTAAGCGAACATGTATCTCGTCGTAGTAATCTTCGCCCAGTTCCTCCATTGCAGTCTTAATATCATCACTCTCTGCATTCTTAAAGTAGTCGTATATTTCCTCTTCTTCATCCGGTTCAAACACCTCTTCAATGAAGTAGTTGATATTGATTTTTGTGCCGGAGAATACAATTGCTTCAAGCTCATCAAGCATTTCTTCCATCGACATACCATTCGACTCGGCTAGGTCATCCAAGTCTACGCGACGATCAATCGCTGCAATTATTTGTTTCTTACGGGTAGATTTTTTTGCTACAGTACGGATACGCAAGTCCTCAGGGCGGATTACCTCGTTCTCGTCTACATACTCCTTTATTACCCGCAAGAACTCCTCTCCATAACGTTTGGCTTTGCTCACGCCGACGCCGGGGATAGTGAGCAACTCCTCCATAGTAATAGGATAGGTGGTGGCCATGGCTTCAAGCGAAGGGTCTTGAAAAATAACAAACGGTGGTACATCGCAGCGTTTGGATATTTTTTTGCGCACATCTTTCAGTATCGAGAACAACACATCGTCTGCGGCAGCGCAGCCGCCTGCTGCCTCTTCTACTTCCTCCGAATCCTCATCGCGCACCTCGATAGGTACCTCGAATTTCGAGGGGCGTTTCATGTATTTACGCCCGTCGGAGGTGATTTTTAAGTCGCCGTAAGAGTCGATATCCTTGTTCAAATAGCCGTTCAACATCGCCTGTCGGATAATGGCATGCAGGGTCGATTCTTCCACATCGGCAGCCGCCCCGTAGTTTTCCAACTCGTTGTGCTTATAACTCTGAATATCCGCCGTATTATTGCCGTGCAGAATATCTACGATATGCCCTGCTTTGAATTTCTCGTTCACTTGCTGAATGGTTTCCAAGATGAGGGTCAGTTCCTCCGTAGCGTCCATCATGCGGTAGGTCTTGCGGCAGTTGTCGCAGTTTCCGCAATTGTCTTGCTCATACTCTTCGCCGAAATAGTGCAGCAGCAGTTTGCGGCGGCAGATAGTCGATTCGGCGTACGACTGTGTCTCAAAGAGCAATTGGTTGCCTATCTCCACCTCTTTGACGGGTTTGCCCTGTTGGAATCGGCGCAGGCGTTCGATGTCGTCGGGCGAATAGAAGCAGATACACTGCCCCTCGCCGCCATCACGCCCTGCACGCCCCGTCTCTTGGTAGTAGCCTTCGAGCGATTTGGGTATATCATAGTGGATAACAAAACGCACATCGGGTTTGTCGATACCCATACCGAACGCAATGGTCGCTACGATTACTTGGCATTCCTCCATTAGGAAAGCGTCCTGCGTTTCGCTGCGGGTCTGTGCATCCATGCCGGCGTGGTAAGCACGGGCGGAGATACCATTCACTTGCAGCACCTGCGCAAGGTCTTCCACCTCTTTGCGGGCAAGGCAGTAGATAATGCCCGATTTGCCTTCCATCGAGCGCACGAACTTAATCACCTCTTTGTCCACATCTTTTGTCTTCGGGCGTACTTCGTAATAGAGGTTCGGACGGTTGAACGAGCTCTTGAATACCTTGGCGTCGGGCATGCCGAGATTCTTCTGTATGTCCTTTTGTACCTTGGGTGTTGCCGTAGCCGTCAGGGCGATGATAGGTGCTTTGCCTATGCGCTGTACCATTGAGCGGATATGGCTGTACTCGGGGCGGAAATCGTGTCCCCATTCGGAGATACAGTGCGCCTCGTCCACCGCATAGAATGAGATGGTTACGCTCTTTAGGAAGTCCACATTTTCATTCTTTTGCAGACTCTCGGGGGCAAGATACAGCAACTTCGTTCGCCCTGCCAGCACATCTTCTTTTACGGCGGCAATCTCGGGGCGAGAGAGCGAAGAGTTGATAAAATGCGCCACGCCCTGCTCCTCAGAGTAGTTCCGCATGGCGTCCACTTGGTTTTTCATGAGTGCAATCAGCGGCGAGATAACAATCGCCACCCCATCCATCATGAGCGATGGCAACTGATAACAGAGACTCTTGCCGCCGCCTGTAGGCATCAGGACAAAAGTATCGTTCCCACTCATCACACTTTGGATAATGGCCTCTTGGTTGCCTTTGAAACTGCTGAATCCAAAATAGCGTTGTAGTGCTTCTAATAGTTGTTCGTGCGTTGCTGTCATTGTTGCAAATCTATGTATTTTCGCTGTCGCGTAATTTTTGTGTTTTTGTCGTTTCCGTACTTTCTATCGTTTGCATTAAGGGGCGAAATACACATTCTACCCCTCTCCAAACAGGGCAGAATCGTGCCGAAAGCCTTTCCCACAAGGGGAAGAATCGTTTTTCTCCATGAAAGGGTGCAAATCGATACTGCAAAGGTAGACATTTTTTTTTGTCCTGCAAACTTTTTCACAGAAAAAAGGCAAAAAACTTGTATGCCCCGCAAAAAAGCAGTACTTTTGCTATGAGTTTAATAGGGTGTTGGAGTGTATATCCTTGCACAAACATAAGTTCAGTTGCCGGTAACTCCATGTAACCGCTTGATTCATAGCTTTTTAATAATACCATAATAACACAGTATGAAACAACGAAATCTGTCTTTTCCCCAACTCTTTAATTTGAGTTTCGGTTTCTTTGGCGTGCAAATTGCCTATGCGCTCCAGAGTGCAAACATCTCTCGTATTTTTGCCACGCTCGGGGCTGACCCGCATACGCTGAGTTTCTTTTGGATATTGCCCCCGTTGATGGGTATGATTGTCCAGCCGTTGATTGGACTTTTGTCCGATAAGACTTGGTTGGGACCCGTCTTTGGTCGCCGTAAGTTCTATTTGCTTATCGGTGCGATTATCGCCGTCGCCGTGATGATACTGTTGCCCAACGCAGGGGACTTCACTTTCGAGCAGAGTGTCTATCTCGGGCTCAATGCTGCCATGTGGTTCGGTCTGTTCTCGCTGATGTTCCTCGACACCTCTATTAATATCGCCATGCAGCCGTTTAAGATGATGGTGGGCGATATGGTCAACGAGGAGCAGAAGGGTACGGCGTATGCCATTCAGTCGGCGCTGTGTAATGCAGGGTCTGTTGTAGGCTACCTCCTTCCGCTTTTCTTTACTTGGGTCGGTATTGCCAATACCGCACCGAGCGGGGTTATTCCGGACTCTGTTAAGTGGGCATTCTATGTAGGTGCTGCTATATTGATTCTCTGCGTGTTATATACATTTTTTGCTGTGCGTGAAATGAATCCGCAGGAGTATGCGGCGTTTCATGGTATCGCCAAAGAGAATACTGCCGCCGGGGCTTCGGAGGCAAAAGAGGATAACGGGCGTATCGTCCGTGCGTTTGTGTCCATAGGACTTGTGCAATTCTTCTGTTGGGCGGCGTTTATGTATATGTGGACCTACTCCAATGGTGCAATTGCCACACAGAGTTTCGGTTGGGATGGTTTGGACGCTGCGGCAGCCGCTTTCCAGGACGCCGGCAACTGGGTCGGAGCGTGCTTTTGTGCGCAGGCGGTAGGGTCGCTGCTGTGGGCAATGTTGCTCCCCGCTATCGAGCATAAATGGGGTAACAAATGCGCCTATATTCTCTCGCTTTTGATTGGTGCTGTGGGCTTTGCGACCATTTTCTTTGTGCATAACAAGTACCTGCTTTGGGGCAGTTATGCATTAGTCGGTACGGCTTGGGCGGCGATGTTGGCATTGCCTTTTACACTTTTCACGAACGCCATTTCGGGCAGCAAGCGTATGGGAACATTGCTCGGACTGTTCAATTGCACCATCTGCCTGCCGCAAATCATCGCCGCTTTGTTGGGAGGTGTGTTGTTGCGTCATGTCTGCGGTGGTTCGCAAGTGGGCATGTTGGTCGTAGCCGCTGTCCTTCTCGTTCTCGGTGTTGCGTGTGTCCTGCTTATCCAAGACCACACGCCTAAAGCAAAGGCATAATCTTTTGTTTTTTAAGGGGACTTCTATAAATTTCTTTGTAGTCCTACATCGGTTAAACTTATTATTAAACGGGGAATTTATAGAAGTCCCCTTAATAGTATACAGGCTGCTTATCCCCAGTGTAGGCAGCCTGTTTTTTGCCCGGACGATGCCCCTTGTCCTCAGAATGGTGCAAAGAGAAACTACCCGGTATCGTGGACGATAAGAACCTTGGTGCCAAAGGCATTAAGCAGTTTGAAATCGTCCGAACCGGCAAAGGCGCAGCAAAGAGACAGCAATGAGGATGCAATGAAAATGCCACGAGGATGCCTCTCTGTAGCATATAGGAGCGCACATTTTTCGAACCACCTTCGAATCACCTTCGAACCACCTCCGAAGGACCTTCGAAGAAATACTACAAAATTTTATTACTTGTCAAGGGTTTGCATATATAAGGAATAATTTGTACCTTTGCAAACTATTTGAGTCCGACAGACCGAGAGACCAAGTGGGGAAGTACTGACGGCACAATGTATGTTTCTAATAATGAATACGATATGAAAATTTCGAAGCGTATAGACTCCTTGAGTGAGTCGCAGAGTTTACAAATGGCGGCTCGTTGTCAGCAATTGCGTGCCGAGGGTGTAGATGTGATAGGTCTTTCGCTCGGGGAGCCTGATTTCGCCGCCCCGGAGCATGTGAAAGTCGCTGCGAAAAAAGCGGTGGACGACAACTATTCGCACTACGGTCCCGTGCCGGGTTTCCCCTCGTTGCGTGAGGCGATTGCCCATACGCTCAATACAGAACTTGGAGCAGCCAATCCAACCCCTTATACCGCCAACGAAATTATCGTATCAGTAGGTGCCAAACAGTGTATCTGTAATGCCATTCAGACACTGTTAGACCCTGAGGATGAGGTGGTTATTCCTACGCCTTGTTGGGTTAGTTACTCCGAAATGGTCAAACTTTCCGAGGCGAAATCCGTCTTTGTGAAGACCACTATGGAGAACCATTTTTGTCTCACGGGGGCGCAACTCGAAGCCGCGATTACCGACCGTACCCGCCTGCTTATCCTCTGTTCGCCTAATAACCCGACGGGCAGTGTCTATACCCACGAGATGCTGGAGGATATTGTCCGCGTGTTGGTGCGCCACCCGCAAGTGTGCGTTATATCGGACGAGATTTACGAGCATATTCTTTATACTGGGCATCATGAGAGCATGGGGCAATTCGCTGAAATTCAAGACCATGTAATTATCGTTAATGGCGTTAGCAAGGCGTATGCCATGACGGGCTACCGTATCGGTTGGCTTGCCTGCCACGATAAGCAGTTCATCGCTGCCTGCAAACGCCTGCAAGGGCAGATGATTACCTGTGCCACAACTATTGCGCAAAAAGCCGCCGAAGCCGCTTACACAGGCTCGCAGGAGTGCGTGGAGACCATGCGTGCTGCCTTTGAGCGACGCCGCGATCTCATTCTCTCGCTTGCCCGTCAAATCCCCGATTGGAAGATAGTCGAGCCTACGGGGGCGTTCTACCTCTTCCCCGATGTATCGGCCTATTTCGGGCGCAAGACGGCGGATAGTAAGTACTTGATTACGAGCGCAAACGATGTAGTGGAGTACTTGCTCAACGAGGCGCATGTGGCGTGTGTTTCAGGCTCTGCTTTCGGCGAAGATAACTGTATTCGTCTCTCCTATGCCACTTCCGAGGAGAATATTACAGAAGCCATGCGCCGTATCCAAACAGCGTTGGCAAAACTCCAATAACGGCAGGCTATGACGGTGCAAGAGGTTTTCGATCTGCGTCGTGCAGGGCAAGTGGAGGAGGCGTATCGTACGATTCTTCCGATGTATAAGGTGCACCACGGTAAGTATACCACGCTGGCGATGTTTTGGTGCGCTGTTGATATGGCGAAACTGCGGCTTTCGCAAGTGCGTGGCAATAATCCCGCCTCGCAAGTCGCTTACGACGAGGCAGAGCGTATTCATCGCAGTCTGCAGAACCTCTATCCGAAGATGAACGACGAAGAGGGAGGCGGCAAGCGTGCCTTGATGAACCTCCGCCGCCAACTTACGCGTGCCAAAAAGAAATTGAATCCCTTTCCAAATACCCAAGTTACTCCCTATGTGCGACCATACCATCGTCAGTGAGCGACAAGCGCAAGTAGAGCAGTATCTGCAGGCGCACAACATCACCTACACCTGCTATACGCACCCCGAGGGGAAGACCATCGAGGAGGCAAGTCGCTGGTGGCGGGCAGACGGCAGTGTGCATTGTAAGAATATCTTCATGCGCAACCACAAGGGTAATCAGCACTACCTTATCTGCTTCGATAGTAGTCACGACCTTGCCATTCACGACCTCGAGCAGCGTCTGAAAGCCTCGCTCATGGCGGCAGGGCACCCCTCTCCGGGCAAACTCTCGTTCGCTTCGCCTGAGCGTATGCTGCGTTACTTGGGGCTCGAACCCGGCAGCGTCAGTCCCTTTGGGCTTATCAACGACACGGAACACCATGTTATCCTTTTTCTCGATAAGAACATCGAGCAGGCACCGACACTCAGTTTCCACCCCAACGACTGCCGAGCCACGGTAGTTATCTCGCACAATGACTTCCTGCGTTACTTGTCATTGGTAGGTAACCGCTACGAATGGCTGCCGCTATACGAATAATTTGTAAATGTGCAAATTGAATGGATAAATGGATAAGGCAAGCGATTCCACTTCCCTGCATATTACCTGTTAATTGTTACCTGCTTGTTAATTGTTACTTGTTATACCGGTGCTTGATTTCACACTCTCTCAATACCGTAACTTATTAGAGGCACTGCTCCAACAGGGCTATAGGTTCCTTGCCTTCGAGGACTACTGTACCGCGGTCGCATTGCCTGCCCGCTTTGTGATTCTTCGTCACGATGTGGACAAATGCCCCATGCGCAGTGTTGCTACGGCAGAGATGGAACACCAATTAGGCATTCGTGCTTCGTATTATTTCCGTTGTGTACCAGCGAGCAACTCCCCGGAGGCTATACGCCGTATTGTTGCGCTCGGACACGAAGTTGGGTATCATTATGAGGATATGTCGATTGCGAATGGCGATATAGATAAGGCGTATGCGCACTTCGCAGACTGCATTGTCTACTTTCGTACTTTCTATCCCGTCCGCACCATCTGTATGCACGGTGCCCCAATGAGTCGTTGGGACGGGCGTGAACTCTGGCGCAAATATACCTATAAGGACTTGGGGATAGTGGGTGAACCCTACTTTGATGTGGACTTTTCACAAGTCTTCTATCTGACGGACACGGGGCGTTGTTGGGATGGATATAAGGTATCCGTGCGGGACAAGATACCTGTCTATCAAGACCAATGGATAGCGCAAGGGCTTGTCTATCACCATACTACGGATATTATTCACGCTCTCTCGGCAGGTACACTGCCCGAGCGGCTGATGATGACTACCCACCCGCAGCGTTGGACGGACAGTTTTGCGGAGTGGACAAAAGAACTAATCTCACAAAATACAAAGAATTTTGTTAAGCGTATCTTGATTTATGCGAAGAAGAATACTCGTTGATGTTATTATTTGGATAATCTCTGCCCTGATTTGCATTTTTTGGCGACTGTTGGCATATAAGTCGCAGATTTGGGGCTACCTCGGGCTTTTTATGGCAATGATGGTCGTGTGGATATTGGTAGGGTGGGTCTGCCAACTCTATCGGTCGTATAAGATCACTTGGTATTGGCAATCCGTTCTTTCTCTGGCACTTACGACTTGTATTGTACTCCTCTTGTTGTATTTCGTACTTCCCGTCTTGCCGTTCCAATTCTCTGTTACGGTGGCGATGTGGTTGGTGGGTATTGTCTGTGTGATAGACTTCTTTGTCATCCTTACGGAGCATTACTGGAAGTATGCACAGAATATGACCGTTCCTGTTATGGAGATAGAGCCGCGCACCAATGCCGAAGTCTCCCGCCCCGATGAATCCCGCTCGGCGCAGTCGGTCAATACCATTCACCAATCTATCCTTTCCATTACTACAGAGGAGGACTACCAAATGCTTTTCGAAAAAGCGCATTTGGACAGTCGTCGTACCAAGGTGGTGGCGAACCGCGACCGCTTTGGCTTCTTGCAAATACCTGATTACGAGTATAGTACGCTTGTCGACTTGATTATCTTGAACGAGGTGCGGGGTATCAACAAGCGTTTCTGTATCGTCAATCAGAAACTTCCGGACGATGGCTGTTATGTATGCTGTTTCCGTCCGCAAGAGTATATTAAGGAGAAGATTCTCAACCGCTACCCGAAGGGTATCAACCAGATAGTCTATACCGTCTATTTCTTCTGGAAACGCGTCATCCCCCGCCTAATGCTCAGTTCCCGTCTTTATTACGATGTGACAAAAGGGCGCAAGCGTATGCTTAGCAAAACCGAGGTCTTGGGGCGGCTCTACTACTGCGGTTTCGAAGTAGAGGAGATAGTGCCGATGGGGCATATCGAGTATGTTTTTTCCCATCGCCGCTCGCAGCCTTATCCGCAGGAGCAGTTCAAAGTCTACGGACCACTGATTAAGTTGCGCCGTATAGGAAAAAACAAAGAGTTTGTGTATATTTACAAGTTCCGCACCATGCATCCGTATTCGGAGTACATACAGAAGTATGTCTTCGACGAGCGTGGGGGAATGAACATAGCGGACAAGAGTGATGACGATTGGCGTATCACTACATGGGGGCGACTGATGCGTAAGTATTGGTTAGACGAGTTGCCTATGCTGCTCAATTGGCTGCGTGGCGATGTCAAATTGGTAGGTGTGCGTCCGCTCTCGAAGACTATGTTCGACACCTATCCGGCTGATTTACAGGACAAACGAACCCGTTGCAAACCGGGACTTATCCCGCCTTTCTATATCGACCACCCGAAGACTTTCGACGAACTCTTCGCCAGTGAGAACAAGTACTTGGATGCGTATTTTAAGCATCCTGTTCTTACCGACATCGAGTACTTTTTCCGCACTCTTTATTCCATTCTCTTCAAGCGTATGCACTCCGCTTGAGTGCCGTGCAATTGTAGAATAAATTGCCGACGATGTAAGGAGGATATAGGGAGGATATAGGGAGGATACAATTTCGGTGCTATGCAAACAATTATCGGAAGAACGAGAAATTCACGCTTCCGTAGTTCCTGTGTTCTGCGAAATGCGGGTGCGAGGAGAAGTCGTAGTCTTTCCCATGCTCCAACACAAACAATCCGTCTTCTTTGAGGATTTCTTTCTCAAAGACGAGGTCGGGCAGGGTGGGGAGAGCCTCCAATGCGTACGGAGGGTCGGCAAAGATAAGGTCGTATTGAATATGGCAGGCGTTGATATATTTGAATACATCGCCTCGTATTACACTTAGATTCTTAATACCCAATTGTTTGCACGCAGATATAATGAAGTTCTGCTGCGTATGAGCCAACTCCACGGCAGTAACTTCGCGTGCGCCACGGCTTACGCATTCCAGTCCTATACCTCCCGTCCCAGCAAAGAGGTCGAGCATATCTATTCCCTCAAAGTCCATACGGTTCTGCAGCAGATTGAACAGACTTTCCTTCGCGAAGTCTGTTGTCGGTCGTGCCGTGATATTCTTCGGCGGCATCAGTCTCCGCCCTTTCAGTGTTCCGGATATTATTCTCATTATTAAATACTCGATAGGTAATTGTACAATGCAAAATGCAAGATGCAAAATGCACAACGCACCACCCAATTACAAATTACAAATTAAAAATTACACATTGAGAAAAAAAGCAGCGGACTGTAAGTGCAATCCGCTGCTTGTGTAACTTAAGTTTAATGTCAAAGCAAGAAGGGGATTACTCCCAGTTACCTGCGTTGTTGTTAGGTGCTTCTACGCTACCTACTTTCAGGCCTGCATAGTGGTCGAGTTTCTCTTCTTTATCGGTCAGGTTCACCAGTTCCTGCTTGTTGAGGTCGCCCAGATAGGTGCTGAATGCAGCGCGTGCCTCAAAGAGCGGCGTACGATAGCCCTTGTTGGTGTAGTCGTTGTTTACCTCAATCTCGTATTTTACTTTGTTGGTGTAGGGGATATAGATTATCTGCCCGATGGTTGCCTCGGTATATGCCCCCTTGTAGAGACTCTGGATCAGGTTGGTCGTAATAGTATCACGGCGGAAACCGCTCAAGCCATTGGCAACGACATCTTTATCGTTCTCCCAGATGTATTTGTATAGGTCGTTTTCGCTGGCAAACTCTTGTTTCTTGAGGGCTTTCTTCTTTGCCTCATTGATAATCTTAACAGCCTTTGCCTCGGTAAGACCTGCCTCCAACTGCTTGTCTGTAAGGCTACCGTCTTTCGAGACCTCTTTTTTGGTCGCAGTTTTGAGGAAAAGAATCAGACTATCGGGGTCTGCAATATAACGCCCGTTCTGGCGGTTAAATTCCACCTCGGCAGTACGGATACTGACCAAATTCTTGATTACATCTTTTTCGCGTGTAGTGCGAGCCTCCTCAAAACGGATAGGGGTTACTACGCTATCCACACAGAAATAAGCCATTACCACTGCGGCAATCGAGAGCAGAGTAATCACGGTTACTTTTGTTGCTTTCATATTTTTTTTGGTATAGTTTTTGAAATAATTCGGTTAAAGTGTGCGTTCTTGCACAAAAGTTGCGCAAAGGTACACTTTTAATTTTATATGTGCAAGAAAAAGCGTAATTTTGCGGGCAGAATAAATTCGTAATCGTAATGGAAGACAGCGAAAGAGTGTTATATCGGATACTGACGGAGCGGCTGGAATTGCTGCGTCAGTTAGACAAAGAGGGTGATTCCGACCGCCGTCGGCATGTGGCACGTGAGACACAACAGTTGCATGCCCCATTGGCGCATCGGCTTGGTTTATATCAGATTAAGACCGAGATGGAGGACCTTTCCCTTAAGTTTACGGACTACGATACCTATAAGTATATTGCCCACGCACTGAATGCCAAGAAGTCAGAGCGGGACGAGTATATTGCGCGTTTTATCGCTCCTCTCGAGCAGAAACTGAAGGACGCAGGCTTTATCTTTACCATTAAGGGACGCCCAAAATCGATCCATTCCATTTACCATAAGATGCAGGCGCAGAACTGCGATGTGGATAGGATATACGACCTTTTCGCCATTCGTATTATCCTCGACTCGCCTGCAGAGCGTGAGAAGCAGGACTGTTGGCAGGTCTATTCGTTGATTACCGATATTTTTCAGCCCAATCCGAAACGACTACGCGACTGGTTGTCCGTGCCTAAGGAGAACGGCTACGAAAGCCTGCATACTACAGTTTTGGGGCCTGACAATCGTTGGGTGGAGGTGCAAATCCGTACCCGTCGTATGGACGAGGTGGCGGAGAAAGGTGTCGCTGCCCACTGGGCATACAAAGGGGTGAAAGGCAATATCCTGACCAACAAACAGTATGTCTATGTCTTCACGCCTACGGGCGACTTGCGCCGTCTGCCTGCCGAGGCTACCGTACTCGATTTCGCTTATAGTATCCACTCCGATGTGGGCGACCACTGTGTCGGGGGGCGCATTCGCAACCAGAATGTGTCTATCCGTCAGCGGCTTGCCAATGGGGATCAGATAGAGATTCTTACCTCGCCTAACCAAAAGCCGAATGCCGATTGGCTGAACTTCGTGGCATCCACCAAGGCGAAAAACAAGATTCGTCAATCGCTCAAAGAGATTGAGTATAAGGACGCTGCCGAGGGAAAGGAACTGCTCGAACGCCGTTTCCGAAATTGGAAGATGGAGTACACCGAGGCGGACATCTCCCGCTTGGCAAACAAGTTGGGCTATAAGGCGGTGAGCGACCTCTATCAGTCCATTGCGCAAGGGAAAGAGGATGTTCTCCAACTGCGTGAGATGTTCTCTTCGTTGGAGGAAGCGACCACTACGCACCATGTCGAACCCAAGGCGGAGTATGTACCTAAGGAGCAGTTAGCGGGTTTGGCAATAGAGGTGGATATGAATGTCAAGAATGTAGACTACAACCTCTCGCGCTGCTGCAATCCGCAGCCGGGCGACCCGATATTCGGTTTTATCAGCGTGACCAAGGGTATCCGTATCCACCGTTGCGACTGCCCGAATGCGGACAATATCCGTGAACGCTATCCCTATCGTATGATTCCTGCCCGTTGGTCGCAGAAGTCCGTTCCCGCCACAGCACCCAAGCACCCGACAACGAAAGCCCAAGCCCCGAAAAAGTAGGTACTGCTTATTTTGCCGTATCCTGCGTTACTCGGTCTGCTTGTCCGTTGTAGAATAGGTCAATGGCTTGTCTGAACAGGTCATTGGGTTGAACCATATCGAAGAGCGTCATACACGATTGGAATTTCAGTTGGTCGATATAGCCGAATAGTTCTTCCGCCGAGGTGTCGCTGTGTTCCAGAGCGGCTTGCGTTATCTCGCGGAGTCGAGTGCCCAAAATGGGGTGGGCGAGGTAGGCTTTGGCTTCGGATAGAGACGAGATGGCATAGCGTCTGCTCATTGACGAATGCCCTAATCCTTTGATTTGCGGGAAGATATACCACATCCAATGGCTCTGTTTCTTGCCGTTCCGTATCTCTTGGAGTGCAGTGGGGAAGACGCCTTCTTGCGCCTCTACAAAGCGTTGCAGGTCATAGCAGTCTTCTATTTCTTTTCCTCGTATAGCGTTGATAATAGGCTGAAAATCAGTAGGCAAATAGTGTATGATTGCACGCTCTATGGTGTTTGGAATGCCGTATAGCGGCTCTGCCATTGCGCCCGTAATGCAGGCAATGGTATCGGTATCGCCCCCTAAGGACACGGCAAGGCGTATAGCGGACTCAAAGTCGGTGCTATCCATCAATGCAGCAAAGGCGAGTGGGAGGGTAATTTGGCACGACACATTGAAACGGGCGGGGCGCAATTGGTCGCAAGTGGCGTCAAGTCGATAACCGAACTGCTGTGAGAGATAGTCTCGCACCTCGTTCTTTGTGGTATGCCGGCGGAATAGGTAAATGGCTGCAGCCACGGCTTGCGCACCCTTTATTCCTTCGGGGTGGTTGTGGGTTACTTCGGCAGAACGCTTGGCAAGGTCTAATGCTTCGTCCAACGATTGTGCCACCCAGCCGCAGGCTGATACACGCATAGCAGAACCATTACCAAACGAATTGTAGGGGCGTCGTCCGCCGCATGTAGGATGTTCGTCAGAAAGTCCGCTATCATTGCGATACTGTCGGCGAACCTCCTCGAGCAGGCGAGAGAGCGGTGCGGGTTGCGAAGAATGAGAGTCGGTATCTCGATAATAGGTATGCAGTTCTTCGGGGCGAAATAGCCACACACGGAATGCTCCGCCGTAGCCCGCATGGGGAAAACGCTGTCCCCAACGCACCAAACAGTCGGTAAGTTTCTCTTCGCTACGCTCCGGATCGGTAAGCAGCCATTCGGCTACTGCCATTGTCATAACCGTATCGTCGGTAAAGTGGTTGTATTTCCCCAATAAGGGGAAGTCGGTGGTATGGATGTTGTCAAACTCGTAGATACTTCCTACAGTGTCGCCAATAATTGCTCCTAACATAGTGAATTGTGGTTTTAATAGGACAATGGATATAAGTGGGTACACCTATACCCATTGTCGAGGTGTGTAAAAGAAATAACTTGTCGGTATGCCTACCTTAGTCTATACCTAATCGTGTAGAATGGGTGTAGAAACTTAGAAAAGGGGAAGGTAGTTCCAAAAACTTGCAGGAAGGAATACATTGTCGAGATTGACTGCGTGCCGGAACATAGGGGCAATATCGCTGGGTTTATGGCCGGCTACACCACAACCAATGGGGGTGACATAGAATGTGAGTTCATGGTGCTGACGGGCAAAATCGATAAAACGCTCGACGGCGATACGCATCTCATTTAGTGTCCCCATAGTCGGGATGGCATAACTATTGCCTTGCAGACCCTCACCTTGCCCCCAAATAGCACCGAATCTGTGCATGGCAATGGCTGCTGCTCCACCGCCATGATGTCCCTCTGAATTGCTCCCAAAGACGAAAATCTCGTTGTCTTTAAGACTGGTTATCCATTCGGGAGTAATACGCTGTTTAGACTCCTCCTTCTCGAAATAGGGAGTAGCACTATTGGCTTCGCAATAGAAAACCTCTCGCTCCTCACGGCTCATATTGCGGGTATTGGCTCTGGACTCACGCATACGGGTGTAGTACCGCTCTTTGGCTTCACGGTCACGCCGCCAGGACTCACGCATACCGGCATCGTCGAACGAAAAGGATATGGCGTTCTCGATATTGATATTCAGGTTGTTGCAGACTTGGTGAACATCTTGGTTGGCGCCCATAAAGGCAAAGTTCCAACCCTTCTGTTTGAGATGGTCGATAAGGGCGTGAATTTGCTTCTGGTTGTACTCCTTAGAGGCATTCTCGTAGCCATCGGTAATGATGGCAACCATTCCGACGGCATCATCGTAGCGATTGACTTCTCGCTCTAACTCCGTCAGGCTACTGCCCAACGCATCTAAAAGCGGAGTGCATGCACAGGGCTGATATTGATCTTGGGTAAGATTGACTACCTGTGCCGCAGGAGTGCAACGATAGATGTAAGGCATAGATTCGGTGTCGAAAAGCAAAAGCGATACAAACTGCTCTTGGTCGGCAGCGTTCTTCGCTGCAGCGGATCGTATGCCACCAAGTACCTCGTTGCAGCCTTGATAAGCAGCCTCTTGAATACTGCTCATACTACCACTTTTGTCCAATACAATCAGATTGTAGATGCGCGTTTTTGCGTTGTTGGATGGATCTGTTTCCATAGTTGTTGAAGAGTTAGTTGTAGAAGAATTAGTTTTAGAATCAGTTGTTCCGGAATGATGAACATGCTGTTTTAGTTTGTTTAGTAATGTCATAGTCGTTGTTCTTGGGTTATAGGTGAAACTTCATAGTTAAGGTTAGGTTGGCAATAGAAGAAAGTCAGGTTTGGTTCGGTATTGGTTCGGTTTAATGGCAATAGCGTAGGGACTGCATATATAGTAAGGTTAGGTTGAATGGCAATTAGAATTCGAGTTTGAAGGAGCGTTCCTCTTTGAAGCGGTCGTAGGCTTGCTTATCGAACCGATAATAGTTCCCACCACGGTGTCCGGAAGCCTGCTCCGTTTCGCCCGTTTCGATGAGAATACCGGACTTGAGAATCTTCTTGGAGAAATTGGCACGGTCCATTGGTGTTGTAAGCCCTAAAATACATTCATACAGGCGTTGTAGTTGCGGGAGAGTGAACTTTTCGGGCAACAACTCGTAACCAACCGGGCGAAAAACAATGTCCTCACGAAGGCGCTGAATGGCTCGGACTACAATACGGTTGTGGTCAAACGCCAAAGTAGGCATGTCTTTGAGCGGCACCCATACTGCGCATCGTGCATCCGACCCACCGACTACCTCGCAGGTAGGCACAAGGGCATAGAAAGCGATACTGACAACCCGTTGGTCGGGGTCACGGTCTAACGCAGAAAATACACCAAAGAAATCGGAATAGGCATTGGTGATACCGGTTTCTTCTCGTAACTCACGAGCCGCACACCCCTCGACAGTCTCATCCATTCTAAGAAATCCGCCAGGCAAAGCCATCTTGCCTATCTCGGTGCGTTCGTTTCGCTCAACTAGCAGTACATTCAACTCGGCTCCATCGAAACCGAACACTACATTGTCGGTGGCAATGGCAGCCCGTTTGTAAGGGTAAGCAAATAGTCCGTCCGGAGTTTCTATCCAATCTTTTTGCATACAATGGTAGTTTTAGTAGTTTGCATTGAGAATTTTATAAAAAATCTCGTTGATTATTACCCTTACATCAGGTGTCTGAGGTCTTGTTCATAACAAATAAGTTTGACTCTCGATTGATGCTTTAGGTAATTTCGACTGCAAAGGTACGGACTTTTTTTGATACTACCAAATTTTATTAGGTAAAAAATACAAATAGAGTGTTTTTTCTTAGATTTTTCATAGATTTAGGTGTTAAATGGTGTTTTTTCTGTCTCTCTTTTCGAAAGACGGTGCAAAGATACAACCGAAACGGACTTTTTGCAACGATTCAAATCGATAAAATACAAACGGTGTATCGATTCAAATCGATATTTCGTGTATAAAGCATTGAGAAACAGGTAATTCTATCATATAAAATAAAACTCGAAAAAATGCCCATTACGCCGATATTTGTCCCCAAAAACTAGGCGTAATATTCATTTTGCAGGCTGAAATTGTCCGGAAACCCTGATTTAATGG
>CAVEXR010000017.1:0-46829 GCA_963619585.1 Azospirillum sp. CAG:239
GCCGTATGTAGGCATAGGACTGACCTACGGCTTCGGGTATAGTTGGTAGCGGCATTCGCCTCTTTGTCGAAAAACGAAAATCGGATGTCCGATAAGATTGCCGGACACAAGAACGCGAACCTACCTAATTTGCAAAGATGTAAACCGATAAATCCATATTGTTATGAACAAGTACTATGAGACCCTTTCACATATCCTTTCGGAGGGGAAGAAACAGACCAACAAGAAGGGTGGCATTCAGTATCTTACCAATCAGGTATTGCACCTCACACCCGCTGACCTGTTGGATATATTTGAGACGCACGGCATTGCGCGTAAGAAACTCAAGACGGAACTTCAACTCTTCGAGGCAGGTATTACATCTACGGAGCAGTATCGTGCGGAGGGTATTACATGGTGGGATTATTGTGGCGACCAATTAGTGAACTCATACCCGACTTATTTCCGCAAGTTTCCGGCATTGGTGGAGAAAATCAAGAAAGAGATGCGCGAGAGTAAGAACTATGTGCTTTTTCTGGGTGAAACGGGAGCGAATACTAATCAACAGCCGTGCTTGTCGTTGGTGCAGTTTCAAATAGAGGAGGGCGCACTCATTGTGTCGGCGTATCAGCGCAGCAGCGATGCAAATTTAGGTTTGCCGTCGGATTTGTATCATCTGTATTTGATGGCACGCGAGATAGAACTGCCACTCAAGTCCATTACCTTGTTTCTGGGCAATGTGCATATCTACGAAAGTAATCTGCTTAATACTTTCCGCCTTCTTCGTGGCGACAAGGAGGTTAAGTTCACACTGAATGTATAATTGCTTTCCGCTCGGTTTATTATTCACTCATTGCAATACTTTCATCTCGTCGAGTGGTAATAAGAAAGTTAAGTTCGTGCAGAGATTGGAGGAATACTTTTTCTCTCGTTGTGTGATGATAAGAATCTTAGTTAGCACAGAAATGTAATAGCAGTGAGAAAAAAACATCATTCAATTAGCGTTTGAATGATGTTTGAAATACTTGTATTGGTTACGATTTTCAGTGCACCTTTCATTTTGCAAAAGGTGTACTTTTTATTTTGCCGATTATAGTTGTCAAACGCATCAATATGTATACAAAGCCCACCCTACCCCTTTCTCGGAACACCGCTATGTCCGTCAACGAAAGTCCTCGCGTGAGTTTTGCGCTGCAAAGATAGTACTTATTTTAGAAATATGCAAATAGTTGGTAAAAAAGAGTGCAGATACAGTCTCTCTCCCTTTTTCTAATAGCGTTCTGATGACTACATTTACATAACTTACCCTAATACACAAAAACTCCCCTCCTTTTCCGGGAGGGGAGAAATTATAGGTTGTGTATGCAGCGTTGTTGCGGTTAATTAGCGTGGTGGACCCAGCATTGTATCGTCAAAGGGCTTCGCCCCGCGGGGATCCTCAATGTGTAAATTTGTAAATTAGCAAATTAATTGCGTAGCATAGTCATTTGAGCCTTACGGCTCACGCGGGTGGGGACACCCACGCCCCCAGCACTGCTGGCAATTACTCAGTATCCACTCGGTATCCTCTCGATATCCACTCGATATCCACTCGATGAGGATACTATCCTTATGGCAACCTCATTGTATCCTCATCCTCATTGTATCCACATTGTATCCTCATTGCATTTTCTTTGTGTTCGCCCAGTAGTCTAACGGCGGGTGGAGCCACTGCCTCCACTGCGGGAAGAACCTCCGCCACTGTAGCCTCCGCCACTACTGCGAGTAGAGCCGCCACTATAACTGCCACCACCATAACTGCCGCTACTGCGTGTGCTACTGCCACTATACGAGGAAGAAGAACTGCTACGGGTAGTGCCTGCATTATAGTTGGTGTTGGTTGTACGAGTGGCACTGCTGCGGGTAGTAGAACTATTTATACTGCTGCGGGTGGCACTACTATTCACACTACTGCGAGCGGCGGTATTGTTAATCGTACTGCGGGTGGCACTGCTGTTGACGGTGCTGCGGGTAGTAGTGGCCGTGGTGCGCGTAGTAGGCGTAGTTGCCGTACGGGTAGAAGTAGAAGATGCCGTACCTGCGGCTGTAGCACGAGTGGTCGATGTAGTAGTTTGATAACGGGTAGCCGGCACACGAGTGGAAGTTGGTGTAGCATTCGTTGTTGCGCGGGTAGTGGTTGCCGCACGAGTAGAAGTTCCCGTAGTTGCTGTGCGGGTAGAAGCGGAAGAGACTGTGCCTGCGGCAGACTGACGCGTAGAAGTACCGGAACCCGTAGACGCAACTGCCGTGCGAGTAGATGTACCCGAGGCTGCTGTACGAGTAGAAGTCGTACTTGCGGCACGAGCGGCTGCTGTATTCTGGCTCCCGTAAGTGCGGGACGAAACGCCCGACGATGCGGTACGAGTGCTGCCTGTAGCACCGCTGACACTCGACCGTGTGGAACCCGAAGCGGCTACGCCCTGACGAGTGCTGACGCCCGAAGTACGAGCAGATGCACGCATATCACGAACATTGGTCACACCGCTGTTACGGCTATTGAACGAACGCTCCGGATGGGCTGCCGCATAATCGCGACGGCTGACATGCGACCGCATATCACGGAATGCCGGACGAGGCTCGTGTGCATAATGGAAACTGCAGTGGTGGTGATGATGATGGAACGCATAGCAGTGATTCCAATAGTAGTCGTACGCCCAAACTGGATGCGCATACCACCAACCCGGATAGTAGCCCCAATACCAAGGCGACTCCCATGCATACCAAGAAGGACTCCAGAACCAATCGTAAATAACCGGACGGTAGACATAGACCGGCTCAATAATATAGTTGGTACCATAGATATACTCATCACCAACCACCTGAACCGTCACATTTTGCGCCTCGTCTTTCTCTACATAGATAGACGCCACATCCTGGTAGATGTCCTTCGCCAAGATAGCCTGCAGAACCACCAGACGCTTGTTGCCTTCGCCCGTCTCTACGACACGGATATAATCAATTTCCCCGTCGCCATTGAGGTCGAGGTTGCAGAAAGCGGAATCGGGCGTGTTGAGCATCTGCTCGAACTGCTCCAGATTCTTTGCCTCAGCAAACAACTTAGCCACTACCTTCAGATCCAGACCATCAGCAATTTCGGAACTGTTTGCGGAAACGGTAATCGTCTCATCCGCACGCATCGTCATGCCCCCAAGGAGCAGAAATGCAAATAATAAAGATAGCATGCGTTTCATATTAGTAAGGTATTTTGGGGACTTCTATAAATTCCCCGTTAGTAATAAGTTATTCCAACTCTTTTGCGAGTTATCACTGCCTGCTGACATTTTGTCGAGGCTGTTTATTGATATGTTTTCAATTTTCGTGCCAAACCTGCAAAATCAAACCAAATGCAAGTCGTGGTGCATCTTTTCTTTCTTGGTGCGCATATAGCGCTCGTTGTACTTATTCGGCTCTATCTCGATAGGTATATTTTCCACAATTTCAATACCATAACTCTCCAAGCCGACCCGTTTGACAGGGTTGTTGGTCAGCAGACGCAAGCGTTTTGCCCCCATCTCACGGAGTATCTGCGCCCCCACGCCATAATCACGCTCATCGGGGCGGAATCCGAGATGCACATTTGCCTCGACCGTATCGTCGCCCTGCTCCTGCAACTTATAGGCACGAATCTTATTCATCAAGCCGATGCCACGACCCTCCTGATTCATATAGACCACAATGCCACGACCCTCTTTTTCAATCAGTTGCATCGCGCAGTGCAGTTGCTCACCGCACTCACAACGCATCGACCCGAACACATCGCCCGTCAAGCAACTGGAATGGACACGGCACAGAACCGCCTCGTCCTCCTGCCACTCACCCTTGACCAACGCCACATGCTCCAAGCCATTGGTCAAATCGCGGAACGGCGTGAGTTGAAAATCGCCGTACGCCGTGGGAAGGAACACGGTCTCGCCCCGCTCCACAATAGTCGGCAGCGTGGTGAGTTCAGACTGCTGGACCACCTTGTCAGGAGCAGCAGCAACCTCGTGCTGCAAGCGATAGGCAATCAAATCTTTGATAGAAATGAGTTTCAAATCGTTCTCACGCGCCACCTCTTGCAATTGCGGCAAGCGTGCCATCGTACCGTCGGAATTCATAATCTCGATAAGCGCCGCTGCCGGACGAAGCCCTGCCAAACGCGCCAAATCGATAGCCGCCTCGGTGTGTCCTGCACGCTGCAGCACCCCACCCGAGCGGGCATAGAGCGGATTGATATGCCCCGGACGCCCAAAAGTCTCCGGGCGGGAAGCGGGGTCAGCCAACGCCTGAATGGTCGCTGCACGGTCAGCCGCCGACACACCCGTCGTGCAACCCTCCAACTTATCGACCGTGACGGTGAACGGAGTCCCCAACATCGAGGTATTGTTCGCAACCTGGTGCATCAAATCGAGTTCCGCACAACGCTGCTCCGTAATCGGAGCACACAGCACGCCACGACCGTGGTGCAGCATGAAATTGACCTTCTCGGGCGTAATTTTCTCGGCGGCGATAATGAAATCGCCCTCGTTCTCACGATCCTCATCATCAACCACGATGACAAACTTACCGACTTGAAAATCGTGTATGGCTTCTTCTATCGTATTCATATTCTTTGCGTTGTGTATAGTTTATGTTTTTTTCTAATCAAAAAATGCAACACAATAGGCAGGCTCTGTTTTATGCTTTCTGCGTTCTGCTTTTGAGCGTCTGCGTTCGATTCCGCACAAACCGGTACGCCTTGCGGAAATGTTTTTTCTGTCGTTCCCACACTTTCAGCCATGCCTCCGGATTGAGCAACGCCGCATCGGTTGCTGCCTTGTAAGTCAAGAAAATACCAATCGGCAACAGCACAAACGAACTGAGCCACATACCTGCCCAGCAGGGCCACAACGCCTCGCGCGCCATCTTGTAGCCCGTGTTGTCAATAATATAATAAATGATAAACATTACAACGGAGATAACCACCGGAGCCCCCAGTCCTCCCTTGCGAATAATAGCACCCAGCGGGGCACCAATAAAGAAAAATATCAGGCAGGCAAAAGCAAGCGTAAATTTGCGATACAATTCTATCTCGTGCTTGCGTATATAGCGCTGAGAATCATCCAACAAGAGCGCATTGTACTCAATCTGGTCACGCTGCGTGGTGGCCTTATCCACCGCCGTCTCTACCGCCAACCGCTGCTGTCCGTCGGATAGGTGAGCAAAAAGCGAGTCAATATCGTACGACTTGCGCTCGTTCGCCTCAACGGGTATCAGCACCCTACCCGACTTGCGCTCTCGCCCGAAATAGCGGTTTTCCACCAAATTTCGGCTCTGGTCACGGCTCTTTTCTTCAGCCAGAACCTGCACAGAATCAATCGATTGTATCAACTGCACCACATTTTTCGACACATGCTGATCTTGCAGCACCGACTCGTCGTATCGGTTAAATTCCGTATCAAAATCGATAAGCAACTGCTTCTCGGCAAAGGTCTCACGACGATACGGCACATTTTTTTGCGTGGCAGTAATCCGCTGCTGCTGTTGGTTGAGGTTCTCGAACGACTCGCCGTTGTACAGACGCAAGATAAGGTACTTGTTATCTGCCGAAAAAGCCAACCGCCCCGAGTCCGCCACCATCACCGTAGCGTTCTGAAAACCATTGGAATAGTCGTAAATCATCAGGTCGCAAAGCAGCCCGGTTCGCTTGTCCTTGTGACGCACATAGATGTTATACCCGTCCACGCCGTCGTAGAACTCGCCCTCCGGAATATCCAATTCCGGCGATTTCTGACGCAGCGAAAAAATCAACGCCCACAGCTTCATCTGCGATTTGGGCAGCACATTATTCGAGAAGAAGAATGCTCCGACGGCGATAAATGCTATACCAATAGCCAGCGGACGCATAATGCGGAACAGCGAGATTCCCGCCGCCTTCATGGCCGTCAGTTCAAATTTCTCGCCCAGGTTACCAAACGAAATCAGCGATGCCAACAAGATAGCCAGCGGCAATGCCAACGGAATGACATTCGCCACCGCATAGACAAAAAACTCCGCCAGCACCGAAATCTCGACGCCCTTGCCAACCAGGTCTTTCACATGCATCCACACAAACTGCATGAGCAGCACAAAGATACAAATAAAAAAGGTCGCCAAGAACAGCCCGAGAAAATTTCGGAGCAGATAGAGGTCTATTTTCTTGATCGGATTACGCATTTAAATACTCCCACCGGACTTTGGTCGAGCGGGAAAGAAATAGATAGTATTTTTTTTACCGCCTTACCCGTTCAGGGACTCGGAAACAAAAATCAAAGGCAACAAATCCGCCGCTGAGGAGAACACATAGGTCTCGCTCTCGCCGTATAGGATGACCTCGATGGGCAGCCCATAGCGGTGCTCTGTCTCAATCATCACCTGTCGGCACGCACCGCAAGGCGAACCGGGTTTCTCCGTAAAATGCCCTTTGGTGTAGCAGGCAATGGCCAGGCTCATCACGGGCTGCTCCGGATATTGTGCGCCTGCGGCGAACAACGCCGAACGCTCTGCACACAGGCCACTTGGGTAAGCGGCGTTCTCTTGGTTCGCACCACGGACAATGATGCCGTTCTTCAAACGCAAGGCTGCTCCGACATGGTAATGCGAATAGGGGCAGTATGCATTCTGCGTCTGCTCTTTGGCTATATCGACTAATTGGCGCACGGAATCGCTCAACTCATCGGGGCGATAGATACGCATTGGGACTTTAATCTCGTACTCTTTCATATTGGGTAAGTGATTTTCGATGGATAAGATATGGTTAGGTATTGCGAACATCAGCCGCGAATCAGACGAAGGAACTCCTCGCGCGTCTCGAGGCGTGTGAATGCCCCTGCAAAATCGGAAGTGGTAGTCAGGCTATGCGGCTTCTGCACCCCGCGCATCTGCATACAAAGATGCTCTGCCTCGATAACCACCATAACCCCCAACGGATTGAGAGTCTGTTGGAGACACTCCTTAATCTCGGTAGTGAGCCGCTCCTGCACCTGCAGGCGACGGGCATAAACATCCACCACACGGGCAATTTTGCTCAAACCCGTAATACGCCCGTTAGGGATATACGCCACATGCGCCTTACCGAAAAAAGGCAACAAATGGTGTTCACAAAGGGAATAGAACTCGATGTCCTTAACTACTACCATCTGGCGATAATCCTCCTCGAACAATGCCGAACGGAGAATCGCCTCCGGGTCTTCCTGATAGCCCTTGGTTAGGAACTGAAACGCTTCGCCCACTCGCTCGGGCGTACGCACCAACCCCTGCCGATAGGGGTTCTCGCCCACAAGCGACAGCACCTCTTGCACATGGGCTGCCACTTGGGCAGTGGTTTCATTATTAGGGGAAAAAACTTGCAAATTCATTGTACTACTTGTATTTTGTCGCGAACCACATAAGTATCTCCCTGTCGATCGGGATACTGAGAAACGAACTGTGCCTTGAACGCATTCGCCTCGGCGAAAGTACGGAAATTACCAATTCGCACTTTCCAGAAAGGCGTCATATACAGTACATAGACAGGATACGCCACTCGGTCGCTCACCTCTTTTTCGAGTTGGAGGGCTTCTGCCTTCGCCGTCTGCTGACGATTGGACGAATAAATCTGCACACGGTAACCGTCGATTTCCGTTACTGCGGAAGTGCCATCAACCATGGTATGGAGCAGCGTCTGTACTGCCGAATCCTGACGCACCTGTACCCCGGGCATATCGTCGAAGATAGATGGGCGAGGCGGTATAGAATCGTCTGCCGACACCGATAGCACCGACAGAACGACGAATAGCAATGGGAATAATCTTCTCATAGTCAATAAATTAATAACTAAACGAACTGCCACCCACGAACTCACGCAGCAACGAAGTTGGCGGAATTTCACGCTCGGGAATAGGCTCGAAATACTGCAGGAACTTAATCAAGCGGTGTGCCTCGGTATATTCGTCGCAGTACTTAGGTACCTCCGCCAAGATAGGCTCGGCATGGCGTTTAAGCACCGCCAACTCGAAGAGAAGACCGGAATTGAACATCATATCCGCCTCCTCCTGATAAGGGTAAATCCATGTAGTCTCACCGCGCAAAACAGACGGACAACGGGAAATAGTATCCCGCGCCGAATAGTTGCGGTACTTATAGTCGCGCACGATACGACGCAGAAGACGAATATCCGTAGTCGGTATCCAGTTGTGGTTGTCGATATTGATAGTGGTCAGCACCGAGACAAAGACCTTGAAGGTAGCCGAACGGGGGATATCGGGAAGGAGCGAGGGATTAAGCGCGTGCAGTCCCTCCAAAATAATGACATTGTCCTTCTCCATTTTTATCCGTTTCCCCTCGTAGATACGCTCACCCCGCTCGAACGAATAGGTAGGCAACTCTATCGTCTTTCCTTCCATAAGTTCGCTCATCTGCTGACGGAAATAGGGCAAATCGATGGCGTTGATATTCTCGAAATCCCACTCGCCGTTCTCATCGCGCGGGGTATCGACACGATTGACAAAATAGTTGTCCATCGAGATAACCAGCGGCTTAATACCATTAACCAACAACTGTACCTGCAAGCGCTTGGAAAAAGTAGTCTTACCCGACGACGAAGGCCCCGAGATAAGAATAAACTTCGGACGCTCCTTACGGTTCGAAATGGCGTCGGCTATCTGCCCTATCTTCTTCTCGTGAAGTGCCTCAGCCAACTTAATCATCATAAAACTTCGGTTGCCCTTGCACGCCACGTTGAAATCGCTCACATTGTTGATGTTGAGCAACTTATTCCATGCGCCATACTCACCGAAACTGGCGAACATTTTCCCCTGCGGAATGGTATCCTCCAGCACAATGGGGTTCTTGCGGTTCGGGATACGCAGCAACATTCCGTCGAAGTAAGGCTCCAAATCGAAGACATTGATATAGCCCGTAGAGGGCATCAGGGCATTGGTATAGTAGTCAATATAGTCGCCCATACGGAAATAGCGGCAGTAGGGATTGCCCAGCGTCTCGAAGATAGTAGTCTCGCCATCGACACGGCTGCTGAACATTTTCATCACCTCTTTGGTACGCTTCTCCTCCTCGTAGATTTTTCTGTCTTCGCTGATAATCTGCAACATACGTTGCTTAATAGCCGCCACCATATCGGGCGTAAGCATAGGCGTAGCCGCATCGGATGCCAACTCACCATCCTTGGGTCTGCGCCACTGGAGCGTACAATAGTAGCCCTTGGAAATAGGATGCTCGATACGCAAATCCGCACGGGGATAGAGTTCGCTAATAGCACACGCCAAGACCATACTGAGCGTCCGGACATAGCAGCGCATACCGCTCGCCGAACTGGCATCGAGGAACTCCACATCCTTCGGCTTA
Source organism: Azospirillum sp. CAG:239 (assembly GCA_963619585.1). Classification (GTDB taxonomy): domain Bacteria; phylum Bacteroidota; class Bacteroidia; order Bacteroidales; family Paludibacteraceae; genus Colicola. Next base: position 9,358 of record CAVEXR010000017.1, read on the forward strand.
TAGAGCAAGAAGTCGAGGTTCTCCTCCTTATAATTGACATGCGCAGCAATCACGGGGTACTTGAGTTGGATATTCAAACGCTCTTTCAACTCGATGAGCGAGATACCCCGAGGCACTTCGTGGTAGGTCTGCGTGTTCTTGCAATAGATGGTGATTGTGGGTTCCATAGAGCAAACGGCTAATTGAAATCGATGATATGGTGGATAGACAGAATGCCTATAATCTCCTCTGCATCAGGTGTCTCTGTAACAGCAAGCGTCGTGATATTGTACTTATCCATAATAGCCAATGCCTCGGTAAGCAATGCCTCCTTGTGGATATGCTTATAGGACGGTGTCATGATGTCCTCTGCCGTGATATGCAAATCTTCGTACTTCTGGATCGCCCGCCGCAAGTCGCCGTCGGTGATGATACCGATACATGTAGTCCCCCGATAGACCATTGTCATTCCCAAGTGTTTATCGGACATCTCACAGACGAGGTCTCGGAAAGGGGTGTTGACCTGTACCTTGGGCACCGCCGTCTGCATACAGTTCTTCACGCGTCCGAGCAATCGTCGCCCGAGTGCACCACCGGGATGATAGAGAGCAAAATTCTCTGCCTTGAACTTGCGTTTCTCCATCAGGCAGACAATAAGCGCATCGCCCATAAGGGTCGCCGCCGTAGTGGAGGTAGTGGGTGCCAAACCGAGCGGACACGCCTCCTTATCGACATGAACAGACAACACGAGGTCGCACGCCTGCGCCAACTTCGAATCGGGGTTTCCCGTCATGGCGATGAGCGGACAGCCGAGGTTGCGCAACGGGTTGATAACATTGAGTATCTCGTTGGTCGCACCACTGTTGCTGATAAGCAACACCACATCGTTGCGGCAAACCATACCCAAGTCGCCATGCACCGCCTCGACCGCATTGACAAAGATGGCAGAAGTACCTGTTGAGGCGAGCGAAGAGGCAATCTTATGCCCGATAATGCCCGTCTTGCCGATACCCATTACCACCAACTTGCCTTGGCAAGCATAAATCATCTCCACCACCTTGTCGAAATTGTCGTCTATCGAGGCACCCAATCGACTCAGTTCGTCTATTTCCTCTGCAAATATCTCTTTTGCACGAATGGAATATGTCATTTCCATATTTAATACTATTGTTCTTTTGGCAGGGTATGCACCAGTTGATCGATAGCCACTGCCTCACGAAGAATCGTATGAATATCTGTTAGTTTCACCTGATTAGCCGCGTCGGATATAGCACGGTCGGGGTCTGGATGCACCTCGAGGAACAATCCGTCCACGCCCACAGCCAATGCCGCCCGCATAAGATAAGGCACCATCTTGCGATTGCCGCCCGTAACACCTTGTTGGCTACTCGGTTTCTGCACCGAATGCGTAGCGTCGAACACCACAGGGCAGCCGAACCGCCGCATCTCGACCAGCGAAGTCATATCGACCACCAAATTACCATAGCCGAACGAAGACCCACGCTCAGTAAGCCACAGACGCTCAGCGAGTTGTTTATTGGACGCTACCGCATCGACCTTGCTCACCACACCCTGCATATCCCACGGTGCCATGAACTGCCCTTTCTTAACATTGACAATACGCCCTGTGCGTGCTGCCGCCTGTATCAAGTCGGTTTGGCGGCTCAAGAACGCCGGTATCTGTAGCACATCCGCCACTTCTGCCACGGGAGCGCACTGACACGACTCGTGTACATCGGTCAGGATAGGCAACGAGAACTGCTGCTTCACCTCCTCGAGAATACGAAGCCCCTCTTCCATCCCCACGCCCCGCTGCGAATTGGAGGTGCGGTTGGCTTTGTCGTAAGAGGACTTAAAATAGAGCGGGATATGCAATTCGTCGCACACCGTACGGAGCGTCTCCGCCGTATGCATGACGGTATCTCTATCCTCTATGGCACAGGGTCCTGCTATTAGAAACATACTGATTTTCTTTTAAGGGAACTTCTATATATTCCCCTTAGTTATTATATACACGCAGCCAGTCGATTTCCACTTTGCCCGTGCCTGCGGTTACGCCCTGAGGAAGATACTCTGCCACAGCGGGATAGAGCGATGCCCCCGCAAGGGTTTTGGGCAGGCGCAGCACCTCTTGGTTGTTGACATACCACACTATCTCGCCACTCGAGATACGCACGGAGAAAACATACCACTGCGACGGGCGAACCCCTTGTATCCTCATTGTATCCTCATTAGTTTGTGTCCGAACACCTACCGAAAAATCATGCCCATCCCATTGCGCCAGTTTGACTATCGGGAGCCGCTCGCCGGCAGCGAGATAGACGGCAGCATGCGCCGCACCCGACACACGCACTTTCGCCATAAACAAACCCTCCTCCGCACGGAAAGCAGCCCCCGTCTGCAACACATCGCCCGTCCACGCAAACGCCTGTTGTACAAAGCCTTTCACGGGATGCCACGCCGAGGCGGTAGTCTGCTCTTTCCTTGTCTCGACCACCAATGCGCTGTTCTGCACAAGACTGTTCTTCCCACGGTTGTATGCCTGCTGCTCGTTGGTGTACGAGTGGTCGGTCTTGAGGTTCGGATTATCATAATAGAAACCCGCTTTCCACGCCGTCTGTTGCAGGTTGGCGAGGTCGAACTCCTCGGCATAGAGCGTGCGATACTGCTCCCACGCCGCTATCTGCTTGGGGTCTTGCGAGAGGAAGAAACGAATGTCCGCCTGCGCCTTCAGTGCCTCATAGCGTGCGTCTTGGCGGCTCTCTTCGGTGGTGTACCAACGGCGGGAGTTGCTCCAGAAAGCATTGCGCTTTTTGAATTCCTTGTCCTTGACTACCACACGCAGGCGCAAGTATTCCTGCACCTCTTTCGACTTCTCGTAGCGGCGGAAATTGCGCAGAGTAAACGACCTATCGATGAAGCGGAATTTCTTCAATTCCGACGACTGCTTGACGGCTTGCGGGTCAGCAAGCAATGCATAGCGGTCGCTTTTGGCAAACTCGAGATACTCCTTGACATTCGGATACGCCAAGATAAGATAATAGGCATGCACGATAGGCGTGATACGCAACCGACGGAAACGGGAGGTCGTCTTCGACTCCTCGGTGTCGGAGTATTTGCGAGTGAGCAAATACTTTTTATTCTCCTGAAACTCAGGCGACTCCACCACTTTCTGCAGTGCGAGAAACTCTTGCAGTTCGGGAGATTGCTCCACCTGACGATAGCGCACAATCGTCTCTTTGACTTTGGCAATGTGTTGTTCGAACTTTGCCGTCGAAAGGGTATCGCTTTTTAGATTGGTCGTGTTCATTGTGTATTTGCGCTATTCAATTATTATTACACCTTATTTGTATTACCTCCTATTTATATACGCCTTTTACTACTCCTTATTTATTATAGCAAAAAGGTCGTCCAATGTGGGAACAAAAAGCGGCTTATAACTCTCCTGTTCGGGCAAGAAAGAGAGGGCTTTCATCTGCTCGGCAAGCGTCTGCAAAGCGTCGTAGAACCCCTTGTAATTCAGCACATAAAGGGGTTTACGGTGTTCGCCTACCGTGCCGCTCGCCACCACATCCATCATCTCGTCCAGCGTGCCGTAACTGCCCGGCAGGCAGACAAAACAGTCGGCGAGGCGTTTCATCTGCTCCTTGCGGTCGTTCATTGTCGTCACCAGATAGAGGCTGTCGCAGCAGTGGGCTTGGCGGTGTGCGGAGACAATGCGCTGCGGAATAACCCCCAGCACCTCAGCACCGGCGGCTTTGGCAGCATCGCTCACACGCGTCATCAACCCGCCCGTAGCACCGCCGTAGACCAGTGTATGCCCCTGCTCGCCTATCCACTGCCCCAACCTATCGCCGAGGGCGAGATACTCCTCGGGAATTTGGTCTTTGGCACTACAATAAACCGCTATACGCATTTCTTCAATTAACAATTAATAATTAACAATTAACATGCTCTCGCTGCCATTTTGCACCTTGCATTGTTAAGCATCGATATTGGCGTAGGTGGCGTTCTGCTCGATGAACTCACGGCGGGGAGCCACATCGTCGCCCATCAGCATGGAGATCGTACGATCCGCCTCCGCTGCATTCTCTATCGTTACTTTCTTCAGCATACGGCGTGCGGGGTCCATAGTCGTCTCCCACAACTGCTCGTCGGACATCTCGCCCAGACCTTTGTAACGCTGTACCTTGATTTGGTTCTCATTACCATTGCCGTAGCGTTGAATAAAGTCGTTGAGTTGTTGGTCGTTCCAGCAATACTCTTTCACTCCGCCTTTGGAGCAGAGATAGAGCGGTGCCATGGCGATATAGAGGTGCCCTTGCTCTATCACCTCTTTCATGTGGCGGAAGAAAAGGGTCATAATCAGCGTGGCAATATGCGCACCATCGACATCGGCATCCGCCATGATAATCACCTTATGGTAGCGTATCTTGCTCAGGTTCAGTGCCTTGGGGTCTTCCTCCGTACCGAAAGTGATACCCAGTGCGGTAAAGATATTGCGCACCTCCTCGCTCTCGAAAACCTTATGCTCCATGGCCTTCTCCACATTCAGGATTTTACCGCGCAACGGCAGGATGGCCTGGTGCGTACGGTCGCGCCCGGTCTTGGCTGTACCGCCGGCAGAGTCTCCCTCGACGAGGAACAACTCACACTCGGCAGGGTCTTTGCTCGAGCAGTCTGCCAACTTACCCGGCAGTCCGCCGCCGCTCAACGGCGACTTACGCAACACACTCTGACGGGCATTGCGCGCAGCGATACGGGCTTGCGCCGCGAGAATCACTTTCTCTACAATGCGTTTGGCGTCCTCGGGATGCTCCTCGAGGTAGTTGGTCAGTGCCTCACTCACGGCAGACGAAACCATACCTGCCACCTCGGAGTTGCCCAACTTGGTCTTTGTCTGCCCCTCGAACTGCGGCTCTGCCACTTTGACGGAGATGACCGCCGTCAGTCCCTCACGGAAATCGTTCGGATCGATGGTCGAGTTGCCCTCTTTGTCTTTCAGTTTGGCCTTCTCGAGCAGTTTGCTATCCTCGGCGTATTTCTTCATCACGCGCGTCAGTGCCGCACGGAAACCCGCCACATGCGTACCGCCCTCTATCGTATTGATATTGTTGACATAAGAGTGCACATTCTCGTTGAAGTCGGTGTTGTAGATCATCGCCACTTCGACGGGCGTGCCGTACTTATCGGTATTGAGATGAATCACCTCGGAGATAAGCGGCGTGCGCGTCCCCTCGATATAGCGGACAAACTCGCTCAAGCCTTTCTCCGAATAGTACACCTCGCCTTTGTAACGCTTGCCGTCGGCGGCTATTACGCCTTTCTGTTCGGCAGACACTTCGCCATCGGGCAGCGCGGCAGGCACTTCGGTAATCGGGTGGCGTTTATCGGTCAGCGTAATGCGCACACCTGCATTGAGGTACGCCAACTCACGCATACGGTTCGCCAATATATCGTATTGATATACAGTCTCTGTGAAGATACTGCCGTCCGGCCAGAACTGCACACAAGTGCCCGTGCCGCGCTCGCTGCCGTAGGTACCAATCTCGTGTACCTCGCAGGTCGGTTTGCCCTTGGCATACTCCTGCATATAGACTTTACCGTCGCGGCATACCTCGACATGAAGTTTCGTCGAGAGGGCGTTCACACAACTGACACCCACGCCGTGCAGACCGCCGGACACCTTATAACTATCTTTATTGAATTTACCGCCCGCGTGCAGCACCGTCATTACGACCTCGAGTGCACTGCGGTGCTCCTTTGGGTGCATATCCACAGGGATACCGCGCCCGTTATCCTGTACGGTAATCGAGTTATCCTCGTTGATTGTCACCTCTATATGATTACAGAAGCCTGCCAACGCCTCATCGATCGAGTTGTCCACCACCTCGTATACCAAATGGTGCAGACCTTTCTGCGAGATGTCGCCAATGTACATGGCAGGGCGTTTGCGCACTGCCTCCAATCCTTCGAGTATCTGAATACTCGACCCATCATACTTTTCCTGTTCTTCCATGTATATTTTGTTATTTTTCTCCGTATTTATATTTTCCCACACATTCAACCCCTATACTTTCACCCACCGAATATCCAGTGTATTTTTATTTATCCAAGCCATTCACTATTGCTTGTGGTTCACGACGAGTATCCCAAACATCATGTATCACTATACAATCAGCGTCTAATGAATATATCAACTTGCTATGATAGTCAATTACCACACTGCGATACTCAGTAGGCAGAGCAGAAAGCAGCGGCTCTACCTTGCCCATTAACGGCATCTTTGATAATGTCCCCGTCCAAGACTGAATTGTTTGGTAAAAATTCGCCAATACGCGTTCACCAAAATTCGCCGATATATAATCCGAGACTTGTTGCAAAGATAACACCGCTCGTTTTGTCCAAACTACTTGCATTGCGCCGCCTCTATCTTTTGCTGCATTCTCCGCAGCACCTCATCCGTTGTGTACACGCGCCCTGCAACATAATCAGCTTCTGATTCCGCAATGCGAGCCTCTAATTCCTCTCTTGTATATGAACACAATGTATCTTCCGCAGTTGCTGCTGCCAATAACTGCTCCGCCAGCCAACGCATATTTGCTGCAGAAAGGTTATATGCCTGAATATCAGACCATAAATCTTGTAATGCTGCCGTACTCATTGCTTTAATTATTTTGCTCTGCGCAGGCACTTCACACTACGCCAAATTCTTTGCAAAGGTACAAAAAAAAATCGGTTTCTGCAATAGGGTAAGACATTTTTCTGTATTTTGTGCCTTAAAACGCCCCAAAATGCCCGAATTAAAGATTTTCGTTTTTCTGATTCCGTTTTTCGTCGAGTACGAAATGCGCCCTATCGCCTAAAAATGCGTCCAAAAGTTATCGCGCACCGCCAAGTCGTTTGTTTTCTAATGCTGCATTTCCGTTTTCCGTTTTCCGTTTTCCGTTTTTCTTCTTTTCCGTTTTTCGTTTTCCCTGTTCGTCCCCTGATGTTACCCTGTTCTTGCATACATTCTCCTAACCCGTATATTCTTCCAACAATGTAACCCTTTTATAGAGTGCCTTGTTCTTGCATACGTTCTCCCACCCCTTATACTCCAAATCTATATACTCCAAATCTATATTCTGTCTCCTAATTTTAATACTCATTCCGTTTTGCGCAAAGAGACCAAGCACAAAGGCACCCCTACACAGACAGTTTACTGTTTGGATTCCACCCCTAAGCGTTCCACATAGAGATAGAGACATAGACATAGTAATGGGCTGCGCCCGAAAGCACAGCCCATTACACCGGTATCTACTCTGCAAGGGAGTAAGGAATGGTTATTTAACCTCCCCTCCCGTCAGCGTATAGGTCTTGCCATTGCGGAGGATGTAGACTTGTCCGTTGCGGAGAACCTTTTGTGCAGCGTGACGGATAGTGTCTGCCTGTATTTGCTCTGTATCGGTGCTGCTGATACATTGTATATACTTAAACGAGCCAAACACTGCATCCATCTGATAATCACGCAGATTATCGCAGGGTACATAGAGATTCACATTGAAGTTCGCAAACGAGGTGTTGTCTGCTACAGGCGGTTCGGTTGGGTAAGCATAGATGTCGTATAATTTGCGGCAGCCTGCAAAAGCACTTTCCCCTATAGAGGTCAGGGTACTTGGCAGTTCTATCTTGTTTAGTTTTGCAAGACCATTGAAGGCATTGCTGCCGATATGCGTGATACCCTGCTCCAATACAACCGCGTCAATCGTATCACTAAACAAGCGCCATGGTGTAGTGATATAGGTGCCATAGTTCCTATTCTCGTCATAATATGATTGAACACGATAGTCATACATATCGCCCGTACCTGTAATTGTGAGCGTATGCCCAGCATAATTCCAAAAAAGTTTATCACCGCATTGCCCGGAGTAGGCAAGTGCAAACTCTGCTGTAAAGGTAGTGTCGCAAGTCAGGACAATCGTGCGAGGGTTGTCGGTATTGCCATCACTCCATTGGGTAAAACAATACAATTCTTTGGCTTTAGCAGAAATCTTGCATAACGAATTGGCTTTGAACTGCCCTGCTCCGCTAACGGTACCCATACTTTCATCCGCGGAAATAAGTGTCAAACTTGGGTCAGAAGCAAACTCTGCCGTCAACACCATATTTTGTGAAACCGTTACTAACCGTGGGTTGTCGGTATTGCCGTCCGACCAACGCACAAAATAGTTATGCTCGTCTTGGGGAACGGCTGAAACATTTACTTGTTGCCCCACATTGCATCCAATTACATTTGCATTCTCACAGCCCTCTGCATAGAGCGTAAGAAAAACATACGATGCACTTTGAGCAGTAGAAAATGATGAGTAAACGGGACGCACCGAGCGACCTTGGTAACGGGAACTCGCACTTCCATATGTAGAGTTCGAATCAAAGTATAAGCGCCATGAGTTATAAGACTCTCCACCACCAAGTGATGAAGACCAATATTCGCCCGACAAACCAACATTATCGTTTTCCGTACCTTTCTTTCCCGCAGCGGGTAAGAAAATAAAATTACCATTTGATTTGCTTGTTACTCGGTAGCCACTGCTACCATTTTGCTTTGTCCATGCCCAAATACAGTTATTAAGCAGTTCATACCACTCCACTTTAGTTGGCATACGCCAATTGCCACTCCAATTCAAACAAACGGCATCATCGTCCACATCCAAAGTTGTTTTGTTATCAGTAAAGCCATTGTCGCCATTATTTATACAATACTTGATGAGTGAAGACTTACTTCCATTAGCATACTTATAGTTTTCCCATTTGTACCTTTCCTTGAGAAGTACCTCTCCCCACGCATAATAATAACCATAGTCCTCGGGCTTTTCGGCACCTATGTTGCACGATGCCCACTTAGTGCCACTCGGAAGTCCCAAGTCAACGGCTTGTACATCGGCAGGTGCTGCAATGTATCCACCTTTGTAACCATTTTTGCTACAATCACCATAGACATTGTAGTTCCACACATCGTCTGCCCATACCGACACTGTCGCTAATAGGGCGAAACCTAACAATACTTTTTTCACCATAATTTTATGCATTTATAAGATATTTACTTGACTACTTATGTCTACCGGGAAAGCCATTGTACTACTTTTGAGATATTCGTGAATGTAAAGTCCCATAGGGCAGCAGTCGGGCTACCGGTTATTCCTTGTCCTAAACCATTTGCAAAGGCTTTTACTATTTCCAACACTGCCGTTGGTAAAGTGATGCCTTTATCTTGTTCTTGAAAAGCGGAGAGAATATCCTGCTTTTCTTTTTCGGAAAGAATGGTCTTCGTCAACAGATAAGACAAATTGTCAATGCTTATGACCATCATTTCCGAATTAAAGGAACGATCACCAAAGCGACCATCTTTTTTGAGTAAGTTATCTATGTAAAGGTATAGCCCCTTATTTTCCATAACAAACTCAACATATTTATCATCTTTCAATTGCGGTTTAGCAATCTGTAGCAGCCTACGGAACTGCACATTGTATATATCCGATTCCGGCTGCAGATATTTAAGGTCTGCTTCGTATCGTAAGCGTTTGATTTTAGACTGTGGCACCTTTAGTTTTACACTCAATTCGTAATCATTCAGATTGCGATACTCATCGTCTTGGAGGAGACAATAGAAGATGTACACCTCAAAATCATTTTTGTTCATGCTTCCCCAACCTCGTTGAAGATACATACTTAAGAACGAATCTGTCATAAATATTAGATCTTTTGCTTACTCTTTGCTTGGATTTTCAGCATTCTCCATTGTTATGTTTGTTCACCTATAGGCACACAAAAAAAAACGCGGACTTCTGTTAGTAAATCCGTGTTTTGAGGTCCTGAGAAAACCGTGTCATCGAATAAACTTGCAGAAACCCACGCGTGTATATCGTACTTGTTGCATACCCCAACAGGTATGCACAAGTGTAGATACACCCATGAGCATCTACTAAAGTCTTGCTTTCGAATGACTGGTTGAAATTTCTCAGGTTTCAAAACATCGAATTGCAAGCGTTAGTAAACGCTTTTTTGTGTTCGGCAACTCGCATTCATCAAACTCGCACGCCTACTGATGGCTCTGCCATCATTATTGTGCTCGTTGATTCCGCTCTCCACCACAACCTTACAGGTTGCGTCGGGGTTGTTGTCAAACGCATCCATATGTAAACAAAGCCCACCCTCCCCCTTTCTCGGGACAACGCTATGTCCGTCAACGAAAGTCATCGCGTGAGTTTTGCGCTGCAAAGATAGTACTTATTTTAGAAATATGCAAATGGTTGTTGCGGTTTAGTGTTGAGCGTTTAGTGTTGAGTGCAGTTTAGAGTGGATAGTTGGTGAGTTGCTTTGGCTCCGACTGATAGGGGGGGGGAGTTATTCTAGTTGTTCTAGCTATTCTAGTTGTTGTAGTTAATCCGGGTGCACTGAACGAGGAAGATGAATATATCTACTCTCAAAGCAATAGGAACAGATACATTATAAGTGGGCGAAAGTTGATGATTTAGATCAACTTTCGCCCACTAACAACAGGTTGCTATTTTTGTACTCTTCTATATATCTTATTATTACATATTTAGTTCTTGTGCTTCCCTACTCATTTCTTCTCCACTATTTCAGTAGACATTACCTACTCTCGAAATTGGCATTAATGGAGAACACTTATTTGATTTCCTCTGTGGCAAATTGGCACAGGGCGGTTTGAATCTGTTCGTTGGTTGGTGGATTAGAAAGCAACCAATCGACATCCTCCGAATAGTCCACATCTTCGAAATAGCACAACTGCGCACGGAACATCTTCTCGGAGAATAGTTCACCAAAGATTACTCCTGCACGCGCGCTCACTTCGCTGACTGTAAAATGCTCGGAAAGCAGAAAATATAAATCAACATAGTCCTTCCATTTTGACCGCCGCCCCAATGCGTATGCTTTCATTGCTGCCAAATCCAATAAGGAAGGTAAACGGAATACGCCCTCTGCGTCCTGTTTTGCCTCTATCTCGAACGGGTACTGAAAGAAAGTAACTTTTACCTCATTCAGCATATAGTGCATTTGGTTTGTTTCTCGATAGATAATAGCGTACGGATATCCCGACTGCAAAACCGATTCGTGCAGTTTCTTAGGATTAAGAGAACGGAGTTTGAACAGGTCAAAGTCAATGGACTTTCGGTGTCCTATGTAAAGGGCAATAGCCGTACCTCCTACTAAGTAGAATTCCCGTTTGAACTTCTTAGCCCATGGCAATAGTTCTATTTGTTTTTCGGATAAGATCTCGCTATGCATGGTTTTCTGTTGGGAGATATTTAGAGAGTAGGAGTGAGAAGAAATGGCGAATAGGCGGGAAATAATTCTTTGCCTGCCGTTCAGTAGCACCAAAAAAGACCTCTGCCACATGCTGTGGAGTAAGCACACGGAGCAAAGCACGATAGTCGTCCAGCGTACCATAGTTCAAAATAGTTTCCACAAGAAGACTATCCGAGATGTCCTTTTTCTTATCGGCAGGCGTATACCAAAATAGATTGGCGTGCTGCTCAATAAAGGCAGAGCGGGTAAGAACAGGCGAATTCATAGCGTTGTACTTGCGTAAAACAAGTTATCTTAGTTGGGGTTTGATTGTGTCTGCAAAGGTACGATTTTATTCTGAGTTATGCAATTATTACCGGGCGAAAGTTGACAAAAATCATCAACTTTCGCCCACTAATACGAATACCATATCTTCGTATCTAACTATATACCTTTCGATTACGCATTTTACACTTTTATATTTTCTCTGCTCGCATCCATCCAAATTCCGTCCATACATATTGCCGAGTCTTGCAGGCTAATCTAAGCCTTGATGCTGACGGGCGACTTGTATCGAAATAGCCAAACTATCCGAATTCTCCTATACAAAAACGACAAGAGAGGCTGCCTGACTTTGGTCAAACAGCCTCTCTTGAAATTACGCTTTGTGCGTTGTTCTTTTCGTTTGGATAACCTTGCGGGATTACTTCACTTCCTCGAAGTCAACATCTTCGGCACCGCCGTCGTTGTTGCCGTTGTTCGGGTTGGTGTTGTTGCCGTTGAAGCCACCGTTCTGCGCACCGCTGAAGTCGGCATTGCTTGCGCCTGCACCGGCATTCTGGGCGTTGTACATCTCTGCACTTGCGGCTTGGAAAGCAGTCATCAATTCGTTGTTGGCAGCCTCGCATGCGTCAGCATCCTTCTTCTCGTACGCCTCTTTGAGTTTCTTCAAAGCGTCCTCAATCGGTGCTTTCTTGTCGGCAGGCAGTTTGTCGCCCAGTTCAGCCAACTGCTTCTCGGTTTGGAAGATCGTAGCGTCTGCCTTGTTCAGTTTGTCGATACGCTCTTTCTCGCGCTTATCTGCCTCGGCATTTGCTTCTGCCTCTGCTTTCATACGCTTGATTTCCTCGTCCGACAAGCCGCTCGAAGCCTCGATACGAATCTTCTGTTCCTTGCCCGTAGCCTTATCCTTGGCGGTTACATTCAAGATACCGTTGGCATCGATATCGAAAGTAACCTCAATCTGCGGTTCACCACGACGGGCAGGCATAATGCCGTCCAAGTGGAAGATACCGATTTGCTTGTTCTGCGATGCCATAGGACGCTCTCCTTGCAGCACCTTAATCTCCACACTCGGTTGATTATCAACCGCCGTAGTAAAGGTCTCGGTCTTCTTGGTCGGGATGGTGGTATTGGACTCAATCATCTTGGTCATCACGCCACCCATCGTCTCGATACCGAGACTCAAAGGCGTAACATCCAGCAGAAGGACATCTTTTACCTCGCCCGTCAGCACACCGCCTTGGATAGCCGCACCGACAGCCACTACCTCATCGGGGTTAACGCCCTTGTTCGGAGTCTTGCCGAAGAACTTCTCAACGGCTTGTTGGATAGCCGGGATACGGGTCGAACCACCTACAAGAATCACCTCATCGATGTCGCTCGTATTCAAGCCCGCCTTCTGCAATGCAGTACGGCACGGAGCAATCGTACGCTGAATCAGGTCGTCAATCAGTTGCTCGAACTTTGCACGGGTCAATGTCTTTACCAAGTGTGCAGGTACGCCGTTCACCGGCATAATGTACGGCAGGTTGATTTCGGTCGAAGTGGTGTTGGACAACTCGATTTTGGCTTTCTCGGCAGCCTCTTTCAGACGCTGCATAGCCATCGGATCTTTGCTCAAGTCAGCACCGCCGTTCTCGTTCTTGAACTCTTGTACGAGCCAATCGATGATACGATGGTCGAAGTCATCACCACCGAGGTGGGTATCACCATCGGTAGCCTTTACCTCGAATACGCCGTCACCCAATTCCAGGACGCTGACATCGTGAGTACCACCACCGCAGTCGAAGACTACAATCTTCATATCCTTGTTGGACTTATCGAGTCCGTACGCCAGAGCGGCTGCAGTAGGCTCGTTGACAATACGGCGTACATTCAAGCCTGCAATCTCGCCGGCCTCTTTGGTGGCTTGACGCTGGCTGTCGTTGAAGTACGCAGGTACGGTAATAACGGCTTCCGTAACCTCTTGCCCCAGATAGTCCTCGGCAGTCTTTTTCATCTTTTGGAGGATGATAGCCGAAATCTCTTGCGGGGTATAGAGTCGTCCGTCGATATCCACACGCGGCGTGTTGTTATCGCCCTTGACTACTTTGTATGGCACACGGGCTATTTCGTTCGACAAGCGGTCGTAGGTCTCGCCCATGAAACGCTTGATAGAGTACACGGTTTTGGTAGGGTTGGTAATGGCTTGACGCTTGGCAGGGTCTCCTACTTTGCGCTCGCCACCATCTACAAATCCCACAACAGAAGGCGTAGTACGCTTGCCTTCCGAGTTAGCAATTACGATAGGTTCGTTGCCTTCCATCACAGCAACGCAGGAGTTGGTTGTTCCTAAGTCAATACCAATAATTTTAGACATAATAGATATGTGTTAAATGGGTTAATAATTCGTTGTTATGTCCTACGCATCAGCGGCTCGTTTGTGTTTTTGCGCCGCTTGCGTAGTTTTTGTTGTTTGCGCTGTAGGTTCATCGTTTTTGTTATCTGAACCATCACGCAGACACCCTTACTAAGACAAACTTTGTGCCAAGAGAAGAAAAGCAGGATTTGGCAGTACTTTTTGGCGGGTTCTGTCAGTTCGGGACTGACAAATTGGCAGAATTGAAAGTCATAGGTCATTAAGGGCTATGCAAAAAAGGACATAACCACACGGATATGTCCCCTCATTTACAAATTTACAAATTTATTCAAACGCGCCCATTTGGAGCATGGACACCTCTTTGGGTGTCAGGTAGCGGTATTTGCCGCGTGCCACATTCTTCTTCGTCAGTCCTGCGAAACTAACTCGGTCGAGTTGCATCACCTTATAGCCCACCTTCTCGAAGATACGGCGTACGACACGGTTCTGCCCCGAGTGGATCTCCAAGCCGATATGCTTGCGGTCGCCTTTGGGGAACTCCAGTGCATCGGGCACTATCTTCTCGTCGTCGAGCATAACGCCCTCGCGCAAGATAGCCTCGTCTGCCTCCTCCAAGTCGCGGTCGAGCGTAGCGGCATAGACTTTCTTCTTCCCGAATTTCGGGTGGGTCAGTTTGGCAGCGAGGTCGCCGTCGTTAGTGAGCAGCAGCACCCCGGTGGTATTACGGTCGAGACGCCCAACGGGGTAGATACGCTCGGAGCAGGCATGGCGCACGATGTCTATCACCGTGTGGCGCTCCTGCGGGTCGTCGGTCGTAGTAACGGTGTTCTTCGGCTTATTGAGCAGGATATACACCTTGCGCTCGCGGCGAACGGGTTGGTCATGGAACTGCACCTTATCGGTCGGCAGTACCTTCGTACCCAACGAATCAACGATAACGCCATTGACCGAGATAACGCCTGCCTGTATAAAATCGTCGGCTTCACGACGCGAGCAGATACCCGCATTGGCGAGGTACTTGTTCAGACGGATAGGCTTCGTCGGGTCTTCGTATTGCTGTTGATAGACCTGGCGTTTGCGCTCGCTATAAACACCCGAGTTACGCTGTGGACGGGGGCGGAACTGCCCCTGCGGACGCTCGCCATTCTGATTATAGCCGCCTTGATTATAGCGGGGACGGAAACTACCTTGCGGACTCTCGCCGTTCTGATTGTAGCCGCCTTGGTTATAACGGGGACGGAAACCGCCCTGTTGCTGTGCACCGTCTGGGGAAAAGTTACCGTTGTAGCGGGGGCGATAACCGTTCTGATCGCCCTCCTGACGGGGACGATAGCCTTGGCGATCGGCACGCCCAGCCTGATAGCCGTCGCTATTGTAGCGTGGGGTTACGCGCTCGGCATACTGTCCGTCGCTATTACGCGAGAAACGCTGACGCGGAGCGCCGTTGCGTGCGGGACGGTTGTTATTGTACGAATTGAAACGGGGACGAACACTTGCGCCGTCCTCCGAGAAAACGCCATCTCTTTGCTCACGCGGAGTATCGTTCCGGCGAGAGCCACCTTGATGCGGGTAGGAAGAATCGTTGGTAAACACGGTTGTATTGGACAATTTGACTATTTACTGTTTGACGATTCACAGCATGGCTTGCGGGTGTCAGCAGCGACACGCCGCCATTGTGCATCATGCAGTATGAATTGTACATTTCTTGCGTAACCCTCACGGGCTACAACCGCACTCCCGTGCGGAGGGGGTTTAGGGAGTTAGGAGAAATTCAGGCTCCGAGTATCCCTACGCGGAGCCTGAATTGTGCTACGAGCGATTAAGCCTCAGCGGCTTTCTCTATAGCCAACTTACCACGATAGTAGCCACAACTCGGGCAAACCGTGTGGTAAATGTAATGAGCACCGCAGTTCGGGCAGATTGCCAATGCGGGTACTTTCAGTACGTCATGCGTACGACGCTTCGCTTGTCTGGTGTGCGATTGTCTTCTTTTAGGATGTGCCATATCTTTTTTTTCTTTTAATTTATCAATTTATACGAATCCGGATTTTCCATAGGGTTTGTTTTCCGAATCTTTCAGTATGCACTGCCGTGCATTGTTCAAGACGCTGCGACATGACCTCGTGCCACGCAGAACGGCATTCGGCTACTTCGCTTCGTCTTCGCTATCGGTGTCGTCTTCTACTTCGGTACAGAGGTGGTTTTGGAGAAGTGCGTCCATAGCAGGGTCGCAACCACCCGATTGGTGACTATGCACCAAAGGAAGATTCACTATTATCAATTCATACGCAAGCCAATCCAGATCGAGTGCCTTCACACGGCTTGCATCCTCCCCTTCGTCCTCAAGGTTCATCGGCTCCGTTACATCCACATCCACTGTCATCGGACTTAAGCAGCGGTCGCAAGTAACCTGCACGCTGCCGTGCACCGATATAGTAAGGTCAAAATCCCGTTCACGAAGCGTCAGCCACGCTTTGGCTGCCACCTCACCGCCGAGCAACTCAGTATGCTCGATACTCGTAAGGTAGGCACTATCCAACACATAATCGAACGAATACTGCCCAATTTCGAGGGTAGAAAGGTCTATCGTATGTGTTTTCGGCTCTGCCATAGCGCAAATCGGTTGCAAAATTACTGCTTTTTTCCGAAACACACAAATAGTCGGTGCGTTTTTCTGCATTTTTTACTTTTCAAATCGCAAATGAGTTTCTTGTCCACTCCCGACAACACATAATAGCAGCACGATTCTCGCACGAATCTCGGACTTATATCCCTACCATTACCGTACCAAGTATGGCTTTTATACACCTTTTATATGGTTTTGGGATGGTGTTTTGCTTATTACAATAGGGTTCTGCTTTTGGATAGAGTTCTGTTAAGTTAGTAGGGCAAAAACAGAAACAAAGTTGATAGAGATAGGAAAACAAGGATGATAATAGGAATAAGGATGATAGGTATCAGCCAACACCATACACCAACAATGTCGAAGGAATAACAGCCAATTCCTAAATCCTAAATTACTAATTGAATAAAATCCTAATTCTTAATCGAAATAATTTCCATCACTAAAAATAGGGATAAGAGTTTACCCACTATGCGGGATTGCGGGGGGAACGAAAAGGCAGTACCTTTGCACTGTTTTTTGAAAGAAGGTTTATTGAATTGTACACAGTCTTGCTGCGGCGGTTCTGAGGCGACGAAAACCATCACATGGTACTCCCCATTACAAACAGCACAGAACCGCCCGCGCAAGGCACAGGTGTCTCGCAGGAGACAATTAGCCATGCGGATAGTGTGTCGCGACAGACAACCGGCATAGCCAAACAGTTCATATCCCCAATTTCTCAAACAGCAATGGTAAATAAGGTATTAGTATGAAAAGATATATTTACACGCTTTGTCTGCTGGCGGGGACACTTGTCCTGCATGCCGAGGACTCCATTCTCGTCTCACAAGCAGACCTCAAAGCACTCATCGAACGCGTGGAGCGTCTCGAGCAAGGCACAACCGCCAATACACAATGCGCAGCGCAGAAAGAAGCAGAGCCATCCCAACAAATGGCGAGTACAGGAGCACAACAAGTAGTTCCTAAAGACAATGTAACCCCTGTAAAGACCGAGCGCAAACACCGCTTCACAATAGGCGGCTACGGCGAGGCGGCTATGAAACGCTGCTTCTACTCCAACAACTACCTGCGCTACACCTCCCCCGACACCTACAAGGACGACCAATACGGCGAGTTCGATCTCCCGCATGTGGTAGTCTATATGGGCTACGATTTCGGCAAAGGCTGGTCGATGGGCTCGGAGATTGAGTTCGAACACGGCGGTACGGAAGCAGCCGTAGAGATAGAGGACGAAGAGGGCGGCGAGTATGAAACAGAGGTTGAGCGTGGCGGCGAGGTCGCACTCGAGCAGTTCTGGCTCCAAAAGTCGTTCAACCCCTACGCCAACATTCGTGCGGGTATGATTATCGTTCCTCTCGGCGGCACCAATGCCCACCACGAACCCGACCAATTCTTCGGTGTCTATCGTCCCGAGGGTGATAACACCATTATCCCTTGCACTTGGCACGATGTGGGATTGCAGTTCCATGGTCGCTACAAGTGGCTCGGATACACGGCGCAGTTCCTTCCCGGACTTGAGAGTGCCCTTTTCGGCAAGAAGAATTGGATACAATACGGCTCGGCATCTTCCTACGAGTTCAAACTCGCCAACTGCTATGCGGGTTTGGTACGCCTCGATTTCTACCCGCTTAATAAGAAAGGTTCGGATGCACTGCGTCTCTCCTTGAGCGGCTATACCGGTACTTCGTTCCACAACAATCTGCAACCGACCAACTCGAGCAAATACAAAGGTGTGTACGGGCTGGTCAGCCTCGGAGCATTCGATTGGCGTTACAAGGGGCACGGCGTGATTTTCCGCGGCTCTGCGCTCTACGGACACCTCTCGGACGCCGACAAAATTACCGCCTACAATATGTCTATGCCCAAGACCTCCGTCTCCAAGCGCCAAGCCGTAGCGAGCGATGCCTATAGCGTGGGGGCGGAGATAGGATACGACTTCTTCTCGTTGAGCAAGACCCTGCGTGATAAGCAACAGCAGTTCTACCTCTTTGCGCGCTACGACATCTATGATGCACAGGCCAAAGTCGCATCGACCCGCAGTTATTGGACGGGGCGGCAGAAAGTGTCGTGCGGCTTCAACTATTTCCCTATCCCGCAGATAGTGATCAAAGGTGAGTTTGGCTACGGTATTCTGAACCAGAATCCCCACTCCGACACGAAATACAACAACGAGCCGTATATTGCGTTGAGCATCAACTATAGCGGCTTCTTCGAACTATAACTAATTCCCTACAGCGGCTTCTTTGAACTATAACTAAAACAGATTAACCATTCAAGTACTATCGTTTCATTTCCCAGCAGCAAGGGATAAGCAACCCATACGCAAAGGATAGCGAACGGATAGCCCCACAAAGCAACAATAATAATTTACAATACATAATGAAAAAGATTTTCTTTTACGCAACGCTACTTTCAGTAGCCACTCTCGGTCTCGCATCGTGTGAGAACAAGAACAATTCAGATGTTGATTCGCCCAAGGAGCAAGCCCTTAAGGCAGCCATGACTCCGTATGTGGACAACACGGTCATTCCGACCTATAAGAGCCTCTCGGACGCAACCGTTACGCTCTATGAGAACTGCGAGAACATATTCACCAAGTTTGAGGCAAAAACATTGACCGATGCCGATGTACAGGCAGCCGCTACCTCGTGGACAACCGCTCGTCGTTATTGGGAGTTGAGCGAGGCATTCCTCTACGGTCCCGCAGCCAACCACAACATTGACCCGCATATCGACTCATGGCCTCTCGACAAAGACGGTATGGACGCTATGCTCGGCAATGAGGAGCAGATGAAGCAAATCGAAGAGCAGGGTGCAGACTATGTAGGCACGAAACTCGGCTATGGTCTACTTGGGTTCCACGCTATCGAGTATATGCTCTACGCTACCGACAATGCAGACAAGAGCAATGTCCGCACCCACGATATTACCACCTACACCCGTGCAGAGTTGGTCTATCTCGTGGCAGTGGCAGAGGACTTGCGCAACCAGACCGTTGCGCTCGAGGCTTCTTGGGCTGGTGTGGACAATATCAGCGAGGAGAAACAAACCATTCTCGAAGAGGCTGAGATTGACTACGGTGTAGAGTTCGTTAAGGGCTACGGCTCGTACATGAAAGTGGCTACCGGTGGTACCTACTCTACTTACCAAGAGGCTGCCGAAGAGGTTATCCAAGGCTGCATCGACATTGCCGACGAGGTAGGAAACACCAAGATTGGTCGTCCGAACAGTGCTACCTCTGCCGAAGACCGCAACTATATCGAGAGTCCGTACGCGCTCAACTCGATTGAGGACTTCCAAGACAATATCCGTTCTATCCAAAACGCATATTGCGGCAGCAACTCGGGCGATGCTTCTATCTCCGACTATATCAAGTCCGTGGATGCTTCGCTGGATACGGAGTGCCGTACGGCTATTACGAACGCCATTGAGGCCATCGGTAAGATAGCAGAGCCGTTTGCACTCGATGCCAATGCCAAAGGCGAAGCAGCCACCAAGGCAGTAGAGGTAGTAGGTACAGACCTCGTTACTGTACTCGAGAAGGTAAATGCCAAATTGAGTGCGCAAGACTAAACAAAAACACATAATAATCTCATTAGTATGAAGAAATCATATCTAATGGTAGGCATACTTGTCAGTGTAATCGCGCTGGCAAGTTGCCGTACCAACAGTAACAACAACGAACCGACCGACAAGGACACGGAACTGCCGGATTGGTACTATGCGGGCGGACAACTCGGTACATCGTTTGTTTCCGCCTCGAATGCCTACGAGCAACCGACACCCTCTATCGACAACGGCAACTGGTTAGAGTCGTTCAAGGCGGGCGAAGCCCTCTTCGAGAAACAGTTTATGAGCAACGCCACGGGTACGCGTGGCGGCTTGGGTCCTGTCTATGTGCGCTCTTCGTGTTTGCACTGCCACCCGGGTTACGGACATGGTAAATCAGTAGAAGAAGGTACTTACAACACACAGGAGATCGGCAACGGAACACTTCTCGTAATCTTCGATCCTTCGACGGAGAACTACAAGACTTGGGTAGCCGGTATGCCCCAACTGCATGCCGTTGCGCCATTCAAAGCACCGATTGACGAAAGCAAGATAACCGTCACATGGCATACGGTCAATACCTGCGCTGCCAGCAACAACAAAATGGCGTTCGAGGACGGCGAGACCTTTGAGTTGCGCTACCCGACCGTCAATATGCCCGAGGACGCAGTCTATGGACACGAACTGTTAGACCTCGGCAACTACGAGGTACGCCTCGAGAACACCATCGGTGTGTATGGTACGGGGCTTACCGATGCCATTCCCGACGACTCCATTACCGCACAGTGGGCAAAGGAGGAGCAGGCATACAACAAAGGCTATATCAAGCACTGGAAGTCGGCTTGGTTCGAGGGCGGCAACTGGAAAGACGGTGCCTATTACTCCAACTCGAAACAAGGGGACGGCACGAAGTATGTGCGCCGCTATACCTATGCCATGTCGCGTGGTCCGTTGTTGGATGCCGCAGGTGCAAACGCCATTTGGAACATCACCAATGTGACGCGTTCCGACCGTCGCTACCACTATCTCGACTTGGCAGGCACCAACTATGCTACCATCTCATCGAAAGACCCGGAAGTACAAGCCGGGTTCCCCGCCTACATCGAGAAGATTGACCCCAACCACGAGCATGCCGACTGGTTCACCGACGATGTGGAGCAGAACATCTACAACTACCTGACCTGCACCGACCTGCCGGTTGAGATGACCGACGACGAATACGCCGACTTCATGGTATGGCACCGCGGATTAGCCGTTCCCGCAGCGCGTAATGTACACGATGAGAATGTATTGCGCGGGCGCGAGTTGTTTACGCAGATAGGTTGTGCAGAGTGCCACCGTCCGTCGTGGACAACGGGCGCAGACCATATTCAAGACCCGAACAAGTTCTTCAAACGCAACAGCGATATGCCGCGCTACCCTTATCAAACCATTTGGCCATATACCGACTTCGTACAGCACAAACTCTGCATGGAGAAGGACATCCGTACGGGTTGGTGCCGCACCACACCGCTCTGGGGACGCGGACTGCACAAGAAAATCACGGGCGACGCCTACGAAGCACGCCTGCATGATACGCGTGCCCGTACGACCGTCGAAGCAATCATGTGGCATGGCTATAGCGAAGAGAGCGACGCCTTGGAGTCTGTAAAGAAATTCTACAACCTGACCAAAAAGGACAGGGATGCATTAGTAGCGTTTATCAATGCAATCTAAAGGCACTACGATTCTGCGATGGGCAGGGGCAGTTACACTGCTCCTGCTCGTTCTGTTACTGATCATAGAGGGTACCTGGGCAATACGCCTCTACCACTCATGGTTGTTCGTCTCGGTAGCCCTGCTTGCCGCTGTATTACTGCTCACGGCAGGCATAGGCGACCTACGCCGGAGGCGGTGGACAGCGGCGTTGAGCCACCTTGGGCTATTCACGGTACTGCTCGGCGGCATGGCAGGAGCAGTGGTCGAAACCGATGTAAAGATTGTAGTGGACACTCACGCCACGGAACGAGTGGCCTATACCGAGCAGGGACGCCCCTTTGTGTTGCCTATGGCGATACGCTTGCAGGACTTTCGTATCGACTACTATGCAGACGGCAAAAGCCCCAAGCAGTACACCTCCACCCTCGAGATAGACGGGCGGGACATTGTAGAAACCTCGGTCAACCACCCCGCGCACTACCATGGGTGGTGGATATATCAGTCCGACTACGACCGTGCACAGGGCGATTTCTGCATTCTCGAGGTAGTACGCGACCCGTGGCTGCCCGTAGTCTATATCGGCTTTGTGCTGCTGGTAGTGGGTGCCTTGGTACAGACTTGCCGTGCGTGGCATAGTTGGTATGTTCTCCCTGTGTCGTTGGTCTTGGCGGCTGTCTTCTCTGCCGCCTCGTTGGCACGGGTGGAACTCGGTACGCTGATGCCTGCGCTACGCAGCCTTTGGTTCTTCCCGCACATTCTGGTCTATATGGTTGCCTATTCGCTACTCGCCTTGGGAGTGGTAGCCGCCGTTTGGAACCTTATTCGCCCCTTGCAGGGACGGTGGGCGACACTGCCGCAGAGCCTGCTTACCACAGCCTCTTCCTTGTTGCTTATCGGTATGTTATGCGGTTCGGTATGGGCAAAGGACGCATGGGGCGACTACTGGATGTGGGATGCGAAAGAATGTTGGGCAGCCGTAACCTGGCTCCTGACCATCATAGGCACCCATATACCGTTCCCCGACAAGACACACAAAAGCAACGCACAAGGTTGGTATATCTTAGTCGTGCTACTGATCACCTTTGCGAGTATGCAGATCACCTGGTATGGCGTCAACTACCTACCCTCTGCCGCATACAGTATGCACACCTACAACAAGTAGCCTGCATACCCACCGCCGGTAGAACAGACACGAGCAATCGGTAGCGCAAACACCGGAAATAAGTAGCGCAAACTTCCTTACGCTGTTTCCCGAAGACGCACCTCCCCTCCGACGGTGCGTCTTGCTATATGCGTCATTCCTTCACCAAAAGGAGATGCAGCATAGGTCAGGGGTATCTTCGGAAAAAAGACAGGGATAGTAAAAGGCATCTTTGAAGAAATGACAGGGATAGTAAAAGGCATCTTTGGCGGATGGGACGGAAAGGTCAGAGGGGCATTCAAAAGAGGTCTAAAACCCATATAAGAGTCATAGGTGCTAGGGTAGTGCTAAGGTAGTGCTAAGGATGTGGTATGGATATAAGTGGCTGATTAGTGGCTGATTCGTCCTATTGTCGTTCGACATATTTCTCCCTACTTTTGCACATCCCTACCCACAAATTGACAAATTATTCCATTGGGATTTGCGGGTTCTACAAAAAACTTGTATCTTTGCCGCCGATAAGCACAAGCAAGGGTATGTGGGGAGTATGTGGGGAGTATGTGGGAAGTATACGGGGAGTATGCGGGTGGCATGCGGGTGGCATGCGGGTGGCATGCAGGTAGCGTGTGGGCGGCATACCGTGGGTGCATGGGAAGGATGTCCGGGATATGCCCCACGGACGACAAAAATGCGCAAAGGACGGGCATGTGAATTGTGAATTGTTAATTATTAATTGAATATATGAGTAAGAAAGCAAAAGTAATCGGTTGGTTTACAGCGATTCTCATTCTCGCATTGGCGGGGTTTATCTTCATCAAGTTCTGCTTTGTCTATAAGGACGGCTACAACGAGGGAGAAATCAACTACTTCCAAAAAGAAGGCTTTGTCTTCAAGACCTACGAGGGCAAACTCATTCAGGCGGGCTTTAATTCGAAGACAACTACCGGCGGTGGGGTGCAATCGAACGAACTACGCTTCTCCGTGGTGGACGACAAAGTGGCGCACCAAATAGACGAGAGCATGAACTGCCGCATGAAACTGCACTGGAAATACTACTTGGGAACTCTGCCATGGCGCGGCAACAGCCAATACATCGTAGACAGTATCATCGTAGTATCCGGTCGCACCAACACCGAACTGCTGCCGCAGTGATAATTAACACTGAAACATTATGCTTATAGAAGAAAAAGACAACCTCGTCAAGATATTCGAACACTCTTTCCGTACCCACTGGGCAACGGAAGCCGTTACCGACTACGGCACGCCTACGACACTGACATACGGCGATTTAGCCACACAGATAGCCCATTTGCATATTCTCTTCCGTCTCTGCGGACTCAAGAAAAACGACAAAGTGGCGGTAATGGGGAAAAACAACAGCAAGTGGGTAACCACCTACCTTGCCACCATTACCTATGGGGCGATTATCGTGCCTATCCTGCAGGACTTCAAGGCAAACGATGCCATCCATATCATCAACCATTCGGAAGCGAAACTGCTCTTCATCTCGGACTTGAACTGGGAAGGTATCGACCTGGAGCAGATACCGAACGTACTGTCTGTCTTCTCGCTCAACGACTGGCACCCTATCTCTATGGCACTCGACCCCAACACAATTACACCCGATGTCATTATTGCGCAGTTCCAAGCGCAATACCCCAATGGTTACACGGCGGACGATGTGCATTATGACGATCGTGCGAATTCGGAGGTGGCTAGTATCAACTACACCAGCGGTACAACGGGTTTCTCGAAAGGGGTTATTACGCCTTGCAATGCGTTGGCAGGGAATATTCGATTCGGTATTGACTCTCACCTGACATTCCCAGGAGCACGCCATGTGGCATTCTTGCCGCTTGCCCATGCATACGGGTGCGCATTTGATTTCTTGGCCTGTCTTGCTGCCGGCGGACATACCTACTTGATAGGGCGTACTCCGGCTGCCAAAGTACTGCTTAAGGCATTTGCTGAAGTAAAACCGACCATCATCCTCTCGGTGCCGCTGATACTGGAGAAGATCTACAAGAAGATGATTGTGCCGCAGATAAGCAAAGCGCCGGTCAGTTGGGTGCTGAAAGTGCCCTATCTGGATGAGATAGTGCTGGGGAAGATTCGCGAGCAACTGATTAATGCTTTCGGTGGTGAGTTCTCACAGATAATTATCGGTGGGGCTCCCCTTAATGCTGAGGTAGAGGCTTTCTTGCGGCGCATCAAGTTCCCTGTCACAATCGGTTACGGTATGACGGAAACAGCCCCGCTGATCAGTTTCACCAAGTGGGATAAATTTCGTGCCAACTCGTGCGGTCAAGTGCTCGACGGACTGATGGAAGCCAAAATAGACCACCCGGATGCGAATGGTGTTGGTGAGATACTCGTGCGTGGGGAACATGTGATGTACGGCTATTATAAGAACGAGGAGGCAACCAAACAGACCTTTACCGAAGACGGTTGGTTGCGCACAGGCGACCTCGGAGAGATAGATGCCGATAAGTTTATCTACATCAAGGGACGCTGCAAGACCATGCTTCTGGGACCTTCAGGACAGAATATCTACCCCGAAGAGATAGAGGCAAAACTGAACAATATGCCGTATATCATGGAATCGCTGGTATTGCAGAACGATACGCAGTTGGTGGCTCTGGTTTGCCCCGATTTTGAGGCTGTGGATGCGGCACATCTAACGGAAGAGCAATTGGCGGAAGTGATGGAGCAGAACCGCAAGGAACTCAACCCGCTATTGGCATCCTACGAGCAGATATCGAAGATAAAAATATACGCTCACGAGTTTGAGAAAACGCCCAAGAAATCGATCAAACGATTCTTGTATAATTTGTAAAGACTTCCCCAAGCCCCTCCAGAGGAGGGGATGTCAATTATGAATCTCTGTATCGATCAAGGGAATTCGCGCACCAAAGTGGCACTTATGACAGACGAAGGGCGCATGGTAAAGCACTTTGTCTATAAGTCGTTCCACTCGGCGGACATTGAGCGACTGTTTGCGCTATACAAGATAACGGATAGTATCATTTCTTCGGTGGTGAATATCGAGCCGGCGATTGTCAACTCGCTGCACCGTCTCTCGGAACAGTTTATCCTCTTCGACCATAACACCCCAGTCCCTATTCGCAACTGCTATGACACTCCCGAAACATTGGGACAAGACCGATTGGCGGCAGCGGTAGGAGCAGCAGCACTCTGCCCGCAAGAGAACTTGCTTATCATCGACTCCGGCTCGGCGATTACCTACGATTTCGTCTCGGCAGAGGGAGAGTTCCTCGGGGGAAACATCGCTCCAGGCATACGCATGCGCACCACGGTTTTGAAACAGATGACCAAGAAACTGCCGCTGGTAGAAACCGACGAAAATGAACTTATTCCACTCTTCGGAAAGAACACCCGCGATGCTATCTCGGCAGGCGTGATACGCGGTGTGGCGTATGAAGTAAAAGGCTATATGCGCACCCTCTCCGAGCGTTGCGACCACTTTCGAACTTTCCTTACCGGAGGCAACGCAGCATACATTTTGAACAATGCACAATGCACAATGCACAATGCACAATGCAGTGCGATGACCTCCCCATGTGTCTCTACAGGAAGAGATATAAATAATTCACAAAGTGCGATTCGTTATGAGAAGCACTTAGTGCTTGTAGGGTTGAATACAATACTCACCTACAATAAGACTCTCAGCAACAAATAGAACATTCCCTTATGGAACATAGTGTATGGTGTAGGCTCTATATGCCATGGGGAACTACGCATTGTGCATTCAGCATTGCGCATTATAAACAAAAAAATAAGGCTCCGTCTCACGACGAAGTCCTTACTTTTTGACTCTTAGACACTGTACATTGTCTTGAAAACAGCGCAACAGCATCCATCAAGTCAAGCCAAATCCAATTGTTAAGCTAAATTCGACGGCAAAGGTACTACAAATAAACTGAACATGTGTTCAAGAAATATACATATCGTACTTTTTTGCCGCACATAGGGAAAAATGCAACATCATTTCCTATTGTGCGAGGAAAATTACACTACGATATGCGCTTATGCCTCGCGCCGTTTGTGGCTTTCGAGTTTTCTCAGTTAGGTAGTTTTCCTTGCATCAAATTTCGCCATATACATTAAGTAGCCCATAGTTTTCCTTATTTGAGCCATCTTCCGTATATAAGAAGGAAAATTCATTGCACATTATGCTTATTCGTGCTTCGAGTTGCGATACCCTGCCTCTACAGCGGCTTTGTTGGTAGCCACTATGGTCGTGCCTTTGCGTTCAAAAACACGCTCCACACCTGCCACCATCTTGTCGTAGTCAATGCCGAGCATAGGTATTGCAGCGCCCAGCAGCACCATATTCGCAGCCTGTGCAGGGGCTCCTGCCTCTTTGGCGAGTGCATCCACATCCAGTAGCACATGGTTCTTATGCGCCCGTATATGCCCCAATATCTCCTCTATGTCAGGGTAATTGGGTATATTCACAAATGGCACGGATGAGGTGACTATCCATCCATCGGGTTTCAAATACTCCACATATCGCAGTGCTTCCATCGGCTCCAACGAGATAATGATATCCGCCCCCCCTTTGGCAATCAGGTCCGAGTGTATTGCTTCGCTCGATAGGCGCAAGTTCGATTGCACATCGCCCCCTCGTTGGCTCATACCATGCACTTCGGCTTGTTTCAGATAGAGTCCTTCTGCTAAGGCTGCTTCGCCTATAACCGTAGCGATCGAGAGTATTCCTTGTCCTCCCACACCGGCTAAAATAATATCTTTTTTCATGATGTATTCGTTTTTGTAGGGTTCTACTTTTGTGCTTTTAGATGACGCTTCAGTGTTTGGATACACTCACGCCGTGCAATTACCACCGACACGCCCGCATAGTCTATCTCTTCGCGTAGCACTTGCTTTATCTCATCCATATTCTTTGGCAACGGAATCACCACTCGCACATGTTCTTTTTCCACCCCGAGACCGTAGCAGATCTGCTCTATTCTTCCTGTGCCGGCAGAGTCTTGTCCGCCCGTCATACCGGTCGTCAGGTTGTCCGAAATCAGCACGACCACATTCGCATGGCTGTTCACGCAGTCAAGCAATCCCGTCATGCCGGAGTGCGTAAAAGTAGAGTCGCCTATCACGGCTATGGCAGGGTGCTGTCCTGCATCGGCTGCACCTTTCGCCATCGTGATCGAGGCACCCATTTCCACACAAGCATGGATGGCATAGAATGGCGAAAGAGCCCCCAATGTGTAGCAGCCTATATCGCCGAAAATGCGTGGGCAGGTATATTCTCTTGCCACCTCGTTGAGGGCAGTATATACATCCCTATGCCCGCAACCTTGACAGAGTGCAGGCGGCCGATTAACCACTATTTGGTCAGCCTCTCGTGTCGGTAGAGCGTCCATACCGAGCGCCAAACGCACACTGTCAGGAGTCAGTTCTCCCATGCGTGGCAAGTCGCCTGTCAGTCGTCCCCGTATGGCAATAGTCGACGGTATTATCCCCCGAATAAGTTCTTCCACTATCGGTTGTCCCTCTTCGATGACCAATACCTCTTTTGCGCCGTCCTCCACCATTTTGTCTATCAGTGCCGCAGGAAGCGGATATTGAGCCACTTTCAGTATCGAGCAACCTGTTTCCGCACGATAGTTCTCCATCAGGTAGTTGTAGGCGATACCGGTTGCCACAATCGCCTTCTCTGGATGTGTTCCCTTGCTATAAGCATTGTATGCCGACAGATTGCTTTCCTCCACAAAAGTTGGTTGTGCAGCCACCAGTTCCGCATAGTTTTTCTTCGCAAACGCAGGTAGCAGAATAAAGTGATGCACATCTTTCGGCAGCGACAATGCATTTTGTCGAGGCTGTCCGTCTGTCGTATTCACCACAGCACGCGAGTGCGCCATACGAGTCGTCACCCGCAGCAAAATCGGTGTTTTCAAACGCTCCGATAGGGCAAATGCCGCCTGTGTCATATCGTATGCCTCTTGTTGGTTGCTCGGCTCAAAGCAAGGTATCATGGCAAATTTTGCATAGAAACGGCTGTCCTGTTCGTTCTGCGACGAGTGCATCGATGGGTCATCGGCAGCCAGCACCACCAGTCCTCCGTTCACACCCGTAATAGCGGCATTCATAAAGGCGTCTGCGCACACATTCATCCCCACATGCTTCATACATACCAGTGCGCGTTTTCCCATATACGACATACCGAGTGCCGCCTCCATAGCCGTTTTCTCGTTGGTTGCCCAGCGGCAGAATATAGACGGCTGTGCGGCTTTCGCTTCGTGGAGTTGGATATACTCCGTTATCTCCGTCGAAGGTGTGCCCGGGTAGGCATACACTCCGCTCAGTCCGGCATCAATGGCGCCTTGCGCTATTGCCTCATCGCCCAAAAGTAAATGTTTCATAATGCTAACAATATGTAATTTGTGAATAATTTCCTCTGTTTGAGAAATAAGAAGTCCCCTTTAGAGTCCTTTTGTCAATGTATGCCAGAGTGCATCATTCGGCACTGGGGCAGTGATGGAGATAGGCTCGTGACTGACGGGATGAATAAATTCAATACAACGAGCATGCAAACAAATACCTCCATCCGGGTTACTTCTACGAGCACCATACTTCAAATCGCCTTTGATAGGACAACCAATAGCCGCCAATTGGCAGCGGATTTGGTGGTGTCGTCCCGTTTCGAGGTTTATCTCGAGAAGCGTATAATGCTCCCCCACTGCGATAGTCTTATAAGTCAAGACGGCTTTCTTGGCAGTTTTGTCTATGGGCAATCCGTTTTTGTCAAGGCGGGCAATATAGGACTTATTCTGCTTTTCGTTACGCACAAGATAATTCTCAAGCCGCCCTTCCTCAGGCACAGAACCCGATTGAACTATAGCCCAATAAGTTTTTTGTATCTGTTCATGAGATTTGAACATTTCGTTTAAGCGTGTGAGGGCTTTGCTCGTACGCGCAAAGAGCACTACTCCACTCGTTGGACGGTCAAGGCGGTGCGTAACACCAAGAAAAACATCTCCCGGTTTATGGTACTTCTCTTTGATATACGCCTTTACCACATCACTCAATGGGATATCGCCTGTCTTATCGCCCTGCACTATCTCGTTGCATGTCTTGTTGACGGCAATAATGTGGTTGTCTTCGTAGAGAACAGTCATGATTATAATTTGTAAATATGTAAATGTGTAAATTAGACTATTGTAAGTGATAAAATATATGGTTACATTTACAAGTTTACAAATCCTTCATTGTTTATCATAGCCCTTTGCCGTACGGCTTCGTATATCATCACGCCGGCAGCCACAGAGACATTGAGACTTTCGATGGTTCCTGTCATTGGGATACGCACTTGGTCAGTAGCGAGTGCTAAGTTTGCCTCGTAAATGCCTTTTTCCTCCGAACCCATAATGATTGCCGTAGGTGTAGTCATATCCACATCGGTATAGTTGGTAGATGTATGCTCAGTAGCCGCTACAATACGCAGCCCACTATCCCGCAAATAGTTCAAGCAGTTCTGCAAATTTTCTACCTTACAAATAGGCAGTGTATGAAGCGCCCCTGCAGAGGTCTTCACTGCATCACCATTGATAGCCACACTACCGCGTGCAGAGATAACCATGGCATCTACACCTGCACAAGCACAAGTACGGGCAATGGCACCAAAATTACGCACATCCGTAATGCCGTCTAACACCATAAGAAGAGGCGTCTTGCCATCATCGAAAAGCGATTGTATGATGTTCTCCACATCGTAAAACTCAATGGGCGATAGAAAAGCTATGACCCCTTGGTGATTCTTGTCGGTAAACTGATTAAGTTTCTCTACGGGAACTTTCTGTACGGGAGTACTCATACCGGCAAGTTTTTGCAACAGTTCTTTACCAATAGTGCTGCTCATATCTCGACGCAGCAGCACCTTATCAAGCACCTTACCCGCATCAATAGCTTCCATTACAGCCCGAATACCGAAAATCATTTCTTTTTCAGGTGGGCGCTTGGTATCATACTTTAATTTCGTATAGTTCCCATTATTTTCGTAGTTGTTTCTACTTTGCGTTTTGTTTGTTCGTGACAACGCATCTTTGCCATGCTCTGCAGCAGACTGATATGATTTATAGAACATATTTTAGTATTTTAGCCAATTGAGAAAATCAGAAACATTCGTTGAGAATGCGTAAGGAGTACTGACAAGCTCGCCAGTTGAAGAGAGTTGCACATAATAAGGTTGTGCATTCGAGCCGAAACGCTCCCGCTGCAATCGGCTGTTTTTCTCACCGATGCCATCCCGCTTATCATCCACATAGAGTTCTATCAACACATAGTTCTGCAAACGGGCTTTCACCTCCTCGTTATCCAACACATACGCCTCCATCTTGCGACAATTGACGCATCCATAACCGGAGAAATCGAGCAGAATAGGTTTATGTTCCTGTCGTGCATAAGCCAACCCCTCCTCATAGTCATTGAACACCTCACGCCCTTCTATCTCCATAGGAGGGGCAAATGCCGAAACGGCTTTAACGGGTGCACCCCAAAGTCCGGGAACAAGATACGCCGTAAAGCCCCATGAGAGGACAATCACCACTATACGAATAATACGGCGTGTCCACGACACTTTGGTAATTCCCCACAATAGATACAAACCGATGCCAAAGAAGCAGGCAATCCATATCGCAAGGAATAGCCAACGAGGTAAGATTCCCCATCCGTATGCCAAATCGGCAACACTTAGAAATTTCAGTGAAAGTGCCAATTCCAAGAACGCCAACACTACTTTGAACGACTGCATCCACCCACCCGAACGAGGCATACTCTTCATCCACTGCGGAAACATTGCAAAGAGCGAGAAAGGCAGCGCAAGTGCAATAGCAAAGCCGAACATACCCATTGTAGGCGCAAGATACGAGTGCCCGGCAGCCTCTACAAGCAGAGTACCGATAATAGGTCCTGTACACGAGAAAGAAACTATCACTAGCGTGAATGCCATCAGCAGGATAGAAAGAAAACCGCTTGTAGAGCGGGCTTTACTATCGAGTTTTGTTGACCACGAAGAAGGCAGTGTAATCTCAAACAGCCCAAAGAACGAAAGAGCAAACACCACTAATAGTGCAAAGAAAAACAAATTTACCACCGCATTGGTAGAGATGGCATTCAGTGCCGAAGCACCAAAGATAGCCGTCACGAGCAGCCCCAATCCGACATAGATGATTACAATCGCCAGCCCATAGAGCAGCGCATTCTGCACCCCCTTGTCGGAACGCTTGAGGAAGAACGACACGGTCATGGGAATAATAGGCCATACACAGGGCGTAAATATAGCGAGTAGACCTCCTAAGAGCCCCATAAGGAATATGCGCCATAGTGAAGTTTTCAGGGCACCATCATTTATAGTCTGTGATGCCACGCCTCCATTATGCTCTGTATATTCTGCATTCTGCATTGTATATGTCCACACCTCTGGGGCTGTACACATTTGGTCATTGCAAGCGTTATAGCGAATCTGTATACTTTGTGCTGCAGGCAAAACGACACTATAAGTGTCGCTATACTCTTTCTCCACAGTCGAATCACCAATGGTAAAAATAGTAGTATGCCAACCACTTTCGATAGTGGCTTCTACATAGACGCTATCGCCTATGGTCTTACCAGACCAATGCACAGGGTCAACTATCTGTGCCATAGCGACACCGATAGTACATATAAGGAAAAAGATGGAAGTTACGATCTTATTCATATTGATAATTGATAATATGTGGCATTATGGAAATTAGGAATTATGAATCAGTCTGCCACCCGCTGAATAGATGCTCCAATAGCATTCAGACGCCGCTCAATATCCTCATAACCTCGATCTATTTGGTCAATGTGGTCTATCTTGCTTACCCCGTCGGCCGCCATTGCGGCAATCAACATCGCAATACCTGCACGGATATCCGGCGAAGTCATATTGTTGTGTTTGAGGCGCATCTGCTTGTCGTGTCCAATGACAACGGCACGGTGCGGGTCACAGAGTATAATCTGGGCACCCATATCTATCAGTTTGTCCACAAAGAACAAACGACTCTCGAACATCTTTTGGTGTATCAACACAGAACCTCTTGCTTGCGTCGCTACCACCAGCATCACCGACAACAGATCGGGAGTTAGTCCCGGCCAAGGTGCATCAGCAATAGTTAGAATAGAGCCATCAAGGAAAGACTCAATTTGATAATGGTCCTGAGCAGGAATATAGAGGTCGTCATCGTGCTGCTCTATTTGTATGCCAAGACGACGAAACGCATCCGGAATGATACCAAGATCTTTGTACGACACTTGGCGAATAGTCAATTCACTCCCAGTAATAGCAGCCATACCAATAAACGACCCTACCTCAATCATATCGGGGAGTAGTGTATGCTCTGCACCGTGCAAATTCTGCACACCATGAATAGTCAACAGGTTTGATCCTACTCCCTCTATCTGTGCCCCCATACGATTGAGCATACGACAAAGTTGCTGAATGTATGGTTCACAGGCTGCATTATAGATAGTAGTTGTCCCATCGGCTTTCACGGCAGCCATAATAATATTCGCCGTACCCGTCACACTCGCTTCATCAAGCAGCATATACGCACCATGCAAGTGTTTGCCCGCAAAGCGATACGCCTTGCTCTCGGTGTCATACTCAAAAGTAGCACCCAAATTGAGCATACCTTGGAAGTGAGTATCCAACCGCCGCCGTCCTATTTTATCTCCCCCCGGTTTTGCATAAGTAACTTCACCTAATCGAGCCAAGAGAGGACCTATTAGCATTACGGAGCCACGCAGTTTATTGCATTTTTTAAGGAAATCTGTGTCATGAAGATAGTCTGTATCCAATTGCTTGGCACAGAAATGGTATGCTCCCCGCTCGTTCGCTATTTTCTCCACTTGCACACCGATAGAACGCAACAGGTCTATTAGGTTGTTTACATCCAATATATCAGGGAGATTGCGAATGATTACTTCCTCTTCGGTCAGTAAAACGGCACACAACACCTGCAGTGCTTCGTTCTTTGCCCCTTGCGGCGTAATACTACCATGCAGACGGTGTCCGCCTTCTACTATAAAACTTGCCATGATTATATATAATTTACTTCGGGAGAGATGGTTATACCGAATTTGTTCTGCACACTATCGCAAACAGAGGTTGCCAACTGCATTACCTCTTGGGGCGTGGCGTTTCCGGTAGCGTTTACTAGTACAAGCGGTTGCTTTTCGTAGACCTTTGCACCCCCTACCCTCTTGCCTTTGCATCCGCACTGCTCAATCAACCATGCAGCAGGAACTTTCACTTTGTCACCTACTGCATAGTGAGGCATAGCGGGATATGTGGTCAACAACGCCTCGCATTGCTCCTTCGTGATAAACGGATTTTTGAAGAAACTTCCGGCAGAACCTAAATCAGTCACTTCCGGCAGTTTCTCCCGGCGTATACGAATGACTGCATCACGCACTTTTTGCAACGAATAAAGCTCTCCCACTTGTGCACGAAGATTGCCGTAATCCAAATGCAGCGTTGGATGCTTTTCGAGACGATACACCACACTTGTCACAATATACTTGCCCTGCAACTCATTCTTAAATATACTATCCCGATAGCCATAGTGACACTCAGCGTTCTCGAAAGTGCGCTCCTCACCTGAGGCTATTTCTATAGTATTTACTCGCAGGATAACATCTTTTGCCTCTACACCATATGCCCCTACATTCTGCACTGCCGATGCCCCTACCTCACCGGGTATATGACTCAGGTTCTCTAATCCGCCAAGCCCCATATCTACCACTTGGGCAATAAGGTCATCCAACACAAGACCTGCTTCGGCTTCTATCACAACGGAATCAGAGTCTTCGGCCAATGCACGCGCACGACACATTCCGGAATGGAGCAATACACCCGTATAGTCTTTAGTGAATAACAGATTGGAACCGGCACCAATGGCCAAGAATCGCTCCCCCTTATATTTGTGCAACAATTGGCGCAGTTCCTCTACCGAATGATATTCCGCCCATACTTTTGCTTGCACATCCATACGGAAGGTATTCCGCCCCAAAAGAGATATATTGTTTTCAATTATCACAGAGTTAATCTATTTAGAAGTAATAAATTATGAAATACTCGGTGCCGTGGCATCGCTAGGCATACGCCAATCCCCTCTCGGCGACAGACTGACACCTACTACCTTCGGTCCATCCGGCATACACGAGCGTTTGAATTGCTGCTGATAGAAGCGACGGAGGAATACATCCAGCCAGTGTTCAATCACATCCGGTTCATATTTGTCGGCAAATGCTTGCGATGCCATATAGGCTATCTTGCTCCGTGTAAAGCCATAGCGCAAATAGTAGTAGATGAAGAAGTCGTGCAGTTCGTATGGTCCCACCTTGTCTTCAGTTATTTGTGCAATGTTTCCGTTCTCATCGGCAGGCAGCAGTTCGGGCGATACAGGTGTATCTATCACATCGAGCAGCACACGCCGCGTCTCTTCGCCAAACAGATTCTCTGCTGCATAGCGTACCATATAACGCACAAGAGTCTTCGGAATGCCTGCATTGATACCATACATAGACATCTGGTCGCCACAATAGGTCGCCCAACCGAGTGCCAATTCGCTCAAATCGCCCGTACCGACTACAATGCCATTGTACTTGTTCGCCATATCCATAAGTATGAGGGTACGGATACGCGCTTGTGCATTCTCGTAGGTAATATCATGCGTATTGATATCGTGCCCAATGTCCTGCAAGTGCTGCGTAGCCACCTCTCGAATGGGTATCTCGTGGATAGTAACCCCCAATTGCTCCATCATGGCAATGGCGTTTTGGTAGGTACGGTCGCTTGTTCCAAAACCGGGCATCGTGATTCCCAACACTTGGCTATGGTCGTAGCCCAATTGGTCTGCGGCTTGTACACAAACCAACAATGCCAGTGTAGAATCCAATCCTCCCGATATACCAACGACCACCGTCTTCGAATGTGTATGTTCCCAGCGGCGTACCAACCCACTTGTTTGGATAGAGAACACATCCATACAATAGGTATCCTCTTCCCCTTTAGCAGGCAAGAATGGTGTAGTGGAAAATGTACGGTGTATTGGCTCAGTAAGCGAGGGCTGATTGTCTGCGGTATCCCGTTCCAGAGGGGCAACGCAGATTTTACGATAGTGCCCTTGCTTATCCTGTGTAAAGTTTGTATTGCGTTGACGGTCTGTACGCAAGCGCTCTATGTCTATCTCTTGAATAATCATGGTAGATTCTCGCAAGAAACGGTCACCCTCCGTCAGCATATCGCCGTTCTCGGCAATGTAGGTAGAGCCGGAATAGACTACATCGGTCGTACTCTCGCCTACCCCAGACGATGCATAGACATAGCCGCAATGTACACGCGCAGACTGCTGCGTAATCATTTGGCGGCGAAAAGCATTCTTTCCAACCAAACAGTTGCTACTCGATAGGTTGAATATCAACTCCGCCCCCTGTATAGCCAACTGAGTGGAGGGAGGAAGCGGGCTCCATAGATCTTCGCATATCTCAATGCCAAAGCAATAGTTATGCGTAGTAAAAAGCAGATCCGAACCCAAAGGCACATCTCCACTCCATATCTCTACGGTTGGAATACGAGGCGTCATCAAACCGCCGGTGTATTCAATGGCTTCCCGTCCTGAAGTAAACCAACGCTTCTCATAGAACTCACCTGTATTGGGAAGGTTTATCTTCGGGACAACACCCAACACTTCGCCATCGGTCATCACGAAAGCACAATTAAACAAGTTGTTATCTACCTGTAGAGGTGCACCTATCAACACAATGATCGGCTTCTCGCGTGTAAAGGTACATACATCCTCGAGCGCCGCCAACGCATCTTGTTGCAGTTGTTGGGTAAAGAATAGGTCTGCACAAGTATAGCCTGTCAGCGTCA
Organism: Azospirillum sp. CAG:239; assembly: GCA_963619585.1. GTDB lineage: Bacteria > Bacteroidota > Bacteroidia > Bacteroidales > Paludibacteraceae > Colicola. Next base: position 46,220 of record CAVEXR010000017.1, read on the forward strand.
GTTCGGGGAATACCAATACCTCCACCCCTTCTTCGATGGCTTCGGTTATCTGTTGTTTTACTTGTTGTGCATTGTAGCGACAATCGGCTACCCGTATCATCGGTACGGCGGCTGCCACTCGCACAAAGCCAAAAGTTGTATTCATGTTTTGTTTGTCGTTCGCTGTTGTAGTATTAAAAACCTGATTAACATCAGAGTGTTGATATAGTCTATCTGCTTCGCAAGAGATAGACGACGCCTATTTGGGTAGTATAGCAACATCCTGTGCGCAAAGATACAAAAAAGTACAGACCTCTACAAATTTGCAGGTAGAAATGACGAAACATAATTCCACACAAAAAAAAATACAGAAAAAATGCAACATTATTTGCACATATCAAAAATAAGCAGTACTTTTGCACCCGCTTTCGAGAAACACAGAAACAAAGAAGGCAACAACCTTGGTGCTATCGTCTAGTGGCCTAGGACAACGGCCTCTCACGCCGTAAACCCCGGTTCGAGTCCGGGTAGCACTACAAAGAAAGAGGCTGTCTAACAAGTTTTGGTTAGGCAGCCTCTTTTAGTGTTATGTTGGGGATGATGGAGAGTGGTTATTCCGGTTATAAAAAAA
>CAVEXR010000018.1:0-45187 GCA_963619585.1 Azospirillum sp. CAG:239
AAAAAAAATAAGTTATATAAAAAAATAAACAAAACAAATTAAAAATAACAAAAGAAAAAAATGGCAAAAATAGTACCAATGATTTTAATCGAATCGATGAGCGGCAAAGTCTGCTCACATTCAGACACTTACTTCGCGTTACGCAATGGCACGCAATACACCGGCACGATTTGTAACAAACGCAGCACCGACTATACGGCAGCAGAAATAGCAAATCAAACCAAATTCAAGACTGCGCAAGCAAATGCGGTTACCCGTATGCGCGACGCGTCCAAGGCGGTGGAAGACAAAGCAAATTTCGCAAAGCAAACCAAATACAAGACATTGCTCGGCTATTTGGTGGCGGAGGAATACGCTAAATTAGCCGACTAATTTAAGACATTTATCGACTAACAAAATCCGACTGATTAAGACAAATTTAAGCAGGACAAAAAATCCGAAAAGCGGTGTACAGCAGTGTGCGCTGCTTTTTTTGTGCATAGAAACTCCCAACCCCTCAAAGAGGGGGATGACATAGTATAGTCAACTGAACATGGCGGCTAGTAAAGTTTGTAGGTGGTGCGCAGGACACGGAACTCCGTGCGGCGGTTGATGGCGTTGCATAGTTCTTGCTGCTCGGCGGGGAGGGAGAGAATAAAAGGTTCGTCCAACACTTGCTCCTGCGGGATGAACGGATACTTGTCGTGCAAGGCTTTGTCCGCCACTACGGGCTTTTGTTTGCCGTATCCGACAGGTGTCAGGCGTTCCGCCTCAATACCGTTTTTTATTAGATAAGCACACACGGCTTGCGCTCGCTTCTCGGACAGACGGACATTGTACACCGAATCGCCCTTCATATCCGTGTGCGCCGAGAGTTCGATGGTGATGTTCGGGTTGTCTTTCAGTAGTTTGACAAGCGATTGCAACCCCTGCTCCGATTCCCGTGTAAGTTCCCATTTGCCGAACTCGTAGAAGATATTGTCCATCGTTACGGGCTTGCTGATAGGGGCAAGGGTAAAATTCTGCTCGTAGGTTTTGCTGTCTTTAAGCCCCAGCGTATTGAATCCTTCTTTGGCGTTCAGGTAGCCTCGAGCGGTGGCGAGCATGACATATCGGGCGTCTTTCTGTACGCGTATCTTATAAGTGCCATCACGGTGTACCGCCAAGCGGGTGCTGGTGCCGTCGTCCCCCACCAAACGCAGGTGCGCATCGGCGATAGGATTACCCTGATTGTCCGTCACCGTGCCACTGACGAAGAATTGCATCTCCGGCAAAACGAAACGGTAGATTTTGTCCAACCCCTTCTTGTCGCCGCGGTTGGAGGAAAAGTAACCGTTTTGTGTTTTTCCCTCGAAGGTTAGTCCAAAGTCATCCCCTGTCGAGTTGAAAGGCGTACCCATGTTGAATAGCACCCATGCCGTTGAGTCTTGGATGGTGGTGTCCCGCTCGGCTTTGAAGATGTCCAAACCACCGTAGCCGGGGTGTCCGTTGGAGGAGAAATAGAGCGTGCCGTCGGGGTGGATAGTCGGGTACATCTCGTCGCCCGTGCTGTTGATTTTTGCCCCCATGTTCTGCACATTCACCCATGCTTCGCCCTCTAATTCAGCCATGTAAATGTCCTTGCCGCCATAGCCGCCGGGGGCATCGGAGACGAAATACAGGGTGTCGCCCGTGCTGTTGATAGACGGATGCCCCACTGTGATGCTGCTGTCTGCGAAGAGTTTCACCTCTTGCGGTTCGCCCCACTCGCCACCCGTGCGCGAAGAAGTGTAGATTTTAGCCCCCAAATCCTGCCCGTTGACAGGCTTCGAATAGGTAAAAAACATTGTGCGTCCGTCGGCAGTAAAACAGCATACCCCCATCTCCGCCGAGCCGGAAGATCTGTCGGCGGTGGAGTCGTTCTGCTGCTCGCTCTCCGATTGTTCGCTATTGTACAACCCCTCCAACAAGGCAATGTCTTCCCATTTGCCCGCGGCATTCTTTCGCGCCGAATAGAGGTTGTAAAGTTGGCTGCCCGTAACGGGGGAGGGGCGCTTGAGTTTCTTCTTCCCCGCTTTGGCACTCTCCTGACGGTTGGAGGTGAAGGCAAGGGCATCCCCGCCTTGCCCGATATAGGCAGGGGCGAAATTACTGCAACGCTTGGCATTGAATTCCGTGGCGGGGCTGACTTTGTAGCGCGTGGGTTCGTTTCGCCACTCCCCGACTTTTCCGCACGCATAATGCCCCGCCTGCGCCACATAATCCTTCGGGTACGACTGCAAATAGAGCAGGTAAGCCGCATCGGCATCCTTGTACTTGCCCTGGTATTGCAGCGTTTGGGCATAGCGCAGATAGACTATCGAGTCTTGATATTTGTAGCGAATGGCGTTCTTGTACGCTGCCACGGCACGCTGATTGTTCAGTATGCGGTAACACTCGCCTTGTTGGAAGGCTACATGTGCTTTGAGTGCTTTCTCCTTTTTTGGGGAGATGCGCCCATAGCATTGCTTGTATAGGTCAGCCGCATCGTAGTATTCGCCGATAGCAAATTTCTTGTCGGCTTTTTTAACCCGTGCCTTGATACTACACGAAGAGAATAGAACTATGCACAACAGAAGTAATACAACCCCGACTCCCCCTAACCCCCTCAAAGAGGGGGAATGCAAAGAATGAAAATTCCTTATATGATATTTTTTTTGCTCCAATTTTTGTTTTATTTTGTTTTAAAAAGAAAGTAGTGTAAGATATGCTACGCATTCCCCCCTCTCTGAGGGGGAGTCTGGCTATGCTACGCTACGCATCCCCCCCTCTTTGAGGGGGTAAGGGGGAGTCTATATCAGTTCATGCGCCACCAGTCCGCTGCGGAGTTTGGGTTCGAACCATGTTGTTTTCGGCGGCATGATATTGCCCGAGTCGGCGATGTCGATTATCTGTTGCATCGTGACGGGGTAGAGTGCCAATGCTATTTTCATCTCGCCCGAGTCTACACGCCGTTTCAGTTCGCCCATGCCACGGATACCGCCCACGAAATCGATGCGCTTATCCGTGCGCAAGTCTTTGATACCGAGAACCTTATCGAGTATGAGACGACTCGAAATCGTCACATCCAGCACCTCGATGGGATTGCTGTCGTTGTAGCGCCCTCCCTTGGCGGTGAGGCTGTACCATTCCCCCCCGAGATAGAGCGAGAAGTTGTGCAGATGCTGAGGCTTGTATATCTCTTTGCCTTTCTTTTCGACTACAAAATCAGTCTCCAATGCGTTCAGAAATTCCGCTTCGTTCAGTCCGTTCAAGTCTTTCACCACACGGTTGTAGTCTATGACATTCAACTGATTATCGGGGAAGCAGACGGCAAGAAAGTAGTTGTATTCCTCCTTGCCTGTATGGTGGGGATTTTGCAGTTTCTTCTCGTTTCCCACCAGCGCCGCCGCAGCGGAGCGATGGTGCCCGTCGGCGATATACATGGCGGGTATCTCGCGGAAAATAGCGGTAATTTGCGCTATCGTCGCCGCATCGTTTATCACCCAAAAAGTATGACGAAATCCTTCGGGGGCTGCCACAAAATCGTATTCCGGTTCGCCCTCCACAACGCTTGCCACTATCCTATCTATATCCTCCCGATGCGGGTAGGCAAAGAAGACAGGCTCGAGGTTGGCGTTGAGTGTCCGCACATGTTTCATTCTGTCCTCCTCCTTGTCCTTGCGAGTAAGTTCGTGCTTCTTAATGCGCCCCTCCATATAATCTTCCACCCATGCGGCTACGACTAACCCATACTGTGTATGCCCGTTCATCGTCTGCGCATAGACATAGTACTGTTCTTTCTCGTCCTGTACGAGCCACCCGTTTTGGCGAAAAGCATCGAACTGTTCGCGTGCGCTCCGATATACTTTATCGTTGTGTTCGTCCGTACCCTCGGCAAAGTTTATCTCCGGCTTAATGATATGGTAGAGCGACATCGGATTGCCTTCTGCCTCCCGGCGTGCTTCCTCCGAATTCAGCACATCATAAGGGCGACTGCTTACTTGCTCAACTAAATTTTTGGGCGGGCGTATCCCGCGAAATGGTTTGATTTGCATGGTACTAATAAATAATTAACAAGTAACAAGTAACAATTAACAATTAATAATTAATATACGCGCTAACCTACATACTCTTTTTTAGCGAAAACGCTTTTAGCGTTGTTTGTCATCCACGACGACACACCGGGGCTGCATGGAGCAACTGCCGTTGAATACGGCGCTTGGCTCAACGATTAGCGTCGAGGTACTGACATCGCCTTGGATATTGCCCGTAGCACGCAACGCCAAGGTACGCGCTACATCTATCTTTCCCTCCAACTTGCCCATTATCTCCGCATTCTGGCAGACGACAGAACCCTTCAGGTAGCCCTGCTCACCAATGACGGCTTTGCCCGTACATTGCAAATCCCCCTCCACTGTGCCGTCGATACGGATATCCGAATCAGCAATAATGGTGCCGATTATCTTGCTGCCTGCGGTAAGCGCATTATATAAGGTGCCGCTTTGTTGTTGTGTTGTTGCCATAAAAATATATTCCCAAATTTATACGCACAAAAGTACATATTCTATGCCAAATACGCAAATTCTATACCATACCGTTACCGTAAAACCCCGTCCGAGGCGAAAAAGCACACAAAAAAGGGAATTTATTTTCGTAATCAAAACATTTTTCGTACCTTTGCAGACTATAATTGTGCATCTGATGAAAGAATTCCTTATCGCCATCGGGCTGCTCGGAGTGGCATTTGCTCTCTTGAGCATTCGAATTATCCTCAAGAAGAACGGCACTTTCTCCTCGCAGCATATCAGCGAGAATAAAGTCATGCGCCGACGGGGTATCCATTGCGCCACCTCGCAGGATAGAGAGGCGAAAGCGGCTGCAGGTAAGAAACTAAATATAAAAAACTTATAACCCCATGAACAAAATTCAAATTATCGTGGATAGCATCCTTGGTGTTGCCATTATCGCACTCTTTGTACTATTCTTTACCAAACCCGCCGGCGAGACGGGAAATGGCGAGGTTGCCGCAGTGACAGCCGATGGACAGACGCTGCCCGTGGCATATCTGAACCTTGATTCGGTACTGCTCAACTACCAATTTGCCATCGATGCAAGCGAGAAACTGATGACAAAGCAGGAGGATGCCCGACTGAAACTGAACTCGAAAGCACGCACACTGCAGAGCGAAGCCGCTGATTTTCAGAAGAAATTGGAGAACGGCGCATTTATGAGCCGTGAGCGTGCAGAGCAGAAACAGCAGGAATTGCTCAAAAAACAGCAGGATTTGCAGGATTTGGAAGCCAAACTCACCAACGACATTATGCTCGAAAATCAGCAACTGAATCTTCAACTTGCCGATACGCTGAATGCCTATCTCGCCGAGTTTAACAAGGACGGACGCTACCACATCATCTTCGCCAACACGGGCAAGGACAACATCCTCCAAGCCGCTGATGGATATGATGTTACGGCAGAGGTTGTCAGCGCACTGAATGCCCGCTACACCACGAAATCGAAGAAAAAATAACCCTCCGCCATGAAGCGGTTACTATTTTTATCCCACCACAGCACGCTGCTTTCCGCAGTCGTGCTGTGGTGCTTTTTGTGTACGCTAGGTTTGCGTGCACAATCCATTCCCGAATCCCTGCAGTATACAGAGATTTACGACTATCTCGATGAACTGATTACGGAGGGGGTCATCACGCACCAGACAGCCGTTCGCCCTTATACCCGCAAGCAGATAGCCGATATGCTCGTAGAGGCAGAGGCGGCAGACTCGCTCCTCAACCGCCGGCAGCAGAAGGACTTGGCGTTCTACCTAAATGTCTATGCCATTGAGCGGGACACGATGATGTGCAACTATGTGCAGTACTCGGATAGCCGCACCTACAATCTCTCGCTTGCCAACCCGCAGTTCTCCTATATGACGAAGAACAAACTCTTCAAGATGACGGTTGAGCCAATCCTCGGAATGGAACTCTACGGCAGCAAAAAAGGTATGATTATCGAGCGTTGGTGGGGAGCGGAACTGCGCATGGATATTGCGCACCATGTCAGTGTGTGGGGAAGTCTGCGCGATATTTCCTACAACGGCATTGTCGCACTGAGTAACAAGTATTTCGACGGAGAGACTGCCAAGATAGACGGGGCAAAACTGACAAAAGGAGCATTCCTCAACAATCTTGCAGGTGTGCAATACAAGGAGGCAAACTATGGTGGCGACTTCTCCGACTCCAAGGGGGGCATCTCGCTCTATTCGTGGTGGGGAAGTATCGCATTGCAGCGCGAGAATATCCGTTGGGGCGATAGTTACCACTGCTCGAACATCCTCTCGGGGCGCAATCCTGCCGTTCCGATGCTCTCGCTGCAACTCACCCCTTGCCGATGGTTTCAATTCGATTATTTCCACGCATGGCTCGTATCAAACACCCTTGATTCTACACGCTATTATATAGAGAACAGCACGACGGGCGAGCCGACAAAACACTATCGCCCTGCCAACAAGTTTATGGCAGCGAATATGTTCACTTTCACGCCTGTGAAGTATATCTCGTTCTCGTTTGGTAACTCGATTGTCTATGCAGAGCAGAATGTACAGGCAGCGTATTTTATCCCTGTGGCATTCTATAAATCATTGGATCACCTGCTTACCAAGGGTGTCGCCACCGAGAATCAAAACTCGCAAGCGTTTGCGTCTATCTCTGTGCGTCCGTGGAACTATATTCAACTCTACGGCTCGTTCTATCTTGACGAATTCAAACTCTCGCGGCTCAAAAAATCGAATGCGGAGAACAACCCGATTTCCTATTTGGTAGGTTTCAATTGGACAGGTTGGCCGTTGAAGGGGCTGAGCCTAAAAGGGGAATTTATGCGCTCGTATATCGCTTGCTATACGCACTCCATCGATGTGCTGACTTGGGCAAGCAACAGTTACAACATTGGGCATTATATGGGCGACAATGCACAGTCTATCTACTTGCAACTGTCCTATCGCCCCATTCGGGGGATGCGCCTGCTGCTTTCGTACACCAACGATACCAAGTACAACGCCTACTCGTATCTGCGTGGGGGCGGCACAAGCGGCGGTATCAGCCAAACGATTGCGCAGAAGCCGTTCAACAAAGCGATTTGGCGTAACGATGAAATTACTTTTTCGGGTATCTACGAGGTGCACCCGAACATGTACCTTAGGTTGAATCTTACCTACAACAACGCCCGTGGGTACGACAACCTCGAGCAGTCTTTACCGAGCGAAGATGCCGGCGAGAACTGTACGGCGCAATACTATCTCAACCAATTCACGCCCGTCTATTACCAAGGCAAGAATTTCACCGCATCGCTGGCATTCTCGTTTGGATTCTGATGCTTTATCGTTCTCCCCCCCATCAACTTGCTATAAACTTATTGTTCCCAAACTTTTCTCAACATTCAACTAAAAAAGACTTCTCTCAACTCAATGAAGCGTACCTTATTTTTCTTTCTCTTTCCTCTCTTTGCGGTTGCCGCTATGGGGCAGAACCTGTCGGGCGTGGTACAAGATGCAGAGCATCAGCCTATTGCGTATGCCACGGTGAGTCTGTTGTCGCAGGATAGCACGCTGCTGACGGGTACGATTACCGACGATAAGGGGGCTTTTTCTCTTTCTCAGCAGAACGGTAAATACCTGCTGCAGGTGAGTTTTGTCGGTTATCAAACCATTTGTCAACCCGTCGAGGCAGGTAGTAAGCCACTAGTCCTTACTATGCACGAAGAGAGCGCACAATTAGGCGAGGTAGAAGTCAGCGGCAAGCGTCCCTTGGTGGAGCGACAATTCGATAAGTTGGTACTCAATGTCAGCAATTCGCCTTTTGCGGCAGGTAGCAATGGCAAAGATATTCTGAAGAAAGCCCCTGGTGTAAATGTGGATAAGGATGGCAATGTGACAGTAAATGGCAAATCGGTGGCTGTCTATATTGATGGGCGCCCCTCCTACCTGAGCGGCGAGCAACTGAAGGCGATGCTCGAAGGCACGGACGGCAACACGATAGAGAAAATTGAGATTATCTCCAATCCTTCTGCCAAGTACGATGCGGCGGGTTCGGGCGGTATCGTCAATATCAAACTGAAGCGCAATATGATGCAGGGGCTGAATGGTTTCCTCAGTGCTGCCTATGGAGGAATGTATTTTGGCGATGTCAAAAAATGGCAAAATATGGATATGTTTTCGCTGAACTTGAACTATCGCACCGAGAAAACCTATACCGCATTTAACCTCACGCAGTTCTATTCTGACCAGGTGCAGACAGGCGAACAGCGCAGCACCTATACCGACTCGCTTGGACATAAAACCGAACGCTACGACTATACGGATTACGACAGCCGCTTCCAATACTATATGGCAAAACTCAGCAATGACTGGTATATTGACAAGAAAAATACGCTGGGTTTCATAGTACAAGTGCCGCTTATGGTGTATCGCCAATCCACTCCCGATGGCTATGGCTACAGTCGATTAGACAGCATAGAGCAGGAACGCCTGTCGACATCGTCTGAGCGCAGAACAACATCGCAACAATACACAGCCAACCTCAATTTTACCCATGTGTTCAACGACTCGTTAGATAGGGAGTTGACGGTAAACTTGGATTACAACCATCAAGGGATGAAGCAGCGCAATGATCAGCAGACGCGAACCGTATATTCTCTCTTTCCCGATTCCGCAGATGCGTTGGGGCTGAACCAAGACACCCGCATACGGACGAATATCTATTCCGCTAAACTCGATTTTCAGACGCGTTTTTGGCATACGGGTATGCTGGAGGTGGGTGCTAAATGGGCGTTGGCAACTACAGCGAACAGCCAGGCTACCGATAGTACGCTTAATGGCGTGGGGATGCCTACGTCACATTCCGATTTCAACTATTCGGAGCATATCGCAGCACTCTACCTTTCTGTGGCCAAGCAATTTGGTACGCATTTCAACGCCAAGTTGGGCTTACGGGGTGAGTTTACCCACTCGGAGGGTGATTGGGTAACAGCGGATACCACCACGGTGCGCAACTATTTCAATCTCTTCCCGACAGCCTATTTCGGCTATACTCCGACGGACGATTGGTCGATGAGTGTATCCTATACTCGCCGCATTCGTCGTCCCGATTACGAGAGCCTGAATCCCGCTCGCCGCTACTACGATGCACACCACTATACCGAAGGAACGCCGAACCTACTCCCTGAATTCTCCCATAATGTGGAACTCAATTTCGCTTATTCACAGTATGTTTCGCTGACGGGCTATTTCTCACATACCACAGATATGATTACCTCACGAACCGAGGTGCTTCCCAATGGTGACGGGCGTTCGTATGCCGACAATTTCGGAACAGGAACCACACACGGTGTCAGCCTGTCGCTCACCGAGTTGCCGATAGTGCCGAAGTTCGTCACGGGCGAAGACGGCAAGCGCAGCATGCAAGGAGCGTGGTTGGCGTTGTCGCTTAACGGCGATTATCGCTACTATATCAATCGTGCAGCGGACAACTCGTTTGTGGATCGTTGCCACTTTGGCGGTGTCTATGCCGAACTGACATCCTATTTGCCGAAAGATTGGACGCTCTCTGTCTATGGCACCTACGATTCGCCGATGGTGTATGCCTCGGTGCGCTATCTCTCATCGCTCTATACGGGTTGCTCCGTGCGCAAGCAGTGGCGCGAAAAAGGGGTGACGCTGACACTTGCTGTCAACGACTTGCTCCGTTCAATGATGAACGACTACGAAAGTTTGGGATTGCCGGAGGGGTGTAGCAGTACGACAGCGTTCAACTACCGTTCGCAGAATGTGGTGCTGAGCCTCAATTGGGCTTTTGGCAATCAACAATATACCAAGCAACGCAAGGTAGGCAATCTCGAAGAGTCCTCCCGCCTGAGTAGCGGCAAGTAGGAGTTCCCGAAAGTATGTGGAGTAGACTATGGCAGCCTGTCGCAACTATAGGTAAATGAGGCTTATTTACCCGATTACAAACACCTTCTCGGTGGCACGGGTTACAGCGGTGTAGAGCCAGCGCAGATATTCTCGCCGCTCGGTGGGGTTCGCCATGCGCTCCTCGTCTCGGGCGATATTCCCCGCATCGATATACACATGCTGCCATTGTCCGCCCTGTGCCTTGTGGCAGGTGACAGCATAGGCAAAACGCACCTGTAGGGCATTGTAGTAGGGCGATTCGTATACTTTCTTTACCATCTCTTTCTTGCTCTTCAGTTCGGGGTAATCTTCGGCTATGCGGCTGAAGAGAAGATGCTGCAATTGTTGGTTCTGCTCGGGTGTTTCGGTAGTAAGCGTATCGAGCCACAACACCGCATCCACCTCCCAATCATAGTCTACCAACCGCAGCCCGGCATCGACAAAACGAAAGCCGTACAGTTCCCGTTCGTTGCGTAGGCGTACTACCTCCAACGAGTCACCGTTTGCCAGAAAAGGCAGATTATCATAGTCTTGCGTCCAATAGTAGTTGTTCTTGCTTACCATCAGTCTGTCGCCCGTAGAGAGTTCGTTCTCTTTCCAAAGTATGCGTGCCCGTATGCCTTGGTTGTAGAGGTTGGTGCGCTTATTGCTGCGGGTGATGATGAGCGTTTCTTCGCAGCCTACGCTGTTGTAACTCTGCTCGATAGACTCCACGATGTCGCTCCCTTGCAGGCGTAGCACATCCTCGGCAGGGGTTACCTCCAAGTCTGCTATCGTGCTGAGTCTGTCTTCCTCGAGCAACCCTCTCAAGCGGGTGGCATTGCTCAATATCCCCGAATCCAAGGCTTGTCGTGCCACTTGCGTCAGGTTGAACTCGCTGACAGTCAATCCATAACCTGCCATACGGGTGGCGTCGAGTGCCGGACTCTCCGTGGCACCGACGGGGGGTAACTGCGCATTATCTCCCAGCAGGAGTAGGCTGCACCCTTCGCCCGCATAGACATAGCGTACCAAGTCATCCAACAGATTCCCGCTGCCAAACGAAGTGTTGTCCCGCTTGGCGGAAATCATCGATGCTTCGTCTACGATGAAAAGTGTGTGTCGGTGCCGGTTGTCCGAGAGAGTGAATGCCTCTACGCCTAGTTGGCGTTGGCGGTAGATGTATTTATGAATCGTATAGGCAGGGCGTCCCGAATAGCGTGCTATCACTTTCGCCGCACGCCCCGTAGGTGCCAGCAGTACGCAGGGTTGCCGAAGTTTCTCCAATGCACGCACCAATGCACTGACAACGCTCGTCTTTCCCGTACCCGCATACCCGCGAAGGATAAAGGCTTTCTCCCGTTCGGTGGAGACAAGAAACGCCCCCAGCACTTCGAAGAGTTTCCATTTCTCCTCGTTCGGTTCGAAAGGGAGTTCGGCTTTGATGCGTGATATGATGAAGTCGGTAAGCAAGGCGGGGTGGAGTGGGGCTAACGGAGACGGTTACCGAGCAAATCGTAGCGGTGTGCGCCCCGTCGGATGTATATTTGTCCGCCGAGAAGAATCTTGTTCGGCGTGTGGGTTGTTTCGATTTCTTGTAAGTCAGTGGTGCCTTGGTATGCCGCCCATGCATCAGGGATACCGTAACCATAGGTGTTGTCGGGGGTAGTGTAGCGGTTTGCTGAACGAATAATGCGTTCCCGTATTTGGGCGGCATTCTCGTCGGGCAATGCCGACCATAGCGAGGCAGCCAATCCTGCTATCAGCGGGCAGGCAAAACTGGTGCCGTTGCCGCGTTGACTAGTTCCTGTGGCAGGATTAATAAGGTAAGTTCCAGCCCCTACGGCGCACACATCGGGTTTGGTTCGCCCATCGTAGGTTGGACCGTGCGAGGAGAAATAGGCAATACTGCCGTCTATATCCACCGCTCCCACACAGAGTATATCTTCTGCATCGGAGGGCGCAGTGATATAGTACCATGGTTTCGCTCCTTCATTGCCTGCTGCCACGCAGACGAGCATACCTTTTTGCGCGGCAAGGGTGGCGGCGCGAGAGGCACGCGTACTCCTGCCGTTCATCTCCTCATAGGTAAGTCCCGCTTCTGTGCCATAGCCCAGTGAGACGGAGAACACATTTACCCCGAGGCTGTCGGCTTTCTCCAATGCCACTACAATGTTGTCGAGTTCTTTGCGGCTCTCGGTGGCGTTTTCCTCGGAGCGCATAAGGTAGTAGTCTGCTCGAGTGGCACTGCCGCAATAGTCGTCTGTCCGTGCGGCAATGGTGCTTAGGCACATCGTGCCATGATCGCCCGTTGTACCGTAGATGTCGTCCGTATCGTCCGTGAAGTCAAATACACCCAACCTATGTGCCGCATCGAAGCAAGTGAGATTTTGCGCCCGGTGAAATCCTCCGTCGCAGATTGCCATCACGATACCTTGCCCCTCATAACCGGCAGCGTGTAGTGGCAGCAGGTTGTAGAGTGCCAATTGTTCTGCGGCAACGCCGTAGGTACTGTCTGTGGTGGTATTGCCTTTTTTCGGTGCATAGAGAAGAGATTGCGCGTCGCTGCGTGTCTCTTCGAGGGTGTGTATAAATGGGAATTGCTGCACTTTGGCTGCCACCTCTTCGCTCATCTCGCAAGTCGCTCCGTTGAACCAGCGGCTGCAGTGTTGTACCTCTGCGCCTGCCGAGCGTAGACTGTCGATGTAGTCTGTGCGGATGGCATAGTCGAGCGAGTCGGTAGATACCTGCCATTTCGCCCGCTGTTCGAGTGCCCGTTCCGAGAAAGCGATGGGTTGGCTTCCCGTCTTGTCGGTGAAAGTAACGAAATAGACGCTCAGAATGAGCGAGAAAAGCGAAGCAAGCATAGGTGTCGGGTTAGCGTTGGGTAGGGTGGAGCAGTTGTTTTGCCGTAGTAAGTGCAGCGGGGGTAGGGTGGTTGCCCGAGAGCATGGCGGCTATCTGCTCCACACGCTCTGCCTCTGTCAGCAGGCGTATATGACTCTCGGTGCGAGTGTCGGTATCGGCTTTATACACAAGGTATTGCGTCTGTCCTTTGGCTGCTATCTGCGGCAGGTGCGTGATGGCGATTATCTGTCTCGATGCTGCCATTTGGCACATAATGTCGCCCATCTGTGCCGCTATCTCGCCGCTTATGCCCGTGTCTATCTCATCGAATATAATAGTCGGAAGTCCATTGGTGGCGGCAATCAGGGCTTTGATACAGAGCATCAGTCGACTTATCTCGCCCCCCGATGCCACATCGGCTACACGGCGCAACGACTGGTTGAGATTGGCGGCAAAGAGAAACTGCACATCGTCCCTTCCCGTCTCGTTGTAGTCGGTAGCAGGCGTGATGGCAACGGCTACATTGGCGTGTGCCACTCCCAGTCGGCTCATGTCTTTGATGAGGTGTTGTGCTATGGTGTCGGTTACGCATTGGCGACTTTGGGTAAGGGTGTCGGCTGCTTGTGCCAATGCCGTGGCGGCTTCGTCCCGCTCTTTTTTCAGCCGTGCAATATCGTCATCGAAAGAGGCAATGCGCTGCATTTGTTCGCCGAGTTGGTTGCGTAGGGCAATCAGTTCGTTTATCGTCTGTACATGGTGCTTACCCAGCAGTGTTTGCAGCAAGTCCAACCGTTCCTGTACCACTTGCAGCCGCTCCGGGGCTACCTCGGTGTGGCTTGCCGTGCGTTGCAGTTCTTCGGCTATGTCTTTGAGTTCGATAACGACACTGTGCAGCCGCTCCCCGAGTTCTGGCAAGGCGGTATCTATGTTGCAGTCCCTCAATAGGTTGAGGGCAGTGCAGTCGTTCTCGCCGTCTATGTTCGCCCATGCATGGAGCAGTGCCTCTTTTATCTCTCCCGCATGCAACAATCGGAATTCCTCGCTTTGGAGTGCCTCCAATTCATCGTCTTCGAGATGTGCCTCGTCTAATTGTTGATATTGGAATGCCACATAATCAGCATCTTCCTGTGTCTTGCGGGCGAGTGTTTCGAGGTCGCGCAGTTTTTTTTCGGCAGTCAGGTAGGCTTGGTAGCGGGTAGCATATTCGGTGCGTTCGGTGGTGTTGTTCGCGATGGCGTCCACTACGCTGATTTGGAATAAGTCGTCGCCGATAAGCAGGCTTTCGTGTTGCGAGTGAATATCAATCAGTTGATTGGCAAGGGCTTTGAGTTCGGCTTGTGTTACCACCTCATCGTTCACAAACGAGCGGGAACGCCCTGATTGGTTCAGTTCGCGGCGGATAATCAGTTCGCCTCGGTCGCTGGTAGTGAAAGTGGCTTCTATGATGCAGCGTTCCTCGCCTTCGGTGATGACTTTGGTGTCGGCACGCGCTCCCATGACAAGGCTGAGTGCTCCGAGAATAATACTTTTTCCTGCGCCTGTTTCGCCGGTTAGTACCGAGAACCCATTCGCAAGGTCAAGGTCCAGGTACGAAATCAAGGCGTAATTCTGTATATGCAGGTGAGAAAGCATGCTGAACTAATGGTATTTAATTGCGAATTCCTAATTTCTAACTCCTAATAGATTTCCACAATCTGTCGTTTAACCCGTTGGGTCATAGCAGAGGCGGGTAGGGGCGTAACACCCTCTGTCTCGAGATTGGTAACTCGCTGTGTAGCACTTACTTGCACGGGAATTTCCATCTTGTGCGTGCCTACTATCATTCCCTCGCTGCGGAGATTTTTCTCAAGAATATACAACTGTCCGCCCCGTTGCTGATAGATTGTGTTTAGGTGTACTTTCGCCCGCATCTTGCGCAGGCGGAATTTCTCTATCTTCGTGCTATCCATGTTGAAGAGGTTGAGCAACTGCAGTTCGTCTTCGTCAAGACGCATGCCGAAGGGGATATTCACTTGCCCCTCGCCATACTCCGAGAACCGCCGCACCGAGAGACTTTCCGAATCAAGGATATAGTGGCGTGTGACGGTGTATTTGACAATGCCGAAATAGTTATGTTTTTCCGTGTGGGTCAGCACTGTCTCCCCCTCGCTCTCGTTGCTCACCGTCCAGTTGCGCACATCACCCACCCATTGTTCGAAGTCGTAGCGCACATTCCCCATTCCGAAGAGCGTGCGATGTACTACCACGCCTGAATCTACTGCCGTGGCGGCTTTGCGCATATCTTTGTCTATCCGTTCCAGTCCGTCGCCGGCGAGAATAGTGTCTGCCAACGCACGGATAGCGGGCTTAAAGAAGCGTTTACAGTATTCGCCCGCAAATTGTACCGAATCGCGTCCCTCTCGTGCTGCTTCGGGGAGAACCACTATCGAGGCTATCATCTGTTCCATACCCCACGCCTCACCCTCGGAGTCCATACGCACATCGCTCACCACATGGTAGCGTGCAGGGGTGTCGGCAAAGTCGCGTTCCATCTGCACATAAACTGTGTGGAGCAGGGCTGCCATCTGTTTGCGTTTGTTGCGCTGTTTGGCGGGTTTTGCTGCCACTACGGTTTCCTCAAGGGCGATAGGCTGTTCGTGTAGCACGACGACAGCCGTATCAACGCTGTGGAAGAATGCAAGCGGCAGGCTTTGTTTTTCGTAGCCGATAAAAGAGATGATGACGCTATGCTCCTCCGTTAGGTTGGTTTCTATGGCGAAGAAGCCGTCGTCATTGGTGGCAGCACCGGCGACAGGGTCGCTTTCGGGATAGACGGTGGCGTACGATATGCCGTGTCCTTCGCTATCCACCACGCGTCCGCAGTACCGTTCTGCCCGTCCCGTCATAGTAGTCAGCACGAGAAGGACAAACCCTATCAAGCATTTGTATATATTCATCTCAGTTATACCGGATAACCGGTAATGAAAGAGTTTATCACTCCATCAATTTCTTATACCGCACGCGTTTGGGTGTCAGGGCGTCTTCGCCTAAGCGCATTTTCTTGTTGGCTTCGTAGTCGGAGTAGTCGCCCTCAAACCAGAACACTTTCGAGTCCCCCTCAAAGGCAAGGATATGGGTGCAGATACGGTCGAGAAACCAACGGTCGTGCGAGATAACTACGGCACAACCGGCGAAGTTCTCCAGACCTTCTTCCAATGCTCGCAGGGTGTTTACATCGATGTCGTTGGTCGGCTCATCCAGTAGCAGCACATTCGCTTCTGATTTTAGCGTCAGCGCCAGGTGCAAGCGGTTGCGTTCTCCGCCGGAGAGCACACCGCACTTCTTCTCTTGGTCGCTGCCCGTGAAGTTGAAGCGGCTTAGGTAGGCGCGTGCGTTTACCTCTCGTCCGCCTACGCGGATGTATTCCGTGCCATTGGCGATAGTCTCGAATACGGTCTTCTCCGGATCAATGTTCGAGTGTACTTGATCCACATACCCTACCTTGACTGTCTCGCCCACTGAGAAAGTCCCTTTGTCGGCCTTCTCTATGCCCATTATCATGCGAAATAGAGTGGTTTTTCCTGCACCGTTCGGTCCAATCACGCCCACGATACCATTCGGCGGCAGCATAAAGTTCAAGTCCTCGAATAGCACTTTCTCCCCGAATGCCTTGGCGACGCCTTCTGCGTTGATGACTTTGTTACCCAAGCGAGGACCATTGGGGATAAATATCTCGAGCTTCTCTTCTCGCTCTTTCTGCTCCTCGTTGAGCATCTTGTCGTAGGCGGCCAGACGCGCTTTCCCCTTTGCCTGGCGGGCTTTTGGAGCCATGTGTACCCACTCCAATTCTCGCTCAAGGGTCTTGCGTCGTTTGCTTGCCTGTTTCTCCTCTTGTGCCATACGAGCCGTCTTTTGTTCCAGCCACGAAGTATAGTTCCCCTTCCATGGAATACCTTCGCCTCGGTATAGTTCGAGTATCCAGCCCGCTACATGATCCAGAAAATAACGGTCGTGCGTAATGCAGATAACCGTTCCCGCATACTGTTGCAGGTGCTGCTCGAGCCAATCTATTGACTCGGCATCGAGGTGGTTTGTAGGCTCGTCAAGTAGCAGAATGTCAGGCTGCTGTAATAGCAATCGGCAGAGCGCAACCCGTCGGCGCTCACCGCCTGATAGGTTCTTCACGCTTGCGTTGTCATCGGGGCAGCGCAGGGCATCCATGGCACGGTCGAGTTTCTGATCTATATTCCATGCATCGCTGCTGTCGAGTTTGTCTTGCAGTTCGGCTTGTCGTGCGAGCAATTTGTCGAAGTCAGCGTCTGGCTCAGCGAAAGCGGCGTTTATCTCGTCGTATTCGCGCAGCATATCCATGATGGGCTGCACTCCTTCTTGCACACATTCTCGCACGGTCTTCTCAGGGTCTAGCTTCGGGTCTTGTTCGAGATAGCCGACACTGTAGCCCGGCGAAAAGACCACTTCGCCTTCGTAGTTTTTCTCAACGCCGGCAATGATTTTCATTAGGGTCGATTTGCCGGTACCATTTAGTCCGATGATACCGATTTTTGCCCCATAATAGAAAGAGAGGTAGATGTTGTTGAGTACTCGTTTTTGTGGGCTGAAACTTTTGCTCACGCCCACCATAGAGAAGATGATTTTCTTATCGTCTGCCATTTTGCTATCGCGCAGTTAATGTAATTTTCTTGGTTAATGTACTTTGTGTATTTTTTTTGTACTGTTCGTAGTAAATATACTTTTTCCATTGTCCGTAATCCCCCTCTCTGACTGAGGGGGGGGAGGAGTCTGAGTCCTCTTATTTCCGACTGCAAAGGTACGCATAATTTTGCAAATACACAACAATTATTTCCCATAACTACTGTGAGTCTCATTTCATTTGTGCCTGGTTTGTGGGCGTGTACCTATATGTTATGGGAAACTATGCGAGGTAGAGGCGGATGTTGCGCTCACGGAGAGTGGTGGACATACCCTGCGGAAGTCCGTTGTCGGTGACAATCGCTTGTATCTTATCCACATCAACAATATGGCAGAAACTGCGCTTGTTGAATTTAGAAGAATCAAACACCGCAATGGTCTGCTGAGCACGCTCTATCATGGCTTGGTTGAGCATCGCCTCCTCAAGACTCGGAGTAGATATGCCCTCCTCAAGAGAGAACGAATCCACACCGAGAAAGAGTTTGTAATTCGAGAAATTGTTGAGCGTACTAAGTGCAAGAGGCCCTACAGTAGAGTGACTATTGATACGCACATGACCGCCTAAGATGATAACCGTAAAGCGTTTGTAACGCATCAGTTCGGTGGCAATGTTCATGGCGTTGGTCAAGATGGTCAGGTTGGCGAAACGGTCGAGATGTTTGGCTATCTCAAGCGTCGTAGTGCCGGAATCGAGCATAATGTTGTCGCCCTCTTCGATGAGTTTGGTCGCCAAAATACCGATTTTCTCTTTCTCCCTGAAATTGAACATGCGCTTCTGTCCGATGGCCGTGTCTTCGTTCGGGTTCTCTACGGGACGACGGATTGCACCGCCTCGTGTGCGGATGAGTAGGTTTCGATTCTGGAGCATCGTGAGGTCTTTTCGAATGGTCACTTCGGATGTGTGAAGCGTTTGGCTAAGTTCGGTGACAGATACTTCGTTACGATTCTCCAATAGACTGAGAATCATGGCTCGACGACCTTTTGCGGATGCGGTGGTAAGAGATGTCATGGAATAGGGTGTTTGGATATGGATAAATAAGGAATGTTTCGTTTCGAAAGCACATTGACTTTCGATAGAGATACAAAGGTACGCTCTTTTTTCGATACTTACAAACTGTTTCGAAATGGCGTTTCGTTTCGAAAGGTTTTGAAAGAGAAAATAATTTTATTTCATTGCTGTAAATTACAGAATATCAATCAGTTGCAATACCCCCCCCATATATATGTTTTTCAACATATAAGTTGGCAAAATAATTGTTGCGCGGAAGTAGTAATTTTGCGCCGTCAAAGGACATTTAGGATCATAATTTAGAGCGAAAAAATCAATCCTATTTTATCATAATGGATACTTTTACACACAAAGAAATTTTGCAACAACCTTCCGCATGGTTGAAGGAATATGACGCATTGGTGGCGCAGAAAGAAAGTATTAGAACTTTTCTGGCAAAGTATAAGACGGCTGAAACGGATATAGTATTGACGGGTGCCGGTACTTCGGCTTTTATAGGCGATGCGATTGCACCGATACTGCGTAAGGAATGGGAGAATGTGCGAGCCGTGGCTACAACCGACCTTGTGACCAATGCATCGAACTATCTTGACTCGCAGAAACCGCTACTGCTGATCAGTTTTGCCCGTTCGGGAAATAGCCCTGAGAGTGTGGCGGCTGTGGAATTGGCGAATCGGTTGTGCCCGCAGATAGCACACATATATATAACCTGCAATCGTAACGGGCATTTGGCACAAACCGGCAAAGCGGAAAATGTATTGACACTATTGCTTCCGGAAGAGACAGATGACAAGAGCCTTGCGATGACAAGCAGTTTCTCGACAATGCTGCTGACCTGCTTGATGATGAGCCGTATAGACTATATAGAAAACGAAAAAGAGGCTGTGGAGCGTACGGCTGCGAATGCGCAGGTAATTATAGACCAATACGAGGAAGAACTGCACCGGATAGCGACTCAACCCTTTGAGCGTGCGGTGTTCTTGGGTTCGGGACCGATGAAGGGTATTGCTGAGGAGTGCCATTTGAAATTGCAAGAACTGACGGATGGGGCTGTAGTCTGCAAATTTGATAGTTTCTTAGGGTTCCGCCATGGTCCGAAAGCGGTAGTGAATGACCGCTCGCTGGTGGTCTATCTGATGCAAGACCAAGAAGAAATACAACGCTATGAGCGTGACTTGGTACAGCAGGTGGATGCCAATAACAAATTGGTGGCGCAAGTGGTTGTGATTGCCGGGAAACGAATAGAGATTGCCGGCGTGCGAGAAGACTTGCAGGTAGTGATGCCGTATGGTAGTGCCGAGACAAGTATGTATGGTCTGGTTCCTTATGTGTTGGTAGGGCAGTTGTTGGGGTATTACACCTCGTTGGCACATGGACTGAATCCGGACACGCCATCGGTATCAGGCAATATCAGCCGAGTAGTGGAAGGGGTGAAAATATACAATTGACAGTTAACAATTAACAATTAATATGCGTGGGGGATGGAAACCGATTGCCACGCTATGTGACCCATCTAATTTCAGTGGTTCTTGTATTTACCTATCTGTGATAAAATCATAAAGTGTAACTCATTAAAATTCAAAATACTATGCCTAAAACAGAGAATATACTCCGTGTAATGGAGGAACTGAAAGAGAAAACGGGTGTGCCTCGCACATTGTTTGCTGCCTGCCCGAACTCGCTGTCCGTTATTCGTGCGTCGTTCCGTGCGGCAAAACGCAATAATGCACCTATCTATTTCGCTACAACCCTCAATCAGGTGGATTGCGACGGAGGCTATACGGGCATGACCCAAGCTGAATTTACGAAAGTGCTGCGTCGGGAGGCTGAGGCGGTACACTATACGGGACAATATGTTGTGGCTATCGACCACGGAGGACCTTGGCTCAAAGACAAACAATCGATTGAGCGTTGGGACACGGAGCGTGCGATGAACGGCGTAAAAAAATCGTACGAGGCTGCTATACTGGCCGGGTATGACTTGATCCATGTGGATCCGACAGTGGATATATTTCTGCCAAAAGGCGAGATAATCAATATCCATGTGGTGGCAAAGCGTACGGTGGAACTAATACTCCATGCAGAGAACTTCCGCAAAGCGCATAACATTGCTCCGATTTCGTATGAAGTAGGTACGGAGGAAGTACACGGCGGGTTGGCTGACCCAACGACTTTTGATACATTCCTACACGACCTGAAAGCCGGTCTGGCAGAGGTTGGTTTGGCAGATGTATGGCCGTGCTTCATTGTCGGGAAAGTAGGAACTGACCTGCATACTACTACTTTTGATCCGGAAGTGGCTCGCAACCTAACCGCCAAGGTTCGCCCTTATGGCAGTTACATAAAGGGACACTATACGGACGATGTAAGCAACCCGGAGGAGTATCCTGTTTCCGGTATGGGAGCGGCAAATGTGGGTCCGGAATTTACCATGAATGAGTATGATGCACTGGCAGAACTCGAGGAAGAAGAAAAAAAGCAATTCGAGGCAGGCAAGGTGGCACAACTGAGCCACATAACGGATGTGCTTTGGCAAAAAGTATACGAGTCGAATCGATGGAAAAAATGGCTGCACGGGGAAGAGGTTGGCAAAGACCTGAAAGAGATTGCACCGGATCGTCAATTATGGCTCGTTAAGACCGGATGCCGCTATATCTGGCAAACCCCAGAGGCACTGGTAGCACGACAAATGCTGTATGACAACCTGGAACGACTCGGCATTCATGCGGAAGAGGTTGTGCTGATGCGCATAGAGCATAATATGGACAAGTATTACCGTGCGTTCAACTTGGTGGATCTGAATGATTATATAAAATAAGGTAGGTATGTTTGATATCGTTGCACTCGGAGAACTCAATGTAGATTTGATTCTCAATCAAATAGACGGATTCCCTGAAATAGGGAAAGAGAAGTTTGCCCGCCAAATGACGCTGACGCTGGGCTCATCCACCGCCATCTTTGCTGCGAACGCAGCGGCTTTGGGTGCGAGTGTGGCATTTGCCGGTATGGTGGGAAACGATCAGTTCGGCGAACTGGTAGAGCAGAGTCTGAGAAAGAAACGAGTAGATACACGCTACCTGATCCGCACAAACCGCTATGCTACGGGGGCAACGATATGTATGAGCTATGATGAAGACCGTGCTAACTTGACCTACCAAGGGGCAATGGATGCAATGGGGCTTAAGGATATAAATCCTGCGCTATTCCACAACACACGGCATATTCATATTTCGTCCATATTTATGCAAAGTGCATTGAAGAAAGACTTACTGCCCATCTTACAACTCGCTCGTGAGAACCATATTACTACATCGTTGGATACACAATGGGACCCGACGGAACAATGGGACTTGGACTATCAAACGATACTGCCACTTATATCCGTATTCATGCCAAACGAAAAGGAACTCTGTGCGCTGACCCATTCGGAAACGGAGGAAGAAGCGGTGGAGAAGATAGTGCCCTATATCAATACGGCAGTTATCAAGCAAGGCAGCAAAGGTTCGCTCTTGTTGAGTCGAGATGGACTGCGGCATGAAATGAAAGCGATGCTCAATACGCAAGTGGTGGATACGATAGGAGCAGGCGACTCGTTTAATGCCGGTTTTATTTCGCAATTTGTGCAGGGACGCTCGCTCGAAGACTGTCAACGCTATGGCAATATGACAGGGGCGGTAAGTACGACTGCTGCCGGCGGTACGGGTGCTTTCGTATCACGAGAGGCGGTAGAGAAAGTGGCTCGTGAACGATTTGGATTCGAAGGCTAAACAAACACACAATCAAAACATACGACAAAGACCATGAAAAAGACGATTCTTATAGCGATGGCTGCATTGGCTATGACGGCTTGCACGAACCATACCAATCAAACAACCCGTCTGGTGGATACGCTGCGGCTAAAAGATTACCTGCCGGAGAATTGTAACAATATTCCCGTGACGACCGTGGAGAAAGCAAAGTATCCGGTGATAGATATTCACTCACACGACTATGCCACCACAAAAGAGGAAGTGGAGCAATGGGTGAAGAACATGGATGCTTGCGGCATAACCGAGACACATGTGATGCATTGTGAGTGGATAGGCGAACCCTTTGAGACCTTTGTGGAACGATATGGGGAACACAAAGACCGCTTCCGTTTTTGGTGTTGCTTTGATTACACGCAACTGCTGAAGGATGGCTCTGCGGATGAGGCAATTGCCTATCTCGAAAAATGCCATGCTATGGGAGCGGTTGGCGTTGGTGAAATGGGGGATAAGGGCGAAGGTGACCTCTATGCACGCCCCACCGAAGGACGAGGACTGCACATAGATGACCCGCGTATGCAGCCGCTACTCAAACGCTGTGCAGAGTTGCGTATGCCGATTTCGATTCATATTGCGGAGCCGTATTGGATGTATCTGCCGGAAGATAAGCACAACGACGGATTGCCGAATGCCGCTATATGGCATGTAGATACCACGAAAGTGGGCTGCTTGGGATACAACGAGCTGATGGCGTCGTTCGAGAATGCATTGCGTGAAAATCCGCAGACAATTTTCATTGCGTGCCATTTCCTGAATATGAACCAAGATCTGCCTCGTTTGGGCGCATTGCTGGATACATATCCGAATCTCTATGTGGATATAGCCGGGCGTGTGGCTGAGGCAGCTCAGACTCCTCGTGCAACACGGGCATTCCTAATTGAACACCAAGACCAGGTGGTGTTTGGTACGGACAATGGTATGGATGCAAGCATGTATCGAAATATGTTCCGTGTATTGGAAACAGAAGACGAACATTTCTATATCCCCGAATACAACTACCATTGGGCACTGTCGGCGTTCTATCTGCCCGACACGGTACTGGAAAAGATATACTATACGAATTCGCAACGCATACTCAACGAGTATAAATAACGCAATATGTACAACACAATGCAATACATACATTCATTTTGTTGGTTAGTAGTAATTGGTTTTGTGGCACTACTGACAGGATGTTCGGGACAACCGTGCACTGACCTGCTGGAGTGTGATGCGGCTACGATAACCTCGTTCCCCTACGACAAGAATGGGGTTATCGTAGAAAAGCATCAAACTTGCGTGGCGGATACGACTTTTGACGGATTGACACGCATAGAGACCTACTACATCAATAAGGGCAAACCTATCACGGTGCGTGCCTACGAACTATGCCGCACAGAGATAGAGGCGGAGGATAGCGTGGTATGGAGTCTGCAACCCACCTCGACTGCAGCGCGTCTCGATTGGGTGCTGCCGATATGGGAAGGTTTTCGTAATCGCAACTATCTCGGTATGAATAACTGCGACTATGGAGGAGGAATCCCACTGGTGGATGTATGGCAACGCAATGGCGGTACGGCTATCGGACTATTGGAACCCGTACTGCGCACCATATCTATGCCGATAGAGTGGAAACGCTATGGAAAGACTATTACGATGTCACTGCGCTATGACTACGATGAGCCGCTGACGCTTGGCATCGGGGATACGCTGCATTGCTACACGGCATTCCGCTATGAGCACACGGGCGATTTCTACAATACGCTGCGTACTTTCTCGGATGCGATGCAACGAGATATGGGTATCCGAATGCAACCATCAGAGCCGGAGGCGTATGAACCGGTATGGTGTGCATGGGGCTATGAGCGGCAATTCACGATAGATGAAGTAATCGGGACACTTGATAAAGTGGCAGAACTGGGCTTCCGCTGGGTGGATGTGGACGACGGATATCAAATAGCTGAGGGCGATTGGGAAACAAACAGTCGTTTCCCAAACGGAGATAAAGATATGCGGCACATAACCGATGAGATACACCGTCGAGGTATGTATGCTAAACTGTGGTGGGCTCCGCTTGCTGCTGACCCCGGAACGAAGGTACTGCGTGAGCATCCGGAGATGCGACTGCTGACTAAAGAGCAAGCACCGGAATACATCACATGGTGGGATAGCTGGTATCTATCGCCCGTCAACCCGCAGACAACAACCTATACGGAAGAATTGCTAAGACGATTCTTGCAGGTATGGAATTTCGATGGGTTGAAAATAGACGGACAACATTTGAACTGCTGTATGCCGGACTATAATGAGCATTCGGAATTGGATTATCCGGAACAGGCTGTGGAGAAACTACCTACCTATTTCGAAAATGTGTATCAACAAGCACGGCGCTATCATCCGCATGCGGTGGTGCAAGTTTGCCCTTGTGGATGTGCGGTGAACTACTATCTACTGCCCTTTATCAATCAAGCGGTTGCATCTGATCCAACCAGCTCTGCGCAAGTGCGTATGAAGCGCAAAGCTTACGCTGCTATGGTGCCGCAAATGGCGTACTATGGTGACCATGTAGAACTGACGGATGGCGGAACAGACTTCGCCTCGCAAATAGGTACCGGTTCGGTAATTGGCACGAAGTTTACCTACCCGAAAGATAATCCGAATGCTTCGGCTTCGTTCCTGCTCACGCCGGAAAAGGAGCAATTGATACGCCACTGGATGAAAATATACAAGGAGAATGACCTGGCACGGGGCGAGTATAGAAATCTCTATACTTACGGGTATGATTATCCGGAGGCGCACGCTATATGGCAGCATAGGGCAATGTATTACGCATTCTATGCAGACTACTATGAGGGCACAATAGAGTTGCGTGGGCTTGAGCCGGGCAAACGATATGTGGCGACTACCTATACGGCAGAGCAACCGGACACATTTGAGGTAAGTGGAGATGATCCAACCATAGAGGTGATGTTCGTTGGAAATTATCTGCTGAAAGTAGAGGAAGTGGAGTAGTGGGCGAGCAGGAAAAACATACTGATAACGACTGTTACGATTGGGTATTTCGTAAAAGCCGAAACATAGTCAATCATCAATCAAAATAATCCTTAAATCAAATACAAAATGAAACGCATTCCAATTATCTTAATGACACTGCTCGTAGGAGCTGCCTGCGCCTTTGCCTCACCGATAAAGGTGACGGGAAAGGTGGTATCCGCTGAGGACGGACAAGGCATGCCCGGAGCAAGTATCGTAGTCAAGGGAAGCACGACGGGAACAATTACCGATTTCGACGGTAATTTTGAAATTGAGGCAGAAGACAATGCCCTGCTCGTGTTCTCGTTTATGGGCTACAAGACACAAGAACTTAAGGCCGCAAAGACTTTGAAGGTGGTGTTGCAAGCAGACGCCATTATGATGGAGGAAGTGGTATCGCTGGGATATACCAGTGCAAAAAAAGCAGAGTTGTCAAGTGCTGCGGTATCTGTTAATGCAGATGAATTGCAAGATGTAACAACCTCGGATGTCGGGCAAATGTTGCAAGGTAAGGTAGCAGGTGTATCTGTGTCTTCTGCTAGTGGACAACCTGGTTCTTCTGCACAGATTCGTGTACGCGGTACCGGCTCCATTACAGCAACGAATAATCCTCTCTATGTGGTAGATGGAGTACCAGGTGGAACTTTTAATCCGAATGATATAGAAACTCTAACTGTTCTAAAAGATGCGGGAGCAACAGCTATTTATGGTGCCGGGGCAGCAGGTGGTGTCATTATTGTAACGACCAAATCCGGAAAAGGAAAGTCTGGTAAAGTGAATGTGGATTTTAAGTTGACGGGTGGTATGAAACAAGCGTTATTTGGAAATATGAAGATGATGGATTCGGAAGAACTTTATTATTTTCAAAAAACATTGTATTCGAAGACGACTTTTAATATAATCCGTCCGAAAACACTTTTGCAACAAGATTATAACTGGCAGAAAGGTTTCTTTAAATTGGGTGCGACACAGGATTATTATGTATCAGTTAGTGGAGCAAGTGACAAAGTGAAGTATTTTGCATCGGTTGATTATTACAATGAAGACGGAACATTACGCTCAACGGACTATGATAAAGTATCTGCGTCTTTCAATTTAGAGACAGAGTTATGTAAGGGTTTAACACTGGATCTACGCGCCAACTTCTATAATACCAATTCAAGTGAGGCCTCATCGTGGACTATACTAAATGATGCATATTACAAGTTGCCATGGGATAGCCCTTATGATTCGGATGGCAACCTGGAGAAAATAACAGGTTCAAAACGCGCAGATGGATCTGTTTGGTATTCACAAGATCAGTGGAACTCATTGCACTCAATTCAATATGATTTTGCTCGTACGAATGCTTTTGCATTTTATGGTGATGCGGCCTTACATTGGCAAGCTACTGATTGGTTGAGTTTTCATTCAATAAATCGCTTCAGCCGTTCTGCATCGAAGTATACATTGTTTTATGATCCTCGTTCGTATAATTCTACTTACTCGAATGGTTATTTAGGAGTAACAAATACTATGGGTAAGTCGTTTAGCACAACGAATACAGTAAAAGCAGGTCATACTTGGAATCGTCATACTTTGAATGGGATTGTTGGGTATGAGTATAGTTATAGCAAAAACGAGTACAATAGTGCAGAGGGTACAGGCATGCCGGAAGGAATGGCCGATTTGGACGCTTGTCAAAAACTGAATGTTGGTGGATATTCCATTCCTGAAAAATCCTGGAGTGCTTTTGTACAGGTGCAATATGACTATGCAAAACGTTATTTCATAACTGGTAGTTTTCGAGCAGATGCAAGTTCGTTGTTTGGCTCAAAACATCGTGTGGGGTACTTTCCATCCGTAGCTGCTTCATGGATGCTTACCAATGAGTCATGGCTGAAAGAACAGGATGTAATGAATCTTATGAAATTGCGTGCCTCCTATGGTCTGACGGGTAATAACCAAATATCAGCTTATCAATATTTGTCTGTTTATGCTTTTGGATCTAAATACGAAAACAATGTGGGTGCATATTTGGAGCGTCTGTCCAATGAAGATCTGCGCTGGGAAACTGCCTATATGGCAACTATAGGTCTAGATTTTGAATTTTTAAAAGGGCGTATCGGATTTAGTATCGATCTGTACAATACCGATAATAAGGATTTGCTTCTGAATGTTCCATTGGCTCCTTCTACAGGTTTTGCCTCAATAATGCAGAATCGTGGTTCAGTGCGCAATCAGGGAATAGAATTACAATGGAATTCTGCTAATGTCATAGTTGGCGACTTTCGTTGGGATATGAATTTCAATATTGCCTTTAATCGAAATCGAGTTATGGAATTGCCAAATCATGAGTCTTTCTTGTTGACTGCTTCCAATGTAAGTCAAATCGTTAAGGAAGGAGAAGATATCTACTCATGGTATATGCCGAAATGGTTGGGCGTAGATCCAGCCAATGGTGATCCTCTCTGGGAGAAAATAGTGTATGATGCAGAAGGTAACGAGGTGGAGCGTGTAGCGACAAACAAATATAACGAGGCACAGAGCCAAATAGTTGGTAAAGCAACTCCTATTTGCAGTGGTGGATGGTTGAATACATTCAGTTGGAAAGGACTCAGTTTAGGCATTAATTGTATGTATAATGTCGGCGGTAAGATATTCAATTATACGCGTGAGGCAATAGACTCGGATGGCGCATATGTTGGACATAACCAAATGTCGATGAAGAACAATAAAATGGGATGGAGTCGTTGGGAAAAACCAGGTGATGTGGCAACACATCCTAAGGCAGTGCTGAATGGTAATCAACAATCGAACATGTTATCTTCGCGTTATCTGGAAGATGGTTCTTATTTCCGCATTAAGAATATTACATTGGCATATAGTCTTCAGCCGGATGTATTAGCAAAGGCGCACATGACGCATTGTAAAATATATTTATCTGCAGATAATGTGGCTACTTTTACAAAGTTCTCAGGAATGGATCCTGAAGTAAGTATGGTAACGACATCTGATGCGTTGGCAGGATTCTATTCTACTGAATATCCTTCAAGCCGTCAATTCTTAATCGGTTTGGAAATCGGTTTCTAATGCTAACTGCTTAAATTCTATAATTAATCATGAAAACGAAAATAATTATATTCGGAATACTGCTATCAACGATAACAGCCTGCAATTTGGATGTTTTTCCTACAGGTTCAATGACAGAAGGACAGATGTCAGAATCTGAATTGGCACCTGCATATGCGACTAATGCTAATTATGCTTTCTTCAAAGATGGAGATTCCTATTCTAAGGGTACAGATGCCGGCAATACCTATATTCGCCACTATTTTCAAATGGCCGAATTTCCGGCAGATAACGCAACGCTATCCGGTCGTACTGAGGATGTATTATATGAAATAACTTGTCTGAAAAATAACTATACACTTAGTAATATACAGGCGTTTTGGTATTTTGCATATCGGATTATTTCCGGAGCGAATGGTGTGATCAATACGGTGAAGGATGGGGAAAGTGTAGATACTGACCAATTAAAAGGAGAAAACTATTTTATCCGTGCTATTTGTGAATTGCACTTGGCAACACTCTATTGTAAACCATACTCATTGGGGCGAGATAATTTAGGAATTGTGTTGCGCACAGGAGATAACTCTGCAGAGATCAAACGAGCAACAGTAGGAGAAACTTATGACCAGATTGTATCTGATCTTCAGAATGCTATTCGGTTGATGACCAAGAGTCGTGGTGACAAAGGCTATGCTACCAAGGAGGCTGCACAGGGATTGCTATCGCGTGTGTATCTGTATATGGAAGAAAATCAAAAGGTAGTAGATATTGTTGATGAGATGTTAGCCGGGGCTACACCGATTAGTAAACTTGAGACTGGAGATGGGTATAAGAGTTATTTTGCCAATACTCGTACATCGAAAGAGACATTGTGGTGCGTTGCTATGGAGCCAGAAGAATCGAAAGGAATAGAAATGATGGGCTCAATGTATATAAAGGATGGAGTAGGATGGGGGGAAATCTATTGTTCAGATCCTTTATGTTCGCTATATGAACGATATCCCTCTGATCTGCGCTATACAACCTATGTGTTGCCGCAATATAAGAATGATGGTAAAATGCAAGTCTCTTTCCCAATTCCGGGATCGGATGATTGTCGTTTAACCGCTTATGCAGTGGCCACTAAAAATGCAACAGGAAATTATACCTTTTCTTATGGCGGAAAAAGTTATACCGTAGAAACGGAAAAGGTGAATGGTATGGGCGAGGTAGATGAGAAAGGGGAATATGAGAAATCGTACATTAATTATGGTGGTGAGAAAATTTATGCTCGTGTAACTCCAACAATAGAGAATCGTTCTGGGTATACTTTTCTATTGTATTATATGAGTAAATTTAGTTATCAAGATGGCGATCCCATGTTGTGTAGTCCTGCAATGATACGCTGGGGTGAGGTTATACTCAACCGTGCAGAGGCGTATGCTAAACTAGGGCAAGATCAAAAGGCATTGGATGATGTGAATGTATTGCGCGAACGTGCTGAAATCCCTGCAGATGGTATGTTCTCAACTTCGAATATGCATGGGTATACAACATCCCTGGATGTGGTTTTGGATGAGCGTCGTTTGGAGTTGGCTTTTGAAGGCCATCGAATGTTTGATGTCTATCGTAATAAGCGTAGTATGGATAGGCGTTTTGCCGGTGTACATCCGTGGGAAATTGTTCAATATGATGATTCTCGTACGCAGTTGCCAATTCCGTACAATGAAATCACAGTGAGTCATATTGATCAAAATCCGGGTTTCTAATCTTAGGGGATACAATGTATCATTAATCAATAGTTTAATCAACATTAAAAACACAAATTATTATGAAAAAGTTTCAGTTAGCACTCATGTGCTTTGCAACATTGTCTTTTGTTGCATGTAAAGAGAACAACAAACCAAGTATTCCAGATGACGATGATGACGAATATGTGGCTCCTATCGTGATAGATGGTGATGCAGCGGAATGGGATGCACTTGGTGATAAAGTTTATACAGTTACATCTAATGCAAACTCTGAGTTCCAGGCTTTGACAACCATGAAAGTATATTCAGATGAGTTGTTCATTTATCTGTATGCAGAATATGATGCATCGCTGATAGATATCAATGAGGATATGTCTGGTGAGGAATTTTCTCAGAAATGGGGTGTTCCATTCCATATTTACATCAATGCATCGAAAAGTGATAATGGATTTGTAGGAACACAGTGGTCTTCTCCTGCAACAATGTTGACAGAAGGTTTCCTGTTCTTAGAGGGGAAACCTATCGAATATGCTCCTAGTGCCTTTACTTGGGCTGGCACTGAAGCAAGTACGGATTGGACTTGGGAAACTTCGGCTGCTCAAGGATTTATCACAGCCTCGAAGGTTACTGATAAAACAATTGAGATGAGCATCCTCCGTGAGGCGTTGCCGGAAACTATCGGGGATGAATTTTGCATAGGCATTGATATCCAAAAGAATTGGGATAGCCAGGGTATTCTTCCTAATATGGAGAAGAATGCAGAGGGAACATTGGCTCCTATGCTTACCGTAAAAACAGATAAGTAATGTCCGTCGAATAAATAGAAAGGCGTAAGGAAGATCTATCTTCCTTGCGCTTTTCCTCTATCGAATCAGTATGAAGCATTTACCCATATATATATTAATTGCAACAGCTTTTAGTATAGTAGCCTGTCATACCGATGTATCGGAGGCGAATAATGATCCGGAAGGTACTATTTATTATACAGAAACGGATGAATTATTTGCAAATCCGGAACGGGGACTTTATAAGCAAATATATTATACTTCAAAGGATCTATCGGAAGTACTTAATTCGTCTGTTGTGAAAAATAGTCGTACAGGAAAAGAGTGCATAACGCTATACCTACACTCTTATTATTTGACAGACTATATTGAAAGTGATATTCCGCAAGCATTTCTTGATAGGTTACAGCAAAATATGGATGCTTTGCGCGCCGGAGGGGGAAAGGTTATATTGCGTTTCTCGTATAAGAGTTCCGAGAAAGAAAAACCTTATGATGCTTCACCGGAATGGGTCTCTCGTCATATTGATCAATTAACACCTTATTTTCAAAAAAATGCGGATGTTATACTCTGTTTGCAAGCAGGTTTTATTGGAGTATGGGGAGAATGGTACTATACAACCGGATTTCCAAGTAATCCTGTGAAAACTGAGGATTGGGAACCTCGTTGGACAATGTTGGACCATCTGTTGGAGGCATTGCCCGCCGATAGACAAATTGCTCTTCGAACACCTGCCTATAAGAGACAGTATTTGAAAGACCGAGGACTGACGGATGAACCGATATCTGTCACCGAAGCTTTCCAACAAACAGCAAAAGCGCGATTGGCGGGACATAATGACTGTTTTGTATCTTCTTCAAACGATGTGGGAACTTACAGGGGAGAATCGGATCGTAATTTCTGGGCAGAGGATACTCGCTACACCTTTATGGGAGGAGAAACTTGTAATTGTGTAGAAACTTATTCTAATGGAGTGAGAGCCATTTCTGAAATGGAAAAGTATCATTGGTCGTATTTATGTTGCTCTTATCATCCAGATGTACTGAACTCATGGGCGAAAGACGGGTCATATAAGATCATTCAACGCCGTTTAGGTTACCGATTTGTATTGGATAAGGCGTATCCTACGCAAATTCCGAAAGCAGGAGAGAAATTTGCCGTTGTGCTTACTTTGCGTAATAATGGATTTTCTGCACCAATCAATCCTCGTAATGTAGAACTAGTGTTTGTTTCAGTTAATAATCCGGCACAGAAATATGTGTATCTACAAAATAATATAGACCCTCGCTTTTGGTCAGCGGAAGATACAATTATAACAACTTTGCATGCGGTATTAGATAAGGGCATGATTGGTGAATATAAGGTTTATCTCAATCTACCGGATCCATGTGCTACACTCCATGATAATCCTGCTTATTCAATTCGTTTGGCAAATAAAGATATGTGGGATGAGACAATGGGTTATAATTATCTTCTAACAATATCTCTATAACTTTTTTGTGTATTTACTCTTACTTTGTATGAAAAATAAGATTTGGTTGGTATTTATCCTCATCACGGTCTGTACCTGGGGCGTGTGGGGGGCGTTCTCGGGCTATCAAATTCAGCACGGTATTCCTGACACGGTGGTCTATATAGCTTGGGCTCTGTCAATGATACCATGTGCATTGGTTGCACTTGTACTCAACAAAGGTAAGTTAAAACATGATGGACGATCTATTTTGCTTGGGTGTGCCGTCGGGCTACTTGGCGCAGGAGGACAATTGGTGCTATTCAAGGCACTGACGCTCGGTCCGTCGTATATTATCTATCCGTTTATTTCTATGTCGCCGGTTATTGTGATAACGCTGGCAGCCGTATTCCTGCACGAGAAAGCCTCGCATTGGCAGGTGGCGGGTATTGTAGTGGCGCTGGCTGCGATACTATTGCTTTCGTTACAAAGCAATACGGAAAATAGCCCTGTGCAAGGGTGGCTCTGGATTGTACTGGCGGTGTTGGTGTTAGTGGCTTGGGGTGTGCAAGGCTTCTTTATGAAGTTTGCGAACAACTCGATGGATGCCGAGTCTATCTTTGTTTGGATGGCGATATCAGCAGTTGTGTTGGTGCCGGTTGCCTATTTTATGTCCAGTGATGCTTCGGGATTTTTCTCGGAAAATAATGCGGCAGTGCCTTTTTGGTCATCGTTTGGCATACAGATTTTGAACTCGATAGGTGCGCTGACTTTGGTGTACGCGTATCGGTATGGGAAGGCCGTAGTGGTGTCACCGATGGAGGGACTCTCGCCTATGGTGACGGTACTCTTGTCGCTTATTATTCTTCATGTGATACCTTCGCCCATACAGATAGCTGGGCTGTGCTGTGCCGCCTTTGCCATGTATGCCCTATCGAAATAAGTATCTGTTGGGGCAGTAAAAGCCAGCGATTCTTCTCGTCTACAAAATATGGCGTGTTATCGCTTTGATTGGAGTATTTTATAGGCAAGGTGGCATTGAACGAGTGGATAACGAGTAGATAGCGAGTGGATAGATTTTGGGGAAATAGTCATTGTGGCAACGCCCTATTATAAAATGCACAACCGGACTTGTCATAGAAATGCACAACCGGAGACAAATAAATTAAAAGAAACCCCACCTGCCTATCGTGTGGAATTATATAGGGAATATCGTTTCCGGATATTGGATATCAACCAAGTATAGACCTTGTGCAGGGGCAGAATCGCCTGCCTTTTGGCGGTTTTGTTGTGCAATGACCGAAGCGAAAGAAGAGACTGTCAACTTACTATAGCCCACCTCGAATAGGGTACCTACTATCGCCCGCACCATATTGCGCAAGAATCGGTCTGCCGTGATGACAAAGGTGTATTCTGTGTCGCTCTCACGCACCCATTCCGCCTGTACAATCGTGCAGAATTTGGTTTTCACATCCGTATGCAAACGGCAAAACGAAGAGAAGTCTTGTCGTCCGAGCAGACTCTTTGCAGCCTCGTTCATAGCCGCAAAGTCCAAGCCGCTACGCACCTGTGTGCGCAGTCCGGTCGAGAACGGGTCTTTGCGAGTGGTAATACGGTAGTGGTAGGTGCGTGCCGTGGCATCAAATCGGGCGTGTGCTTCATTACTTACCGAGCATAGTTCGTAGAGCGTAATATCCGCAGGCAAAAGACGGTTCAACCGGTAAAGGAGGTCGCGCCTGCCATCTGCGAATGATAGATCAAAACCAGCCGACAGTGCCACTTCGGATTCCAAGTCAAAGTGCGCCCACATCATTTCGGCGTGCACCCCTGCGTCCGTTCGTCCCGCAAATGTAAGTGGTACAAGTTGTCGCAGGACAAGCGCAAATGCCTGCTCCATCGTATCTTGTACTGTTCCGCCGGAGGGTTGTGATTGTGACCCGTGGTAGGCTGTACCTTTATATGCAAACCGCACAAAATACCGCATAACTATTTGGATTTCTTATGAATAAGGATGTGGAAAAGATGATTCAGCTCGGTGGAGAGTTGCAGCCGCCATGCCACAAAGATACCTGTTCCGAGCAGTACCACAGAGCGAACAATGCCGCTCAACCATAGATTGGAGATAGGCAGATAGTGCTGCCATAATGCATTGAGAACAAATAGAATAAGCAGTAACATTATGCCCATGGTAGTCTTGCGATTGGCTACCGACACACGGCAGGTGAGCCATAGTACCAGCACCGCCAAACCATAATAGATGATGCTTGCCAGCAGCGTACTAAGTGCAGCCCCTTCCATACCGAACAGCGGGATAAGGTAGTTGTTGAAAACGATTGTCCCAATAGTGAGTACGGCTGATAATAGCAGCGAAAAGACATAGTAGTGAGAGTAACTGATAGCCGACAAGCAGAAAGAGAAAGTGGCCGTCAGCAGTTGAGACAAGCCCAATATCAGCACGACGGTTCGCGCCACCGAATAGGTGTTGCCGTTTGGCAAAATGTGGTAGATAAGGTCTATATTGAACCAGATAGCCAAAAATATCAGTCCCCCCACGAGGAGTAGGTTGTTGCTTACCTGATGCACCAGGTGCGAGCATTCAGTGTGGTTCTGTTCTTTGACCGAGCGTGCTAACTGTGGTGCAGCAATGGCAGTTACCGACCGATAGGGTATGCTGACCATCGTTGCCATATAGGTCGCAATGGCGTATATTCCCGTATGTTCCAATCCCATTTTCGCAGTGATAAAGAACGACGATAGTGTTGGCGCCAATACGCCGGCGAGTGCCGATACGAAAAGAAATCCCGTGTATAGCAAATAGTTGCGTACCAGTGTCTTGTTTTCCCGCAAGAATGCCCAATCAGGACGCAGTGATATATGTCCGAGCGAAAAGAGATAGATGAGGTCAATCAGTGCGGCAATGGCGTAGTTGAGGCAGAGCCCGACCACAAAGCCGTCGAGCGATAGCACCCGAAACGCATAGAGTAGATAGAGTACCAGCAACCCGATACGCACGACCAATTCACGCACCATACGAGGCACTACGATACGCATCAGTACATTGGCGTTGGTCTCAAATAGTGCTTGATAGAGCATAAAGAACGCCAGTGGCAACACCATGTAGTAGTAGTCCATAAACAGGGGCGACTTTTCGCCGAACCAGTGCCCCAATGGAATATGGCATGCCCAATAGACCATGGCAAAGAGCAGGAATCCGACAAAGGGAATGACCAGTGTCCAAAAGAAAAAGCCATGGTCGTGCTGCTCTTTGTCTCGGAAATACGGATAGAAACGGATTATTGACGAGTTGGTACCCAACTGTGCCAACCCGATAAAGAGTGTGGCGGCATCAATCAGCACACGCGACAACCCTATCTCCTCGGCTGTCAGAAAGCGCGTGAGGACAAAGAAGGTAGTAAAAAAGCCCACCGCAACCCCTAAATAGGTTACGATGGTGCCTTTAATACTTTGTCGTGCGATGATACCCATTGTATTCGCTGCCGTATGTTTGCTTTGCGTTAATGGCTTCGCTGCACTATGCGCATTTTGGTATGCGTATGCGGCTACGCATTGTTTTGTCGTTGAGAACCCACAATGCTACGCGTCAGCAACGATGTATGGTAATTGTTAATTATTAACTATTAATTGCTTATTTCTCGATGCCGAGCAGTTCTACCTCGAAAATCAAAGTGGAGTAGGGAGGAATAGAACCGGCTTGACGCTCTCCGTAGCCCAAGTTCGATGGGATATAGAATACAAACTTGCTGCCTACAGGCATGAGTTGCAGTCCTTCTGTCCATCCCGCAATCACTTGATTGAGTGCAAAGGTGATCGGCTCGCCACGCTGTACGCTGCTATCGAATACCGTGCCGTCAATCAGGGTGCCGTGATAGTGTACCTTTACACGGTCTGTAGCCGTCGGTTTCTTGCCTTTGCCGAGTTTGAGAACCTTGTATTGCAATCCGCTCTCGGTAACTATTACGCTGTCGTTCAGCGCATTTGCCTCCAAGAATTTCTCGCCTTCTTCTTTGGTTGCACCATATTTGATGCGATTGATAGTGTTCTCGATATACTCTTGAGCCTCTCTTTGGTTGAGCACTTCCTCGTATTTGTAGAGTCCGTTGATAAAGCCCTGCTTGATGAGTTCAAAGTCTGTCGAAACCGATTCGATACCTACCAATCCCGTAGGTTCTTGTTCTTTGATGCTTGCACCGATCTGTTTGCCGATGTTCACCAATTGCGGGTACTTCACGCTGCTCTTCAGCGCTTTGTTTACGGCAGCAATAAATTCTTTCTGTTGGTTTCCGTCGCTGTCGTTTTCTAATGCATACATCTTGATTTGGTCGCCGTTGAGCAGACCGAATGCATAGTTCAGGCTATCGTTATAGGTAGCGAGCGTGATGGTCTTTACTTTTGCGGGGCATTTTGCCGTAATAGCCTTGCCGGCCTTCTCTCCGCTTTGGGTCGAAGCCATATAAGCCGACTCAAAGAACGAGCGTGCATCTGCCACTTTCAGAACGGTGGTGTCGCCGTTCAGTCCGTTCACCAATCCTTGAAGCAGCACTTTTTCGTTGACGGTCCACGCCGCATTTTCTGCCAAGCCTTTGTCCTCGGACGATTTGATAGCCATACCGATGTTCTGACCTATCTCTGCTGCTTCCGATAGTTTTTCCTCTTTGCCGTTGTAGCCGTCCGTGAGGGCGTCGATAAACTCTGTTACAGCCTTGTCGCTGCTATCGTTGGCGAGTTGATATGTTTTGAGTTGCGCTCCGTTCAGGTAACCGAGTGCATAGTTGAGCGAGTCCGTTTGGTCTTCCAGAACGGGGTTCTTTGCGGTGTACGAATTGCCGCAAGACACCAGTGCCATAGTGGCAAGAATGGTGATTGTTACTTTATTCATTGTTTTTACTGTTTATGTAGTTTGCGTGATTACTCTATGCCCAAGAGTTCAACCGTGAATATCAAGGCTGCGTAGGGAGGAATGCTTCCGCCGGCGCCTTGTGTTCCGTAGCCGAGTTGATAGGGGATATAGAGTTTGTATTTGCTGCCGATAGACATCAGTTGCAGTCCCTCTGTCCATCCGGCAATCACTTGGTTCAGCCCAAAGGTGATAGGCTCGCCGCGTTTATACGAACTATCAAAAACTGTGCCATCGGTCAGTGTGCCTTCGTAGTGCACTTTTACTTTGTCCGTAGCCTTGGGCTTCTGTCCGATAGTTGCCTCCAAGACCTCGTATTGGAGTCCGCTCGGAGTGGTTTTCACGCCCTCTCGTTTGGCATTTTCGGCAAGGAATTTCTCGCCGGCTTCTTTTGCGGCGCCTGCTACTTTCTGCTCCAGTTCTTGGAAGAATGTATTGAGTACCTGTTGTGCTTCCTGATAGGATATTTGTGGTTTCTGTTTTTCCAATACATCTTTAATGCCCTCTGCGAGGTCTGCATAGTTGAGCGACTCCACGCCGCTACTCATCAAGTTTTGACCCATCGAGAGGCCCAGTGCATAACTAATTTTGTCCATGTTGTATATATGTTATAATCGTTTGTCTATGTGAGATTTATGCCCATATAACGCAGTTGATTCCCTTTATTTCGAGAGCGATAAGAGGTCGTGCTGTATCTGTGTGCGCAGTGCTTCGAGCGAAGCAAACTTGCGCTCCTCACGCAGGCGGGCAGTGAGAAGGACGGCTATCCCCTTAGTATATATATCTTTGTCGAACCAAGGGATATGCACCTCTACTGTCTTCTGTGTGTTACCCACCGTTGGATTCGTACCTATGTTTATTAGGGCAGGGTATTGTTCGTCGTCTACCTTCGCCTGCCCCCTATAAACCCCTGCGAGGGGAAGTAACTTAAACGGGTCTGCGAGCGAGAGGTTAGCGGTCGGGAATCCGAGTTGATGTCCTATTCCTTTGCCGTGCACGACCACACCCTGCAGCGTGTAAGGATAGCCCAAGAGTTCGTTGGCTTCTTCTATCCGCCCTGCCTGCAAGAGTATGCGGATGTCGGTCGAACTGACATGTTGCGGCAATCCGTCTTCTGCAAAAGAAACCTGCGGACGGTATTGCGGCAGGGCGAGTATCTCCACGCCTGCCTGCTTGCCTGCGTCTATGTAGTCCTGTCTGTCCGAAAAGCAGTCGCTGCCGAAGCGATGGTCGTACCCCATGAGGATAGTCTGCACGCCATAGCACTCCCGAAGATAGGTCATAAACGCTTGTGCTGTAAGGCGATAGACCTCGGAGAAGTCAAGCACCTCTACCTTTGCATCCACGCCAAAAGGCAGGCTCTGCAACACTTCTTGCAGGCGGGTAATACGCTCTGCATAGGTATTGAGTAAGAGTGGGGTATAGTCGGCAGAGAGTACTTTCGATGGGTGCTGACGGAAAGTGATAACGAGGGGCAACATACCCCGCTCGTGCGCCTCTCGACAGAGTTGCTCCAGCACATAGCGGTGTCCTAAGTGGACGCCGTCGAAGAAACCTATGGTGGCAATATGGTTTTGCGTAGTATTCGTGGTTTATGTCGTTTTTGGTAAGTGTAAATGTATGGTTTTGGTAAGTGTAAATGTTATGGTGTATAATGCATTATTTCTCGCCCATGAGTGCAACGAGTGCGTCCCAACGGAGGATGGCATCGTGTCCGTATTTCCAAATCTGACTGCGGATTTTCTCCATGGCAACCGTCTCGCCGATATGCCCTTTGGAGTAGAACTTGTCCGCATAGCAGATGATTTTCTCCTCGAGTGAAACAGGGCAGTAATCCTGCAGCGGAATAGGCAGTTTCTCGCGCAGAACCTGCTCTGCCGTAATCCCCGTACCGGTATGACGCTCTGCGACTAAGGCGTGTTTGGGCAACCCTTCTCGGCGCAAAAGTTCCGCTCCGAGGTTGCCGTGTTCCAAATAAGTATGCGTGCCGACACAATGTATCTTCGGCGCATTGCAAAAGATGATGCCGATGTCGTGGAGCATCGCCGCTTCTTCGACAAACACACGGCTGACTTCGCCGCTTGCAGTCCAGTCGGGATGTGCGTCCACTATCTGCAATGCACGCTGACAAACCTGTTCGCTATGTGCCACCAAAATCGCACGCAATTCGGGCGAAGAGGCGTAGTATTTGTCTATTAGAGCCAGGTAATCCAACATACTATTTCAGTCCATTCAAGAGTGCACGGGCGTCCATTCTTTTCTTGCCGGGCAATTGTAATTCAACGATTTGCACATAGCCGTCGGCACACGGTACGACAATAGTATGCTCTGTGTCGGCAGGCTTCTCTTTCAGTGGGCGGACAGCAAAAATCTTGACATTCTCGTACGGTTTACCGTGGATAGTGAGGTTGCACCATGCCGTCGGGTATGGCGAAAGTCCGCGTACAAAGTTGTATATTTCCTGTCCTTTTTTCGTGAAGTCTATCTCGCAGGTGTCCTTAAATATCTTGGGAGCAGGGCGTAGGTCTGCCACTTCCGGTTGTGGGGTGGTAGGCAGCGTAATACCTTGATTATCACAGTCGATAATCAAATCTGTTGTGCGCAATACAAGGTCTGTACCCAGTGCCATCAGGCGGTCGTGGACGCTGTCAACATTCTCGTTTGCCCCAATGGCGATGCGCTCTTGGAGGATGAGATTTCCGGTGTCTATTTCGTGTTGGAGCATAAAGGTGGTAACGCCTGTTTCGGTGTCACCGTTGATGACAGCCCAGTTGATAGGTGCTGCGCCACGGTACTGCGGGAGGAGAGAGGCGTGGAGGTTGAAAGTCCCCAAACGGGGCATTGACCACACAACTTCCGGTAACATACGGAACGCCACAACAATTTGCAAATCAGCGTGGTAGGAGCGCAGTTGTTCGAGAAAGGCTTCGTCTTTCAGCCGCTCCGGTTGGAGCAGCGGCAGTCCTACGGAGAGTGCATATTGTTTGACGGCAGAGAACTGCAATTGGTGTCCTCTACCGGCGGGTTTATCGGGCATCGTGACAACAGCCACCACCTGATAGCCTCCCTCCACGAGCGCACGTAGCGGTGCAACGGCGAAGTCGGGCGTACCCATATATAGTATTCGAATGTCCTGTTTGGTCATATACTTGTTCGTGCGTGTTCTATTTATCCTATTCGTGCGTATTGTATCGGTTTTTTTTCGATATGGTGCGCCACTGCACAATTTGGCGACAAAGGTACAACTTTTTTTGTGGATACACAAGAGTCCTGCGTTTTTCGGGCGTATAAGTGTGCGAGCAAGCAGGATGCAATGAGGTTACAATGAGGTTACAATGAGGTTACAAGGAAAATGTAAGGTATTTATAAGGTGCATAATCGATAGAGAAAAATCCTGTTTTGCATTTGCTCGTACCGAAATTATACACTACCTTTGCAGGAGATTTCGGTAGGCGTTGTAACGCCCCGAAATAAACCCTTTTTTCACGGATTTGCAGAATTTAGTACTTACGGGGAGTGTATAGAAGTCCCCTCAAATATATGAAACTTTCAGAAATCATTCTTGCCATTCATCCCCTGTGCGTGGTGAGCAACTGCGCAGAGATACAGCAAGTTAGCAACGCTATAGACCCATTGCAAACGGGCGAGCAAACAACTCCAAGCCTGCCTACTGCACAGGAAAAACGCTCGATAGAAACGCTCTTAACCGACAGCCGTCAGTTGGGCAACAATCCTGTGCAGACCCTGTTCTTTGCCCTCAAAACCGCGAAAAACGACGGTGTGCATTACATTGCTCCTTTGATGGAAAAAGGCGTACGCACTTTTGTTCTGACCGAGGCACAATGGCAAATCATTCGCGATACGATACCCACCCAAGAAAACCTTTCTTCGGGCGAAACTACCGTCTATCTTATTGTAAATGACTCGCTTGCCGCGCTGCAAGACCTGGCCGCCTACAAGCGCTCGCTCTACCACTGCCCCGTCATCGGAATCACCGGCTCCAACGGCAAGACCATCGTCAAAGAGTGGCTCTACGAACTATTGCGCAAGGACTATACAATTACCCGCTCGCCCAAATCGTACAACTCACAGATAGGTGTGCCGCTGTCGGTGTGGCAAATGAACGAGAAGACCGACCTGGCTATCTTCGAGGCAGGTATCTCTGAGCCGGGCGAGATGGCACGCCTGGAACGCATCATCCGGCCGACGATAGGCGTCA
The DNA here is from genome assembly GCA_963619585.1 of Azospirillum sp. CAG:239. Classification (GTDB taxonomy): domain Bacteria; phylum Bacteroidota; class Bacteroidia; order Bacteroidales; family Paludibacteraceae; genus Colicola. Next base: position 41,409 of record CAVEXR010000018.1, read on the forward strand.
TCACCTATATCGGCGCCGAGCATGGCGAGAACTTCCCGTCGTTGGAGGCGAAACGGACAGAGAAAATGCGCCTATTCGCCCACTGTCCCGTGGTGGTAGAAGACCCCACGCACCAAAATGTGCGCACCTGCGCTGCCGTCATGCGTGCGCTGGGCTACGACGAAGATACCATTGCGCACCGTATTCTGCACCAGACGCACGAGACGGTGCTGCAAATCAACCTCACCGCACTGACCGACAATGTGCGCCACTTCCGCAGCCTGCTGCGACCGACCACCCAACTGACCTGCATGGTCAAAGCGTTTGCGTACGGAGCGGGCAGCATCGAAGTCAGTCGTGCCTTGCAACAGAGCGGGTTGGTGGACTATCTCGCCGTGGCTGTGGCAGACGAGGGGCTGGAACTCCGCCGCGAGGGCATCACGCTGCCCATCATCATCATGGATCCCGAAGTGGCAGCGCTTGACCTAATCTTAGAGAACAATCTGCAACCGAATGTCTATTCCTTCCAGTCGCTGGCGAACATCATAGAAGCCGCATCGGCAAAGGGATTGGAGAACTATCCGATACACATCAAAATTGACTCGGGTATGCACCGCTTGGGTTTCTACCGCGAGGAGATACCCGAACTCATCAGCCGCTTGCAGGGACAGAAAGCCGTGCGGGTGCAGAGCGTATTTTCGCATTTTGCGGGCAGCGACGAAGCACAATTCGACGACTTTACCCGCCACCAGGCCGCCTACTTCAACGACTGCGCCGAAGTGCTGAAAGCGGGCTTGGGCTATCCGATCATGAAGCATATCTGCAACTCGGCGGGTATAGAGCGTTTCCAGGAATATCAATACGATATGTGTCGTTTGGGCATAGGTCTGTACGGCATCTCTTTTGCGGGCGCACACCTGCACACCGTCTGCACCCTGCGTACCACGATCTTGAGCGTGAAGACCGTAGAAGCGGGCGAAACGATCGGCTACGGACGGCATACCACACTCACCGAACCCCGTCGCATAGCGGTGATACCGATCGGCTATGCGGATGGATTCGACCGGCGTTTCTCGAACTACGGGGGCGAAGTGCTGATACGGGGACAGCGTTGCCCTATTGTCGGCAATGTCTGCATGGACCAAGCCATGGTAGATATCACCGGCACAGACGCACAAGTGGGCGATGCCGTCGAGATATTCGGCGAGCATATACGATTGGAGGAGTTGTCAGATAAGTTGGGCACGATTCCCTACGAGGTGCTGACCTCCGTCTCGCGGCGTGTGCAGAGAGTGTACTATAATGAAGAATTATGAATTATGAATTAAGAATTAAGAATTATGGGGACTTCTATAAATTCCCTGTTAGAAATCTAACCAATTAGGAATGGATAAGGCGATTGAGTGTACACACCTGACCATCGGTTACGGCACCAAAGCGGTGCAGACCGACTTGTCTTTTTCGCTTTTTGCGGGAGAGATGGTCTGTATGTTGGGACAGAACGGTTGCGGCAAATCGACCCTGCTGCACACGCTGGCAGGACTGTTGCCGCCGATTGCAGGCACCTACACCCTTTCGCTTGCACAGCAGCAGCCACGCTCCCGACAGGTGGCATTGGTGCTGACCGAGCGGCTGAGTTTGGAGAACACCACCGTACACGATGTCGTCGCATTAGGGCGCTACCCGTACACTTCGTTTATGGGCGGGCTGACGGCAGAAGACGAACAGATTGTCGCCGAGGCGTTGGAAGCAGTAGGGCTGTGCGGCGAGGCAACGACCTATTTCAACAGCCACTCTGACGGCGAGAAACAGCGGGTCCTAATAGCCAAAGCCATAGCCCAACAGACGCCCGTCGTATTGCTCGACGAGCCTACGGCACACCTCGATTTGCCGAACCGAATCCGAACCTTGCAGTTGCTGCGTCGTTTGGCGCACGAGCAGCGCAAAATGGTGCTTATCTCGACCCACGAGTTAGATTTGGCGCTCGCACTCTCCGACCGAATTCTGCTTATGACCCCGCAAAAAGGTATCGTGCTGGACACCCCCGACGCCCTCCGTGCGCAGGACGCCTTCACCAATGCCTTCGGGATGGATATATTCCATCCACAATACTAAAAGCACGCGAAAACAAAATGAAAAGTTGCGTCCTTCGTCGGAGGGACGCAACTTTTAGTATATATTGTACACGAACAGTGGTATAAAACAACCATAAGTCTTACTATTTGTTTTATATATCGTACTACCTATTTTAGTGTGCAATACTGTCCGTTTCGTAGTGTGATACTGTCTGTTTCCGTTGTACGGAGCAGAGGCATCACAGTGTGATACTATCTGTTTTGTAGTACGGAGTAAGGTTAGAGGACATTGAGAACTTGCTCTTTTATCTGTTCGAGAATATCCTTCATTTTCACTACAATAATTTGCATCTCGCTCTGATTGCTCTTGCTGCCGAGGGTATTGATTTCGCGTCCCATCTCCTGCGAGATAAAGCCGAGTTTCTTCCCTACGCCCGTGCCGTCGCCGTCCATGGTCTCACGGAAGTAGCGCAAATGATTGGTAAGGCGCACTTTTTCTTCCGTAATGTCGAGTTTCTCGAGATAATAGATCATCTCCTGTTCAAGGCGGTTCATGTCTACTTTCTGTTTCGTCTCTTCGGCGAGTTTATCCAGATTGCCGAGCAGATGTTGCCGAATCTTCTCCGTGCGGCTCTTCTCGAACGGTGCCACTTCGGCAAGTAGAGCGGTGATACCGTCTAATTTCTCCGTGAACATGTGTTCCAGTGCGGCACCTTCCTGCGTGCGGAAAGCAATGAACGCATCAATAGCGGCGTTAAGCGTCGCAAGCACTACCTGCCATTCGGTGTCGTCCGCTTCTGCTGTATCGTCGTTTGGCTTCATCACATCGGGCAGGCGAAGAATAGTGCCCAAGAGGTCGGGGCAAAGCAGATTGTGCTTCTTCTCGAGTGTTGTGAGTGTCGTGAGGTAGTATTCGAAAGCCTCCGTGTTGATAGGCGTAAAAGAGGATACAACGGCATCGGGATTGGCGGTGTCGAAATAGGCAATTGAGAGGTCTACCTTTCCGCGCTCGACACGCCGTGCAATGAGATTGCGAATATCGAGTTCCCGTCCCCGTATCTGCGACGCAAGGCGCATACTGAGGTCGAGGGTCTTCGAGTTCAGACTGCGTATCTCAACAACGACTTTCTTGTGGTCTTTTAGTTGGCTTTCGGCTTTGCCATAACCGGTCATGGAGAGTATCATTATGGAGTATCTTATTTGCGTAAGCGAATGTTTGCCCGTATGGGCTTGGCGGTAGAGCGGAACCCCTGTTCGGTCTGCCACTCGGTCGCCACTTGGGTGGAGTCTTGTTGCCCCGTCTTCGGGTCGGTAGCGACAAAGTTGAGCGTGTCGTTCGGCCAACCCTCTATCGTCGCTTCGTATTTCCCATTGTCGTTGGTGTGCAGCGTATCTATCGGGAAGTTCTTATAGCCCTTGACGACTACATCGGCGTTCGGCAGCGGTTTCTTGTCTGCACGCTCTACCGTACCGCTTACTTGGTAAGTGGCTACAGGTATACCGTACATAGCCATGATTTGGTCTTCTGCGGTGTTCGCATTCATGCGCTTGCTGCTACAGCCCGTCAGCAACCCGACGAGCGTCCCCAACAGCAGGTTAATGCGAAGAAGAAAGCGATTCGTTAGTTTCATGTGCATAAGAGTTCGTTCTTTCCTACGCTCGCAAATTCTGTGCCAATATAGCGACGGTTGCAGCCGAAACCAAACGAATAAATTAGGTATAGAC
>CAVEXR010000019.1:0-43386 GCA_963619585.1 Azospirillum sp. CAG:239
GCTGCTGTGTAGACATCTACGACCCATGGGCAAATGCCGAAGTAGTACGCCACGAATATGGTAAAGAACTCATTCCGGCTGTAAATCCGGACAAACCCTATGCAGCCATTATCGCCTGCGTATGCCACGACCAATTCAAGACTTTCGATTTCAAGAAGTATAAGGAGCAAGGTGCCGTCATCTTCGATGTCAAGAACTTTGTAGACCGCAGTTTGGTAGACAGCCGCCTGTAATCGCTTGTAATCAATGCATTATGGTGATGGGTCGTACAGACAAACCACCCATGCATACTACTCTATCCCGCATAGGTAATCCTATGTGGGATAGTCTTTTTGTATTGCTTAGTCAGGACAATCCTCGGCACTCCCTTACTCCACTGCAAGGAGGATATAGGGAGGATACAAAGAGGGCTGCCGCATCATTGAGTGGATATCGAGTGAATATTGAGTGGGTAGAAAAGCAGTGCCGTCAAAAAGAACAGACCAATAGCCACACAGGAACAGGGTAAGAACAGGGTAAGAACAGGGAACAAACGGGGAAACACACACAGAATCCATTACGAATAAATTAAGCAAAATAGAACATATAAAGGCGTATTAAAACCCTTACAAAACCCTATAATGGTAGGGTAATGGTAGGGCGATACATCCGAGATGAGTCCGAGATACCCTGCTATTGGAAAAAATACAACACCATTTTATTGAACAATTGAACCTTCGAACAATTAGACCATTGAACCATTTACGGTTTATTCCTACCTCTCACAGCACAAGCGGTCTACCATGTCATAGCACAATGGTCTACGGCATAACACACAGCCGTCTCACATTCAATTTGCGTATATCAGAAAAAAGGTGTATCTTTGTGCGCTAAAATGGGGTAGATTGCGCCATTAGACGCCACCTTCCCGCACCAAACAGGAAATAAACCATACTCACATGAGCGAATACTTAGTATCGGCACGAAAATACCGACCGATGTCGTTTGCCACGGTGGTGGGGCAGCAGGCACTCACGGAGACGCTGCAAAACGCCATTCGGCAGAACCGATTGGCACACGCCTACCTCTTCTGCGGGCCTCGAGGAACGGGAAAAACCACATGTGCCCGTATCTTTGCCAAGACTATCAACTGCTTGCACCCCACTGCGGACTTCGATGCCTGCAACGAGTGCGAGTCGTGCCGTGCGTTCAACGAACAACGGTCGTTTAATATCCACGAGTTGGACGCTGCAAGCAACAACTCCGTAGACGACATCCGCCAAGTTATATCCGAGGTGCTTGTACCACCGCAAGTAGGCAAGTATTCCGTCTTCATTATCGACGAGGTGCACATGCTCTCAGCGGGTGCATTCAATGCGCTCCTAAAGACGCTCGAAGAGCCGCCCTCGTACGCTGTTTTTATTCTCGCCACGACCGAGAAGCATAAGGTATTGCCTACGATATTGAGCCGCTGTCAAGTGTACGATTTCTCGCGCATGACAGTCGGCAATACGATTGCGCACCTGCAGAACATCGCCCGCCAAGAGGGCGTAGAGGCAGAAGAAGAGGCACTCAATGTCGTAGCACAAAAGGCGGACGGCGGTATGCGCGACGCATTGAGTATCTTCGACCAGTTAGTCTCTTTCTGCGGAAAAACGATTACTTACGAGCGGGCAATCGAGGTACTGAATGTGCTTGATTCGGACTACTATTTCCGTCTGGTGGACTTAGCCTTGGCGCACGATGTGACGGGCGCACTGCTGCTGCTCAACGAGGTTTTGTCCAAGGGTTTCGATGCAGGCAATTTCGTGGTCGGTACGGCGCAGCACTTGCGTGATGTACTGATGGCGAAAGACCCGCAAACGATACAGTTGCTCGAGACTTCCGACAATATCCGCAAGCACTATGCCGAACAGGGGCAACGCACCTCGCCGCAATGGCTGTTCCGTGCGTTGGATATACTCAACACCTGCGACATCAACTACCGTACTGCACGCAACAAACGCCTCACGGTGGAGTTGGCACTCATTAAGTGGGTAGCCACCCCTGTGGTAGAAGCACCCGTGCAGCCGCTCCCTGCTACAGCACCGCAACCCGCTACCGCTGCGCCTGCATCGCAAACCGCAGCACGACCGATGACCATACCACCCAAGCCACAAGCCGCACCGCAACCTGCTCCTGCCCCGGCGGCAGCCCCAAAGATGCCGACTATGGCAGCCATGCCTGGAATGCCGACTCTGCAACAGCCGTCGGCTCCTACTCCCTCGACAGCCGCAGCCGCACAGGCAAACCGTACGACCCCTTTTCAAGCGGACCAACTCAATGACGCGTGGGTTGGTCTGGTACAGCACTTCGAGAAAGGAACGCGTCTTCGGTCACTGATACAGGACTACCGCCCTACCCTTGCGGCAGACGGCAAACATGCGACTATCCAAATGCCGAACCCATGGCAACAGCAAGAAATGAAGCAGAACTTGCCGAAGATACACAGCCTGTTGCGTGATGCCCTACAGAACGACACCATCGAGATCGTGGTCGAACTTGCCCACTACAAGCGGGAAGAGTTAGCGTTCACCTCGTCGGAGAAATACAAACTCATGGTAGAGAAGAACCCTATGCTTGCCCAACTCAAAGCCGGACTGGAAATGGTACTGGAATAATTAGGAATTAGGAATTAGGAATTAATCTGCATTGCATCGTGGTGCACTTGCCTATGCATTAGTATTTATAGAGCGGTGGAATACGACCTGAAAAAATACTTGCCGACAACCAAAAAAGAATTGGAACTGCGGGGATGGGATGAGGTGGATATTATCCTGTTCTCAGGCGATGCCTATATAGACCATCCGCAGTTTGGCGCTGCCGTGATCGGGCGCACACTGGAGGCTGCCGGCTATCGTGTGGCTATCGTGCCGCAACCCGACTGGCGAGGCGACTACCGGGACTTTACGAAACTGGGACGCCCACGCCTGTTCTTCGGTATATCGCCCGGCTCGATGGACTCAATGGTGAACCACTACACCGCCGCACGCCGTCGCCGATCGGATGACGCCTACACGCCTGACGGGAAAGCGGGAATGCGGCCGGACTACTGCACCATTACCTACGCACGCATACTGAAAAAACTATACCCCGATGTGCCGCTCGTGATAGGCGGCGTGGAAGTGTCGATGCGACGACTGACACACTACGACTACTGGTCGGACAAACTGATGCCGTCGGTGTTGGTGGATTCGGGGGCAGACCTGCTGGTGTATGGCATGGGCGAGAAAGCCATGGTGGAAATAGCACGGCGAGGATTTGTTCGCAACGGGGAGACCTACACGGTGGCACACGATATTCCGCAGACTTCGTATCTGACGGAGGAGAAACTGGTGCAAACGCCTATCGGGAAACCGGCTGACGCTCCCCGTGAACCGATACGCATAGACGACCACACCATAGCCCTGCACAGCCACGAAGAAGCCGTGGCAGACAAGCGGGCGCATGCGGAAAACTTTCGCTGGATAGAGGTGGAGAGCAACAAGATACACCCGCTGCGCATTGTGCAACCGGTCGGCAAACAAACCGTAGTGGTGAATTCGCCCTACGACCCGATGACGACAGAGGAACTGGATGCGGTGTACGACTTGCCGTTCCAATATCTGCCGCACCCGAAATACAAGGACAAGCGTATCCCCGCCTACGAGATGATACGATTCTCGGTGTGTATGCATCGGGGCTGCTTCGGAGGCTGCTCGTTCTGCACCATATCTGCCCATCAAGGAAAGCAGATCTCGTCCCGCTCGAAAGAGTCTATCCTGCGGCAGATAGAGAAACTGAGCAAACTGCCCGATTGGAAGGGCGTGCTGAGCGACCTGGGAGGTCCCTCGGCCAATATGTATGGCATGCACGGAAAAGATATGCGTCTATGCGAGCGATGCGCCCGTGCGAGTTGTCTGCAACCGTCGATATGCAAAAACCTGAATCAGGACTTTGCGCCGCTGCTCGATATATACCAAACGGTGGACCGATTGCCCTATATTCGCCACGCCTTTGTGGGATCGGGGGTGCGCTACGACCTGATGAACGAGGACTATGCACGCCAACTGATACTGCACCATGTGAGCGGGCGACTCAAGGTGGCACCGGAACATACCTCGCCCGATGTGCTGCGACTGATGCGAAAACCGTCGTGGGAACACTATATGCAATTCCGTGACCTGTTTTTGCGCATTAACGAGGAGGCGGGACTGCACCAACAGTTGATACCGTATTTTATCTCTTCGCACCCCGGCTGCACGAATCGAGATATGGCAAACTTGGCGGACTGGACCAAACGCATGCACTACCACCCGGAACAGGTGCAGGACTTTACGCCTACGCCCATGACGCTCTCGACCACGATGTTCTACACAGGCATCAATCCGTACACGATGCAGCCGATCTATGTGGCACGGACACCTGAAGAGAAGAAGCAACAAAATCGGTACTTCTTCTGGTGGAAAGAGGAGGAACCGGCACGCAAGCCGCAACACACGAACGGAAAGAATGCACCGAGCGACAAGCCGCGCACACAGTTTGGCAGCAGGCAACAGACTTCGTACAGCGGCAGGCAACAGGAACGCAGGCCTTTTCGGCGAGAGGAAAACAACGCAAAAAGACACAAATGAGAAAAAGACATATAAAATATCATATCAATCCCGAAACACTCGCACTGGAGCGGATTGAGTACGGATTGCGGTATTGGCTGCGGCGGTCGGGATGGTATCTGCTTATCGGTATGTCGATAGGGGTGCTGTTCTTCTTGCTGTACTTCTATTTCTTCCCTTCGCCCCGTGAGGCGCAACTGCAACAACAGAACAACAACCTGACGGCACAGATAGAACTGCTCAACCAACAAGTGGACCAAATGCAGGTGGTGATGGCAGACCTCGGACAGAGGGACGACAATATGTATCGGGTGCTGTTCGGCGCAGAACCGATACCGCAGAGCGTGCGACTTGGGGCTACGCACAAAATATCGTACTACGACTCGATTGCCCGCATGACCAACTCGCAATTGGCCGCAGACCTGACCATGAAGGTGGATCAGATAGAAAAAGAAATGTATGTGCAGGCTAAGTCGTACGATGAGATACTGGAACTGAGCAAGACGCAAGAAATGCGTATGGAGAATATCCCCGCCATTCAGCCGGTGCTGAACAAAGACCTGAAACATGTGGCGTCGGGCTACGGCGTGCGGATAGACCCTGTGTATCATGTGCGGCGATTCCATGCGGGAATGGACTTCTCGGCACCTGTCGGCACGGATGTGTATGCGACAGGAAACGGACAAGTGGCATTTGTGGGATGGAAACAGGGCTACGGCAACACGGTGATAATAGACCACGGGTTTGGCTACACAACGGTGTACGGGCATCTATATAAGGCGTTGGTTCGGCAAGGACAGAAAGTGAAACGCAGCGACATCATTGCGCTGGTGGGCAGCACAGGCAAATCGACGGGGCCGCACCTGCACTACGAGGTGCGCATACAAGACAAACCCGTCGACCCACGCAACTACTATTTTTACGACCTCTCGCCGGAGCAGTATGACCAAATGATACAACTGAGCAACAACTTCGGCAATATGCTCGATTAGAGCCAAAACGAATATGAAGAAACTCCCTATTATTCTCCTCTGTGCCGTGGCGTTGGCAGCGTGCCAAAAGCCCATGCACACCACTTCTGTTGAGACCTCGTCTATCGCTATTGACAGCAACCTCGACTGCATTCAAGACACCGCCTATGTTGCTGCCCTGGCGCCTAAGCGTGCCGCATTGGAAAAAGAGATGAGCGAGGTACTCGGCTATGCCCCGGAACGCTTGTGGGTGCGTGCACCCGAATGCCCGATGCTTAATTGGGCAACCGATGCACTACTCACCAAGGCACGCCAACTCTACCCTTCGCGAGTGGATATGGCAGTATCGAACATTGGCGGTATGCGCTGCGAGTGGGCGCAAGGGAACATCACCCGACAAGATGTGTTCGAACTGATGCCGTTCGACAACGAGTTGGTGGTGCTGACCCTACGGGGAGAAGACATTCTGGAACTCTGCCAAGTCTTTGCCGAAGACGGCGGACAGGGCGTAGCAGGGCTGCGTATGTCGGCAGAAGACTATCAACTCATCGAAGCCACTATCGATGGCAAGCTGGTAGCCCCCGAAGCATACTATACGGTCGCCACGAGCGATTACCTGACGGGCGGCACCGACCACATGACACCGCTGACACACTATGTGGAGATATGGAAATCGGATAGACTGATTCGAGACTTATACCTCGAAGCGGTACAAGAGCAAGATACCGTCATCGCCCATGTGGACGGGCGTATGATGATTACGAACACTGTCCTATAGGCATGCCGTTACATCGTGGGAAGAGCGTCTTTGCGGTGGAAAGTGATTAGCCCCGAGATAGGGTCTTTGAGTATCGCGGCAGCAGGCAACCCGTTGTCGTGCAGCACCTGCTCCAAGACGGGGCGGAAATAGTACGCTATCGACCCAACAAAACCCACGGGCAACGCCGCAAGATCAACACACTCGTACGGGTCATTCCCTATATGCGCAGTCTGCTCCGCTGCGTAGTACTGCCGCACATTACGCACAATAAATGAAGACAAATGGTTATATACCAAATTATATATCCGTTTGTCTTCTATGTTTTCGGAACAGAAAGGCGCGAACTGTGCCAACCAACGATTGGGCATAGGCAGCCGATAGACATGCTCAATAATATCCGCCTGCGTGAGGTGGTACTGTGAGAGGAACTTCTGCTTGAGGTCCTCGCCCAACTGATTCTTAAGGAGGTCGCTGATAAGCCGTCGCCCAAGTACTGCCCCCGACCCTTCGTCGCCGAGGATGAACCCCAGGGCAGGCACATTCCACACAATGCGTTCCCCGTCATAGAGACAGGAGTTTGACCCTGTGCCGAGTATGCACGCCACACCTCGTGCCGTACCGAGCAAACCCCGGGCAGCACCTAACATATCGGATGCCACCTCGGCTTCCGCCTTATGGAACACCGCTTCTATTGCTTGCTTGGCGAGGGGTGATTTCTCGGGTGTACAGCCTGCACCATAGAAGAACACGCGGGTAATAGTTCCTGCCCAAAGTTGCTTTGCCATCTGCGGCAGCAGTTGGTCGAGAAGCACGGCTTTCATCTGCTCCACCGTCTGGAAGATCGGATTTACGCCATCGGTATAGTATTCCGAGGTATGCCCATTGGCTGCCATAAGACACCAATGGGCTTTGGTAGAGCCGGAGTCAGCAATCAGTATCATAATTTATTGCATTTATGTCAGTTAGCGAACGATTATCTTCTTTTTATGTGCACCATTGACAAGGATATACAGCCCTGCAGGCAGGTTCTCTTTCTGCGCAGTCATATCATAGCCCATTATCGAATAGACACGCGTATCCTTGTCGTTAATATCTATCTCCACAGTCTCTATCGCTAATTCCTGCGGTTTGCACTTTGCGGTCAGTGCAGTATTGTCTATCTCCCAATAGTTAGCCGTATTGCCGTCAGGTGCTTGATAGCGGAAGGCATAGCGGAAATCTTTCTGCAAGTATGTTTCCGGCAGCGTAACCGTGCAATTCACATAACTACCTACCGTATAGTTAGGGATAGGCACTTGTGTCCATACCGTCTCATCGGGTGTAGCGCCCTCCGTATAGCCATTGCTTATCCATAGTGTTTGGTACTGTGAATACAGTCCGCTCGAATTGTCCTTATAGAGGTTGTGGCGGAAGGTTATCGTTGCACTCTCTTTCTCCGAGAGATCAAATGCCGGTGAGATAAACCAACTATCCATTTCCCCCGACTTGCCATAGCCGTTGATGCATACTCCGTACCTCGTATTCGAGCGCCAATCAACCGTGCCGGCTGTTGTTATCTGCGAGAATGTACCCAGTCCGGTCTTGAAATCTATCGAATAATTGATATCCGTACATTCTTCCTTCGGGTCTGGTTCGGGATCGGGGTCTGGTTCGGGGTCAGGTATCGAACCACCCAAATTGATACCCACCAAATACGGGTCGTGGTCGGAGTATTTATACCCATTGTTCCACGACGAAGAGGTATTGATATGGAATACCCCTGCCCCCGTAATCTGCGTTGCCATGGTGCTGTTGGCAAAGGCATGGTCAATGAGCTGCTTATTCTGCTGATAGATATACGAATACGCTGACGCATCGTAGTGCAACAATTGCTCTTCAAAGCCGTTGTTGAGGATATACACCAACGGGTCTTCGCTGATCGTACAGTTCATATCTCCCATTATCAGCAGGTCAGGGTCTGCCGTCATGCTTGCCGTTCCACTAATAAGGTCTTGCGCATTGGTTAGCCGCATACTTGATCCGTCATCCTTCCCCGATTTCGATTTGAAGTGATTCATCGAGAGTACAAAACTTTCGTTGCTGCTCAACTCCGTAAATGCCTGCCAACGCATGGTGTTTCGGTAGTACGAGCGGGATGTGGTCGCATGGTTTGTGCCGAGCAGTTGCACTTTGTCCTTACGATAAATAAAGCCCGACTTTATCTGCTCCGAGTCGTTGCCTTTTATACAATTGTCCAACACATACGCATAGATAACCTTCCCCGCTGCCGTATTCATGGCATTGGTCAGGTAAGAAAGCACCGTGTCCCCTGCGTTTTCCAACTCGTTGAAGGCATAGATGTCGGCATCGATATAGCGTAGCGACTTTACCATAATCTCTGTACGCTCCCGCAGACCTGTCTCATCATGATAGTAGGGACGGTCGTTCGTTAAGTCCACCACAAAATAATTGTAAGCATTCTGCCCGCAAACTACAAGGCGGGCATTCCCCACACTCGGCTTCGTAGCAGGCCATACCTGCGTCTCTGCGCACAAGGTGCTCCCCATCCAAGCGGTTATCCATACCGCAACTAACGCCACGCCCATGCGCAGCCAAGCATTTTTCCTATTCATTCGAGTACATCACATTCGTTATTCTTCGACAAAGGTAGCATAAATTATACACATATGCAAACTACGCATCATTTTACAGCGTGGCACGGAGCAAGAGATGGATATCGGTTCTCGTGGCAGCAGAGAGCGAATGGGTCTGTACCCACGCATGACTATAGACCGTTTCGGAGATGCGGAAATAGAGTCCCAATTGGCGAATTATCTGCCAACGGAAGTTGAGATAGGCGCGTCCACCCTGTCCATAGACAAACGAATTGGCATAGGCGTAGAGGACATCGTTCTCGTAGGTGTAGACACGGTTGTTCCAATTGCGTGCATCAAAGCCCTCGAGACGAAGTTGGAGCGTCAGCGGCACACGAGCGAACGAATAGCGAATGTCTTGATAAACACTCAATCCCCACGAGAAAGCATGCAGGCTGTCGACCACAAGATTCGCTTCTGCCTGCGTGCGAAATTGCCAATGGCTATCCGTCCAGTCGAAGCGGTAGCGGGCCGTATAAGTACCCCGTTTTGCTTTCTCTCTTGCCCGTAGACGCAATGCCATTTGCCATTGGTCGTTGGGGGTAAAAGCCGTCTCGGCAATGGCATCGTATCCCCACGAAGGACTGTAAGGTATACCGTATTTTACGCCGGAGAAGCGGAACACATCACCAGACAGCGACCATCGCCAATGGCGTAAGCGCGTGATTTCCAAACCAATATAGCCACCGTTCTCGTCGTTGATACGCGAGGTCTCACTGTAGGCATATCCCAAAGTATTATCAAACCATGGTGAATAGTAGCGATAGAGAAGCACAAGTCCGATGCCTTGTGTGGGTAGAATACGGCTGCCTACCACTGCCCCTATGCCCCAATGCGTATTCTGTGCCGTTGCCACCTCGCCAAAGAGGTCGAATACACCATAGTTGTAGCGGGCATTTACTCCCATAACCGCTTGACGCACTCCCCGAAAGTAGTGCGCATTGTATGCCATATTGCGGTAAGGATGCAGGGTATCGGAATAAAGGTTCTCCACCGCCGTCAGCCCCCACTTAAAGCATTTGTAGCGCATGGTCAGATTCGCCCCAAGAACATGGTGGCGCATCGTATCGGACGGCAGTTGGAGCGAATAGAGTGCAGACACCTCCGTCTTCAGTTTCCCATTGGCAAACGCAGCAGTTGCGCCTACCCCGTGCAAGCCATTCCCTTCCGTACCACCGTACTTACGCAAACCGTCCTCCGAATTGCCGACCGTCATAATGTAGGAAGTGCGTCCGGTATGGAACGCATTGGCAAGCACCAATCCCTGACCAAAAGAGGCTTGAAAATCGCCCGCTACAATGGTGCGAAAACACGCTATATCATTCAGTTGCAGAAATCCACCATAGTGCATATCGCTTGCCTTACTCCCCGCAGGACGGCGCAGCGTAAGTCCAAACTGCACCCTATTCTGATACCGAAAACGGTAACGGGTCTGCACAAAGACAGGGTCGCCCGTATAGTTTTCGAGATTGCGCGTATCGAGGCGGAGGGTTAACTCGTGGTGCGCCGAGCGGAATACATCTTTGATATTCAGCTCATTATCTTCCTTTGGCGGCGCAACATAGACAAAAGGACGCAAGTCGCGAAGGGTATATTCCTCGAGACAGGGAATGAGTTGGAGTTCCGCCACATCCTGCATGGGGTGTTCGTATACATAAAGCAGAATGGCATCCACCTGTTGGTCGCTCAAGAAGCGCAGCCGCTCCAGGTCTGCCGCCGTCGCCGTATTGAGATTAACAGGGTTCGAAGCCGCATCCATCAGATCCTCTTGCAGTTCCTCATAATCCACTTCTGCTGTCTCCGTGAGGTACTCATAGATGTCGCTGATAATGTTCTCCGTCAACGGATATGTGTCGGCATAGGCGCAAAGCGGACACGCTCCCAAACACGCTGCCATAAAGAGCGCACCTATACTACAAAAGGAAGAATGGTGCAAGGGGCTTACTTCTTGATAGAGAACGGAATAGATCCGATGAGGTTGCCGTCGGCGAAGAAGTCGGCATTGTAGAGTCCCGTCTTCGGCTCATCGGCAAGCGTCCAATAGACAGTGCCTTGATACTCCTCACCTGCGTACTCAAACTCCTGCGAAACTGTATACGGAATATCCTCATTCTCAAAGTGAAAGAGCAAATTATTTTCCTCGCCGAGGATATTGCCCTCAGGGTCAACCAAACGCACATAGAGGGTCTTCATTCCCGGCTCACAAGTGATATTCTTCGCTATGGCGTAGTCGAATTGGAGTTTGCGTATCTGACTGACAATGCGTGTTTTATGGTCGCGTTTATTGAGTGTGGTGAGCGTGCAGGCAGATACCTCGAGCATCGAAGCACGACTAACGGTTTCCGAGAGTTTGGTGTTCATCGTCGTCAGTTGCGTGTTCTGCTGTTTGACCTGCTGATTCTCACGGCGATACTGTTGGTTCTCGACCGTAAGACGCTGATTGGTAGCGTTAAGCGAATCAATCTGGCGCACATAATCTTTCATAACGGCACGCACCGTAGCGAGTTCCTTCTTTAGTTCGGCAATACGGCGAGCGTTGGTCACCTTGGTGATACGCAGTTCTTCGAGCAAGTCCTGCACACGCTGTTGCTCTTGAGCAAGGCGTTCTTGCAGCGAGTCGTTCTTAATATCCATTTGCTGATAGCCGTCGAACTGCAGTGCCAGGTCTTCATACTCGTCTTCGAGTTCAGACTTCTCAAACTCCATCTGCTCGACAATGGCATCCATCTCCTTTTTCTGATAGAGATTGAGGAAAAGCAGCACGCCGATGCCCAAGGCGAGCAAAACCATGATTGGAATAACGATCGATTTCTTCATACAATAATATTCTTTTAATTAGGAATTAGGAGTTAGGAATTAGGAAATTGTTTCGCTATCCTCCCTATATCCTCCCTATATCCACTGTCTGTGTTTTTTCCCTGTTCGTCCCCTGATGTTACCCTGTTCTTACCTCTCTGTTTTTTGCAGGTGCATTACGCGTAACTACAGAGCAGGGAGGACTTTCTCCAACTGATTGCCGCGCGACCCCTTAAGGAGAATGGTGCAGTTTTGCAGAGGGTGTTGTGTGAGATAGGCATTCAGTTCCTCCACATCGTGGAAGACGGGATACGGTGCCGTGGTGGCAGCGTACTCATCACCGACAAGCAGCACCCGCTCCGCCTTACGCTCCGCCAACATATTGACGATATTCTGATGCTCGAGATGACTATATTCACCCAACTCGCGCATGCCGCCTAATATATAGGTGTCGCCCCGAAAGGCATTGATTGCCGCCTGCATAGAGGTAGGGTTGGCATTGTAGGCATCAACTACAATAGTGTTATTGCGCTCGGAATGAACGAGTTGCGAGCGGTTATTGGACGGGATATACGCCCGAATGGCAGCAAGCCCCCGCTCCTCCGACACACCGAAAGCCGCACCGACTGCCAACGCTGCCGAGACATTCTCCGCATTGTAGTCGCCCACAAGGTGAGTATCGGCAGGCATCGTACCCGTATGGTACTCAATGAGTTGTGATTGACTATCGGGCATTTTCGACAACGCATCCGCATACATTGTTCTCAAGTACGGGTTGTCTGCATTGCGGAATATAGTACCCTCGTGTGCCACAATATAGTCGTAGAGTTCCTGTTTGGTGTGCTGCACGCCATCGAACGAACCAAAGCCCTGCAGGTGCGCACGCCCGACATTGGTAATCAGACCGTAATTCGGCTCTGCAACCTCCACAAGTTCTTGAATATCGCCCGGATGACTGGCGCCCATCTCCACGATAGCCAACTCGTGGTTGCGTGTGATTTGGAGCAGCGTGAGCGGCACGCCGATAGAGTTGTTGAGGTTGCCCTGCGTATAGTGGATGCGGTACTTGGTAGACAACACCGCCGCCGTCAGTTCTTTGGTGGTCGTCTTGCCGTTCGTGCCGGTAATACCGATGATAGGCAGCCCTAACGCTCGCCGCCACGCCCGCGCAAGGTCTTGCAGCCCCGCTACGCCCCCCCTCTCTCTCAGAGATGGAGGAAGCAGAATGGATCTATCCTTGCCGTAGTTCGTTTGAAGTTGTTGATAGACACTCTCGTCAGATACAATAGCCATCTGCGCCCCCTTGTCAAGGGCTTGGGCTGCGTATTGGTTGCCGTCGAATGTGTCGCCACACAACGCAAAGAACACGCAATCTGCCGGCAGATTGCGTGTATCCGTACTCACGGTGAGTGCGTCCTTATTGCTTATTAGGAAGCTCCAATCCATAGCCCTTCTTCTTGTCTTCTATCTTCAAGAGCAGCGAGAAAACAAAAGCGATAACGCCAAAGCCCGCAAAGACCATCATAGGCACGAGGTAACCACCCGTAGCGACACGCAGTTTGCCGATGAGCAGCGGCACAAGGCAGAGTCCGATATTCTGCACCCAGAAGATTAGGCAGTACGCAGAGCCGAGTACTTTCTCATCGATAATCTTTGGCACGGATGGCCACATAGATGCTGGCACGAGCGAGAAACTAACGCCGAGGACAAGTATCGTAATGAGTGCCAATGTCTTGCTCGGGAAAGCAGGCAGTACAAAGGCAAAGATACAATGGCAGACAATCATTATGAGTGCGCCTATCATCATCATCGATGCGCCTTTGCCCTTGTTGTCGATGAACGCACCGAGGAACGGGGTCAGCACCATTGCCAAGATAGGGAACCACTTGAAGAGCCCTGCTGCCTCGGCGTTCGAAATTTGGAGCGTCTCCTCGAGGAAATTGGTGGCAAAGCGTTGGAAGGGGAAGATTGCCGAATAGTACAACACGCAAAGGATAGCGATTATCCAGAACATCTTAGACTTGAATATCTTGCCCAAGTCGGAGATATGAAACTCGTCCTCAGGGTCTTTGGTGGCTGTCGCTTCACCCACTGCTACGAGTTGCTTGTCGAACTTGGTGTCCATCACGGTGAAGACCAAGAAGTTAATCAGTCCGACTACGAGCAGCAGAGCGGAAAAAAGAAGCGGTGCTACCACTGAATCCGAGCCGTCGATAGCAAAAGCGTGGCTAATCATAGGCGAGAAAAGCATAGCGGCAAAGACACCGATACGGGCAATCGACATCTCAAGACCCATGGCAAGTGCCATCTCCTTGCCCTTGAACCACTTAGCGAGAATCTTGCTCACCGTAGTACCTGCCATCTCGCAACCGCAGCCGAATATCATAAAACCGAACATGGCTAACTTCGCCGAGCCGGGCATTGCCGTCCACCACGAGTTGAGCCACGACACATGATTGGCATCGAACCAGTCGCTCAAGCCTATATACTTGATTGCGGCACCGATGACCATAAGGCTCGCCGAGAGCGTACCTGTGAAGCGCACGCCCATCTTGTCGAGGATGATACCGGCGAGTATCAGGAATCCAAAGACATTGAGCAAGTACTCACCGGCTGCATAGGTGCCGAATATGCCTTGATCCCAGTTGTAAGATTTGTCCAACAAGGATGCCAATGGCGACAAAATGTCTACAAACATGTAGGCAAAGAACATCATCGATGCTACCAAGATGAGCACCGTCCAACGCGCAACTGCGGAGTCACGCAGGGTCTTTTGTAGTTTTTCTACCACGAGATTAGGATTTAATTCGTTCTATTTTTGCTTGAATAGGGTTCACTTCCGGTTTGAAGTAGAGAAGAAACCTATTAAATTTTATTGGGATAGTACGGAGATGGTTCGGGAGTGGTTCGGGAGTGATAGCACTGCAATGAGTATTTTTTAATGCAGTTTCGCTACGAAACAATAAATGATGCCATATTTGAGTTTATAAAGCACTCCGGACTTATAATGCTTCGTCCTCTTCTTTTTGCGGGTTCATTGGAATAGGGCGAGAGGAGGCAAGGTGCTTCTTCTTTTTCAACCAAGCCGCCTTACGCTTCTCGTACTCCGCATAGTGAGTCTCCAAATAACCGTCTGCCATAAGTCAATGTACCATGCTTATTCACAATGGTGTCTTAAGTCAATGTACCATGCTTATTCACAATGGTCCCCAATGTACCATGCTTATTCACAAGGTGCTATAAGTCAATGCATTCTACGCAATGGGGCGTGTCGCCACGAACAGCCATGCATTAATGCCCGGGGAATTACTTAATGCCGAGTTCCTTCTTTACTGCAGGCAGTACATCAAGTGCGTCCGGGGCAATATAGGTCATTGCAGCCGAGTCAAAAATATAAGTATATCCTTCTTTTGCACCCACTGCCTGGATGGCCTTGGTCATACGCTCATGCACAGGAGCGAGCAACTCTTGCTGCTTCTTCTGAATGTCCTGCTCTGCGGTCTGGTAGAACTGCTGCATACGCTGCTGAAGGTCTTGCAACTCCTGCTGACGCATCTGCTTCATCGCGTCGGTCATGGTAGCCTCCTGCGACTGATAGTCCTGGTACTTCTTCTGCAATTCTTCTTGCATGGAAGAGAGCATGGTCTCGTATTGGCTCTGAACCGTGTCCATCTTGAGTTTGACGGTGTTCATCTCGGGCATCTGCGCAAAGAGTTCCTGCGTGTTGATGTGTCCGAATTTCTGTGCAGAGGCGAAGAGAGGCAACGCCAAAGCAACGGCTAAAAGTATTTTTTTCATTGTGTAAATAATTAATTTCTAAACGATTGGGTTAGAATGGTTTGTTTTTCGGATAATTATAGGGTCTGCCTATTTGGCACCGAGTTTTTGCAGAACCTGATCTGATACATCGAGTTTGCTCGACATATAGATGAGTGCGGGGTCGGCGGAGCGGTCTTTGACAACATCAATATGTTTCTCGTTCGCCAACTCCTGAATGGCGGCATATATCTCGTCTTGAATCGGTTTGATGAGCGCCTCTTGCTTCTTGTAGAGTTCGCCGTCCTGCCCAAAGTACTTGCGTTTTAACTCAAGCACCTCCTGCTCCTTGGCGACAATCTCCTCTTCACGACGGCGTTTCATCTCGTCGGAGAGGAAAATCTGCTCGGTCTGGTAGTTGGTAGCCAGCACACGCGCCTCTTGATTCTTGGCGTCGATCTCCTTCTGCCAACGCTTGCTAATCATGGTGAGTTGCTCGTTGGCGGACTCGTACTGCGGCAGGTTCTTCAAGATATACGCCATGTCAATATAGGCGATAGATTGCTCCTTAGCCGCCCATGCGGGGACAGACAGCAGGGCTACGGCTGCAAAGGCGATATAAAATAGAGTTTTTCTCATGCTCTGTAGAAAGTTGGTTCGGGAGTGGTTCGGGAAAATAGAGGTTTATAGCTCTTGTCCGAGAACGAAGTGGAACTGACTCTTGCCGTACTGGTCGGAGCCGTTAATCTTGTCGAAGCCCCAGCCCCAGTCGATACCGAGCAGACCGAACATAGGTAAATAGATACGCACACCCAAACCTGCACTACGCTTCAGGTCGAACGGATTGTACTTGGAAATATCCGAGAAACAGTTACCCGCCTCTACGAACGCCAACGCCCAGATAGTGGCACTCTGCTCAAGGGCAATGGGGTAGCGCAACTCCATAGTGAACTTATTGTAGACATAACCCATGTTACGACCCGTTGTGGCATCGTACGGCGTGAGCGAACCCGAAGAGTAACCACGCATAGCCACATAGTCGGTGGAATAGCTGGTGTAACTTGACATACCGTCACCACCCATATAGAAACTCTCGAACGGCGACTTGGCGTACTTATTATAATGTCCCAAATAACCGAATTCGGCACGGGTCATCAGCACGAGTTTGGAGTCCTTAGTCAGCGGGGTGAAGACCTTGCCGGAGAACTTCCACTTGTGGTACTCGATGAGATGATACCGCTCGGAGGTGGTCATCTGCGAGTAGTCCTTCTTATTGATGAGCGAGTACGGCGGCGTAATCTTCAGACCCAGTGTGAATTGCGAACCACGGCGGGTATAGATAGGGTTGTCGATGCTGGAACGAGAGAGTTGCAAGTTGAGCGAGAGGTTATGGCTCGTACCATTGGAGATAAGCAGGTACGGCCAGTCTTTCATCATATACATCTGGTAACTCAACTCGCCATAGAAGGTGAAGTAGTCGTCCGGCCAACGGAGTCGCTTACCATAGCCGACGCTGACACCCACTGTGCGCAGATACTTGTCGTTATCGGTCTCTGCCTCCTGCAACTGCTGATAGTAGTCGGAACTGGAGGAGTAGTTGTAGTAATAACTCGAATAGGTGTTATACAAACTCTGGTATGCCTTTTGGTACCGGTCGGAGTAACCTTTCTGCGAAGCAAAATAGACACTGACACTCAGCGAGTTAGGGCGCTTGCCGCCCAACCACGGCTCAAGGAACGAAATGCTGGCGGAAGTATAGTACCGCCCATTGGTGCGGGCGTTGATGGAGAATGTCTGCCCCTCGCCCTGCGGCACGATACGATACGATTTCTTATTGAACAGGTTTTGAATAGCGAAGTTGGTAAATTTCAAGCCGAGGCTACCGACCAAACCCGTGGCACCCCAACCGAGCGAGAACTCTATCTGGTCGGAGGATTTGGTTTCGAGTTGGTAGGTAATATCCACCGTTCCCTCTTCGGGATTCGGCTGGATGTCCGGCACGAGTTTTTCTTGATCGAAATGACCCATCTGCGCCAACTCACGCAACGAACGCATGATGTCCGACTGCGAATAGAGTTGCCCGGGTTTGGTATACAACTCACGGCGTACGACATGCTCATAGACACGCGTGTTTCCCGTGATATTTATCTGGTTGATTGTGGCGGGTTTCCCCTCGTACATACGCATTTCAAAGTCGATACTGTCGTTCTCCACATTGACCTCGACAGGCTCTACATTGAAGAACAAATACCCTCTGTCGGTGTAGAGTTTCGACACGGCATCGTCGTCGCTCTGCAGGCGCTCGTTTAGCACCTTAAGGTTATAGGTATCGCCTTTTTTGATACCCAATGTTGCGTCCAACAATTCGTAGGGATACACTGTGTTCCCCACCCAGTTGATATTACGCACATAGTACTTTTCGCCCTCGCTGATAGTCATATAGACATCCACACGCGTGGGGTCTTCGGGGTTCGGCACTACACTGTCCGCCACGATATAGGCATCACGATAGCCTATCTCGTTGTACTTCTCGATGACGGCAACCTTGTCTTTCTCGTACTCCTCTGTGACAAATTTCTTGGTGCGGAAGAGGTTAATGATATTGTTATCATTGGTCTTCTTCATCGCCTTGTTAATCTGGTTGTGCGTCAATGCCTCGTTGCCCGTGATATAGATTTTTCCCACCTTGGTCTTGGCTTTCTTATCTACATTGATGGCTACCTTGACATAGCCGGGGTGGTCTTGATCGTTGAACTGCAGTACCTGGACCTCGGCATTGTGAAAACCTTTCTCGGCTAAGTACTTCTTGATCACCGTCTTGGCGTGGTCGGAAAGGTTGGGCGTCATCTGGCTGCCGTTGCGAATACCGACTTTCACCTCTACATCCTCACGCTCGCTTTTCTTCAGTCCGCTGTACGCCACATCGGACACACGGGGGCGTTGTTTAAGAACAATCTGCAACCATACTTTCTGCCCCTCTATTTTTTTTGCCTTAATTTTAACATCGGAGAATAGCCCTTGCTTCCAGAAACGCTTGATAGCCTTGGTAATCTGATCGCCCGGTATCTCAATCTTATCGCCCACTGCCAAGCCGGAGAAGCCTATCAACACAAAATCTTCGTAACTGTCTGCACCGACCACCTCGATACCTGCTATCTCGTAGGTTTTGCGCTGGTAGGAGTATTCTATCTCGGGAGCAGGAGTATTCTCCACCATAGGCAGGCTGTCCCCCGCAGCCAACGCAGGCAGGCTATCGCCCTCCAAAGCCAATGCTACACTATCCGTAGCCATGGCTTGTGCCATCGCCACTGCGCCGCACAGCACGAGCAGTACCCATATACTAACGAACTTGTTCACCTGTCTTGCCAAATCTTCTTTCACGATGTTGATAATCTACGATTGCTTTATAGAACTCCTCTATAGTAAAATCAGGCCACAGACAGTCGGTAAAATACAGTTCTGAATAGGCTATTTGCCATAGTAAGAAATTGCTGATGCGCAACTCACCGCTGGTACGAATGAGCAGGTCTGGGTCGGGTATATTGCGGGTAGTCATACACGACGAAACAAATTCCTCTGTGATGTCCTCTGGGCGCACACCGCCCGCCAAAGCCATACGAACGGCGTCCTGCATGGCGTGGGTAATCTCCCAACGCGCGGAATAACTGAGGGCGATGACCATCGAAAGCCCAGTGTTCTTGCTCGTCTCGCGCATACACTGCTCGAATTTCAGGCGTGCCTCCTCGGGCAGGCGGGTAATATCACCGATCGTGAGCAACCGCACATTGTTCTGCATGAGCGTAGGGGTCTCTTTGACAATTGTATCCACCAAGAGGCTCATCAGCGCGTCCACTTCCTCTTTTGGACGATTCCAATTCTCGGTAGAGAAAGTATAGAGCGTCAGGTATTCTATGCCCAATTCAGCGGCAGCGGTGGTGATGTTATGCACCGTCTGCACACCCTGTTGGTGCCCAAACATACGCGCCAACCCTTGTCGCTTTGCCCAACGCCCGTTTCCGTCCATAATGATGGCAATGTGCCGCGGCATGCGTGCGGGGTCTATTTGGTCTTTATAAGTCATATCGTGTCGATTTTCTCAATCTTGGCAGTGAAGACAAACTTTTTTCTCTTTGGCAAACTCAAAAACTATGCCGAGAGTGAGTTGCGAGGTAACATCGAAGTTCAAAATATTGCTGCCGTTCATCTTGTATTGATTATTCAAATACTTGTTACCTTCCAGATTATCAGCCATATAGATATTGTGCTGCCAGGCTATGTTCAGCCCTACATGCTCCGAAAATTTCCACTTCATTCCGAAGCCGACAGGGAAATAAAACGCTACCGGCACGGCTTTTACCGATTGAGTATTTTTGTCCCCCTTTTGTCCGCCGAAATATTGCCAATCCCATTTTGCCACATTCAGCCCACTGCCATAGACAGACACCCCCACTCCGAGAAAGATATACGGCGTAATTGGCTTCACCCGTCGATCGTATTGGCGTTCGCCGAAACGGAAGAAGTTAAACTCCGCCGCCACATCGAGGTTAATCATCTGCGTCGTCCACATCTGCTTCTTGCCCTGCCCATCCTTGATAGGCAAGCGTTTTTCGTCGTAGTCCACACCCGTAATGCGATGTGCCATACCCTCTACCCGCAATGCCCATCGGGAGTCGAACTTATAACGAAACTGCGCCCCATACGCTTCGCGGGGGTTGTTGAATATATGCGTCGTAGCATCGCCCACATAGTAACCGCAACCTGCCTGTACCCCAAACTCGCAAAGATACGGGCGGGGATCCTCTTTGGGCTTCTCGTCTGCCCACGCCTGCCCTACTCCGCCCCACACCAACAGGCACACCCATACCCATACACTCGGGAGCGTTCGGCTGCAAGTAAGCGGAAGTTCTTTTCGGGTCATAGTGCGGGGCATAGCATTCGTGGTTACACATTCAGCCCGCAAAGTTACTACATTTTCTCCACATATACAAGCGTGCGTTGCTTTTTCTCGGCAACAACGACAGAGGCGCACCCTTACATAGGGTACGCCTCCGCGTTTTGTAACATTCCGTATCGGAAAAACCGATTAGTTATTCTTAGCCTTTGCTACGATAGCCTTGAATGCTTGCGGCTGATTCATAGCGAGGTCTGCCAACACCTTGCGGTTGATAACAACACCCGATTTCTTGAGTGCGCCCATCAGTTGGCTATAACTAACGCCTTCGAGACGAGCGGCTGCATTGATACGCTGAATCCACAGAGCGCGGAAATTACGTTTCTTAGCCTTACGGTCACGATAAGCATACTGGAGACCTTTCTCCCAAGTGTTCTTGGCAACTGTCCATACATTGGCACGGCCACCAAAATTGCCTCGAGTGAGGCTCATGATCTTCTTACGACGGTTGCGCGAAGCAACATGGTTTACTGATCTTGGCATAGTTCTTTACTACTTAATTTGGTGGTTAATACTTAGCGGATCAGCAACAATTCGCGCACCGAGCGGAGATTCGTCTGGTCTACCATTGCAACATGGGTCAAGTTGCGTTTCTGTTTCTTGGTCTTCTTAGTCAGAATGTGACTCTTGAAAGCGTGTTTACGCTTAATTTTACCGGTTCCGGTAAGAGTAAATCTCTTTTTTGCACCGGAATTAGTCTTTACCTTTGGCATTTTGTTAATGAATTAATATGTTATACATCAGTCTCAGGCAGCCTAAGGGGAAGCCTTTTGACCTTAAGTTCAATTTGTCAATTTGTAAATGAGTAAATTTGTAAATGGGCTAATGGATAAATGAGTAAATTTATAAATGGGTAAATTTGTAGATTAACATGTTCTGCCCTTAGGCAGCAACTATTACAAATTACTAATTACACATTAAACATTACACACTACAAATTATCATCCCTGTTGTTTCTTCGGCGACAGATAGAGTATCATTCGCTTACCTTCGAGCGACGGAACCGCCTCCGGTTTGCCATACTCCGTAAGGTCATTGGCAAAGCGCGCGAGCAACAACTCGCCCTGTTCTTTGAACACAATCGACCGACCACGGAAAAACACATACGCTTTTACTTTGTTTCCTTCTTTTAGAAACTCTTGTGCGTGTTTCAACTTGAAGTTATAGTCATGGTCATCCGTCTGCGGTCCAAACCGTATCTCTTTGACCTCCATCTTTTTCGAGTTGGCTTTTGCCTCTTTCTCTTTGCGTTTCTTCTGATAAAGGAACTTCTGATAATCAAGGATTCGGCAAACAGGAGGCTCTGCATTCGGCGAGATTTCCACCAAGTCCAAATTCTGCTCGTCTGCCATACGCATAGCAGTCTGGAAAGTGTAGATACCTTGCTCTACATTGTCGCCTACAAGGCGCACTTCACGGACGCCACGAATCTTATCGTTGATACGATTTGGCATCTCTTTCTCTACTCGACCACGCTGTGGTCTGTTGGGTGTTGTTGCTATAGTTTTATCCTCCTGTAAAAAGTGGCGAGGGAATTGCCGAAGTACCCTCATTCTTCTGCTCTCGCACGGGCACACTATGCCCACTCCACGAAAAAGCGCACAAAGGTACGACTATTCTTTGAGATACACAAATCCACACCGCTTTTTTTTGTATTTTCTACTTTTCACCTCCTCACATTCCCTCGCCCCCCCCCAAAAAAAAACATCCTTCCATACCGTACGCAGCAACGAAAAATCTCGCACTAATCTCGCACTTATATCCATACCACATCCATAGCACATCCTTAGCACTACCCTAGCACCTATGACTTTTATAAGGGTTTTGTACGGTTCTTTCATCCTCCTTGTATCCTCCTTGTATCCTCCTTGTATCCTCATTACATCCTCATTGATTGCATCCTCCTTGTATCTTCCTTGTCCCCCTACATCTATACGCATGGCATAGTACATAATGTCTATCCTGCACAGCACAAATTCTTTTCTATAAAAAGAAAAAATATACCGACTATTTTCGTATGTCAAAACTTTTGTGTACCTTTGCCCCTCGAAACTGTGGCGACACACAAGCGACACACAAGCGGCACAGCACACGATAATTTCTGCAGAATATGCATAACACATACACCACCTGCATAATACATACATACTCATTATGATGAAAACATCTCGTTTCATACTATCGACTATGGTTGCCATGACACTATTTGTTGTCGGATGCAGTGAATCACCTTATATTCTCAATCCGGGTGACAATAGCCATAACCAGGAGGGTATCTCAACTCTTCCGGAACCGGAGAATATCGATATCCCCGATAGTACACTGACAGTAGGGCAGGCTCGCCTAATTTGTTCTAAATTGGCAAGCGGAGCATCCACTACCGAAAAATACTATATAAAGGGCTGGATACAAAGTCTCGATGAAGATAACGCTTCGGCTATTCAAGACTATGGCAATGCCATTTTCACATTGGCCGGCGTTAGTACAGGCGTATCAACACAGACCCTGATTGCCTACCAGGTATACGGCAAGGACGGCAAGAAAATACAAACCGAAAAGGCTATTGCCGTAGGCGACTATGTGGTACTCTACGGGCAACTGACCAACTATAACGGAACCTACGAGACGGTAGGAAAAGGTGCCGCATACATCTATTCCAGCACCAACGATGTATTCAATGGCAAGATTGATACGACGATTATCACCCCCGACCCCGAAGGTGCGGATGTACCCGCCGGTACACTCAATGTCTATCAAGCCAATGCGCTCTGCGATAGTTTGATCAGCACTTCCGGCAAGACTACGACCGACAAGTATTACATCAAAGGCTATGTACGCAGTATAAATAGCGGAAACGATGATGCAATAAAGAATTACGGCAATGCGCTATTTACGATTGCACCGACTAAGGATGATTCTTCCTTCTCGACTTTCTACGCATACCAAGTCTATGGTAAAAACGGGCAGCGTCTGACCAGCACAGAGCAAGTAAAAGTAGGCGACTTTGTAGTTATCTACGGGCAACTCACCAACTACAATGGTACATACGAGACGGTAGGACGCGGTGCTTCCTATATATATTATAGCACCAACGAGCAGTGGTAAACTAATAAGTATCTCCAAATAACAATTACATAAATTCATTACAGTATGAAGAAATTTTTACTTGCAGCCGTAATGGCTGTTGTGAGTGTGGCATTTGTGAATGCACAGCCTCGTGCCATCGGTGGTAACATCGGTTATGGTGTATCGTTCTCCTATCAGCACAATCTAGGGGCGGCCAACATGATTGATTTGGCGGTCGAATTGCCGGCTTTCTCCGGTATCGGTGCTACCTGTACTTACGATTGGATTGACCCGTTTGGTACCTCAATTCCTTGGAACAACAAGGGTGAGTGGCACTGGGCAATGGGTGTCGGTGCTGGTGCAGGCTACTATTGGCCTAAGGCAGGATATGCCGGAGTAGTTGGGCATGTAGGTGTCGGCTATGACTTTTGGTTCCCATTGGAACTCTCAGTAGATTGGCGTCCTAATGTAGGTGTCTGGTTCGGAGAATTTGGTGGTTATGACAGCAATGTTGGTTTTAACTATTGGGGACTTTTCTCCGGTATCACCATTGGTGTCCGCTACAAGTTCTAATCACTATATTACACACAGTAACAGAAGGTTGTCCTCCGCGGGCAGCCTTCTTTTTTTTCATGTACAGACTTTAAGATCTACCTGCGACAAACATTGCTGCATCCTATTTGCAAAACATGCTACATTCTGTTCCCAAAAGCGTAAGTAGGCAGAGAGAGAGTCGCCCAACTGCGGCGTAGACCAAGCAGAAAATACAGAAAACTGCTTGATACATGCCGCAGTTTGTTGCATAATCCGAAAAATAGTCGTACTTTTGCGTTACAAAAACAAGAGAGAAATACAGTCTTCGAACATTTCCCTCCTTGCCACCCAAAGACAAACGAACAAGCAGATAACAGATATGCAACTACAGAGTTTTCTACTGCCCGGGCGTATTTGCGCCACGGAGAAAATACGCAAGATAGCGCAGACGGCTACTGCGCCCTACACTTTGATACAAATTAAGCCGGAAATCAGTTGGGTGTATCGTGCTGAGGAGCGCATGGTGCAATTGTTGGAGCAGACCGGTGCGACTATGGTCTATGCCGACCGTTTTCAGTCTATCGCCGGCAAGACGACCGAAGCGCCCGTGATTGATTATCAGCAAGGTGCGTTGCGTGATGACTTCGATTTCGGCAGCGTCATGCTCTGGCGTACCGAGCGACTGAAAACCATCGTGGCAGCCATAGATGCCGACTACCAATACGCAGGCCTGTACGATTTGCGGCTGCGGGCAACGGAAGGCGGCCGGGGCGACTACGGACTCGTGCATATCCCCGAATACCTCTACTACGAGATAGAGACCGACACCCGTAAGTCGGGCGAGAAACTATTTGACTATGTCGACCCGCGCAATCGGGGTGTGCAGATAGAGATGGAGCAGTGCGTAACGGCACACCTGCGCCGTATTGGGGCGTATCTGCAGCCGCTGCAATACAAAGACCTCAATGGTTTTGCGCCCGTGGAGAGTACTATCACGGCAAGTGTTGTCATTCCCTGCCGCAATCGTGTGCGCACCGTGCGGGACGCTATCCGCTCTGCGCTCTCGCAGGAGGTGCGTGCGCCCTACACCTACAATGTCTTTATTGTGGACGACAACTCAACGGACGGCACGCAAGAGGCAATCGCCGAATTAGTGGCTGAAAATCAGCAGCAGCGCAAGCAGCACCCTGCCACACCCGAACTGATTTACTTGGCGCAGGATAAGTCGTGGCATGCTATTGGCGGCAACTGGAACAAGGCCATCCACGACCCCCGCTGCGGAAAATACGCCATTCAGTTGGATTCGGACGATACCTACCCCGACTCGACAACCGTGCAGCGTTTCATTGATGCATTCGAGGCGGGGCATTATGGTATGGTCATTGGCACCTATCAGATGACCGATATTGAGGGCAACCCGCTGCCACCGGGCGTAATAGACCACCGTGAATGGACAGAGGAGAATGGTCGCAATAATGCATTGCGTATCAATGGGTTAGGTGCACCTCGTGCGTTCTATGTGCCGCTGTTGCGTACCATCGATTTCCCCACCACCAAGTACGGAGAGGACTATGCGGTTGGGTTGCGTATCTCGCGCGACTATCCTATCGGGCGTATCTATGATGTGGTGTACAACTGCCGCCGTTGGGAGGACAACTCCGACGCCAACTGCGACATACCTGCTATGAACCGCAACAATTGGTACAAAGACCGCCTGCGCACATGGGAACTGCTTTGGCGTATGCACCGGAGTGGGCAATTAACAATTAACAATTAACAGGCATAGCGGGCATTCGTCTTCATTTACCCACTTCCTCATTTACAAATTTACCAACTTACAAATTTACAAATTGTCCCATGTTGATTCGTGTTGGGGTGCTGACGGTCCCGCATATTGACTATGTGCAGCAAGAACAAGGGTTCTTGTTGCGCAATGTGCGTATAGGTATCGGTTTCCATTGGGATCGGCACGAAGACCAAGCCTTTGAGGGGCAACTCGAGATACAGAAGAACGCCGACGGCACGGAAACGGCGGTCAATGTGCTGGATTTGGAGGACTACCTCACTTCGGTCATATCGTCAGAGATGTCGGCAGACAGTCCTCTCGAATTGCTCAAAGCCCATGCCGTTATCTCCCGCAGTTGGGCTATGAACATTCTGTTGGGGCGTAACAGCACGGGGCATGAGGGCTACGATGTCTGCGGCGACGACCACTGCCAACGCTACGAGGGCACTCTCCGCCGCAATCCCCGTGCCGTTGAGGCGGTGCGGGCGACCCATGGGCAGGTGCTGACCTACGCCGACGAGATATGCGACACCCGCTACCACAAGTGTTGCGGTGGCAAGACGGAGTGGTTCGCCACTTGTTGGGAAGATCGTTCAGTGCCGTATCTCGCACCGGTGGACTGCCCCTATTGTGGTCGGGCAGTGGGCAACACTCGCCTGCTGCGCTTGGTGCTTAATAATTACGACCAAGAGACGCAGGACTTTCACGATTGGGAGGTGTGTTATACGCAGGCGGAGTTAGCGGAGATTATTCGTACCAAGTCGGGCAAAGACTTTGGCGAGATCATTGCTTTGCGCCCCTTGTCGCGAGGGGCGAGTGGGCGTATCT
Source organism: Azospirillum sp. CAG:239 (assembly GCA_963619585.1). GTDB lineage: Bacteria > Bacteroidota > Bacteroidia > Bacteroidales > Paludibacteraceae > Colicola. The sequence continues at coordinate 26,692 of CAVEXR010000019.1, forward strand.
ATTCGCTTGAGATAGTCGGCACCAAGCGGACGGAGACTATCGGCAAGGAACTCACGATTCGTTATTGGCTCAGCCGCAGTTGCCTCTATTCTTCGTGGTTTGATATAGAGACGCAGTACGAAAACGCTATGGTGGAAAGCACAGAAAATCAGACGCAAATACCGACTGCTTTTGTACTCCACGGACACGGATGGGGGCATGGCGTAGGGCTATGCCAAATAGGGGCGGCAGAGATGGCGGCAGAAGGTGCAGCGTACGAAGAAATCCTGACACACTACTACCCGCACACGAAGATACTCCCCTACTCTGCTTGCGAACAATAAGACGGCGGACATAGGCAGAAGTTTTCCTTTCCTGTGCAGATTTATCACACGGAAAAAGAGAATCGATTTGTGTATATCGGGGATTTGTCGTACCTTTGCAGCGCTTTTCGTACCAGACAAAGCAGTTCGGACGGATAATCCGCTTGGCAAAAGGCTGCCGCAAGGCTGCACCAAGAACGGGGCTATTTGGTTTTGACAGCAGGTAGAATGGGTATGTAAGCACGCCGAGCCCTGCAGAGACGCTCGTAAATATCGTCTGCGAACGATAACTGACAACAACACTGTTGCTCTCGCTGCCTAACCGAAGTACAGTAGGTTACTTTATTCGGGCACAAGGTGCCTGAACGAGACATCGCTCCAAGCCGAGTCTGTAGGCTGATAGGATAAAGCGGTGCGGAAATATACAGAATAGCCTCTCCCGGCTGCGACGGAGGGGCGAAACTCGTAGCAGATAAGCCTGCGGTTGGTGGCTTGGGTCTTGCCACAGGACGAAAATGAAGGCCAAGATAAGCGTGTAGAAAGCGTAAACTTTCCTTGTTTGGACGCGGGTTCGAATCCCGCTAGCTCCACAGACAACAGAGGGCGTACCTATGATGGTGCGCCCTCGCTGCATAATAGTTAGAAGTTAGAGGCTTGACGGAGAGAATGGGAACGATAGAACGCCGTAACCCGCTCTGCCATAAGGGCATGACCTGCCTCCGAGGGATGGATACCATCGGCACAGATATACTGCGTATAGTCCCGATTGCCCAAGAAAGGCGAGGTAATATCGATGATAGGCACCTGTTGTTCGATGGCAATACGATAGACCTCCATATTGTACATATCGTGGTAGTTACGAATACGCTCCAACTGCCCTCCAAGCCAAGAGAGGATATGCGCACGCTCAACCGAAGACATGGTGCGTGTAGTATAATCGAAGAAACGCTGCCCGTCCATCAAAGGCAGGCTGAGCAGAACCGGTTGACTTCCGAGTTCACGCACACGCCGAATCATCTGCGTATAGATGGCATGGAACTGCAGAAGACCCGTCTTCGGGAAATGTTTCTCGTCGGGCGTCTCGGCTATCTCGTTCCATAAGAAATCGGAGTCGTTGCCTCCATACTCCAAGAGCGTGATGTCTGCCGCCGCGACAGCGTCTTTGCGCTGCTCCAATATCTGTGCACCACGGGTAATGGTACACCCCATCTTACTGAAATTCTGTATCGTAAGACCAAGCGCCGAAGCACTCTGTTCCAAGAAACCTTTTTCCAAAATAGCATAGCGCTCGTCGCGTAAGACAATGCCACGGGAGATAGAATCTCCCAATACAACTACCTTTTTCATACCTTATTCTATTAAAGAGGACATCTATGAACTCCTCGTTTAGTAATTATGGGGACTGCCATATATTCCCCGTTCAGTTTAATCTATTAAGAACCCTGTGTTCGTTTGATTATGTCATTAGTCGGCGGTTGACAAATGCGGAAAGGTCTGCTCCGTTGTCCACTTCTCTGTGGACTATACGAGAGGGATTTCCGATTTCGAGTGCAAAAGTACAGCGAAGACGGCAATAGGACAAAGAATAGTGACGGAATGGCATAATTATTGATAGAATAGGCTTAAAAGAGGACTAAAATGGAAATAATGGGACGAAATAGGAGAGTTTCCGCTTTCGTCACACCAAAGATATTGACGAAATATGCAACGAATTCCAACGACAATTTTGAGTCTGACGGCACTCTTTCTGCACCTGCTGGCCATACCGGCATTCTTCCTTTGCTTTATCCTGCTCTACCACTCGGAATGGATGGTGGACTTCCTCGGCATGGGGCAAGATATGCTGGTCTTCAACACGCTGATACTAATGTGCATCCTGGAAGGCGTACTCTGCGGCTCACGCATACCGATGACGGCGTGTAGGAAACACCTACGGCTGCCCTGGGTGTACTATATTCTCTGGAGCCTTGCGGAAGTGGTGGTAACAGCACTCTTCATGGCACTCTACATGACGCTGATGTACAAAGGACAGTACCACTATTTTCCCGTCGTTGGGCGGTGTATGCTGCTGTTGCTCGCCACGGTCAGTTATCCGTACATCATCATCAACCTGCTGATGTACGCCACCCGCAAGATAGAACTGCCCGCCACAGAAGAGAACCTCATGCGTTTCTACGACAGTACACAACGGCTCAAACTCGTGATTGCCGCTGACGCTATCCTCTACATCCAAGCCGACGAGAACTACATCCATATCCACTATATGGAAAGCGAGAGCCACAAGAACTACGCCCTCCGCAACTCCATGCGCTCCGTAGAGGAGGGACTACAGCAGCACGGGATAGTGCGCTGCCAACGATCGTATTTCGTTAACCCAAAGCATATCAAAGTATTACGGCGTGACAAAGAGGGCGTAATAGTAGCCGAACTCGATACTCCCGACATAAAACCCATACCCGTCTCACCACGGTTCTACCAAGCACTGAACGAACGACTGTAATATCTTAATTTTTATTGCTTATTATACGCTCCGTTTCTCGGGAAACGGAGCGTATTTTGTGCTTATTCCTATAGCATTCTCAAGCGAATCACATACGAATCACATACGAATCACATACAAACCACATACACCTAACCGCTTTGGCACAGCATCCATGGCAATTAACAATTAATAATTAACCATTAACATGCCTGTCCTCTCTTCACCGGGATGGCGCTCGGTCTTTTTTGTTCTTTTTGGACTTTTGGGGGCTATAGGGGTTAGTTGTTCTATGGATTATAGTTATTCTTGTCGCAGGGGAGCGAAAGATTCGCTGCGGTTTGCAGATGTCGGAAAAAAGATGTAACTTTGTGCGCAGATATAAGTAAATTGGTGTACATATATATATATAGTACTCGGAAATACTTTGTGCGCGGATATGGATCGTAGACGGGTGATAATTGTACTCTCGGGACTGCTGGTGGCTTTCGGGCTGACAGCAGAAAAGGCATTTGGAGCCGGTCAAACACACTGTATGGATCAAGACAAAGAGTCGGGAAGGAAGATACAATATAGGGAGAAAAGGAACATACAACATAGAGTGGAATGGGTGCCGGAGACGGAGAACTATACCCCCGACGACTACAAAGCCGGAACCCAAAATTGGAACATTCTACAACATCCAAACGGGTGGATATACGCGGCCAATAACTACGGATTGTTAGAATATGACGGCGCACGCTGGCATCTCTACGGTATCGGGAACTCAACCGTGGTACGCGCCCTTGCGACCGATACAGAAGGGCGGGTATACGCCGGCGGAACAGACGACTTCGGGTACTTCACACCCAACGCATTCGGTGGACTGGACTACCACACGCTGACCGAACAGATACCCGAACGATACAGGCAATTCGGCGAAGTGTGGCGCATCTTCCCCACCGAACAATGTCTCTATGTGCAGACACGAAACTACATTTTTCTGCTCTACAAAGATGAACACACGGAAGTAATAGACCCCGGCGATGTGATACGGACTGCACTGCTTGCAAACGGGGAATTCTATGTGGCTACTGCGCGCAATATATTCATTCTCAGTGCAAACAGACTGCATGCACTGCGGGGAGCAGAAGCTATTCAAGGGGCTGTTGTATGCGCCCTGCTGCCCTACGGCGACCAAATACTGATTGCCACAGACTTCAAAGGACTATACACCTACGACGGAGAAACACTGAAGCGACTGCCTACCGAGGCTGACCGCTTCATCACCGACAACCAACTCTACGCCGTGGCACTGAGCAAGCACCACATAGCCCTCGGCACTGTGCGTAACGGGTTGGTACTGACTGACTTGGACGGGCGAAACTGCGTCTACCTAAACAGAGACAACGGACTACAGAACAACACGATACTCAGCCTCCTATTCGATAAGCAAGACAACCTGTGGATAGGATTGGACAAAGGTATCGACTGCGTACGACTGATGTCGCCCGTGCGTGTACTGAACAATATACGAGACGATTACGGTTCCGGCTATGCAGCCATAGAACACCAAGGAACGCTCTTCCTCGGCACGAACCAAGGCGTATACCGCATAGACGGGAACTCACCGAGATTGATAGAAAACTCACTCGGACAGGTATGGAACATCAAAGCGATAGACGGACGACTCGTCTGCTGCCACAACCGAGGACTATTCGAGATAAGCGGCGACCGCCTAACGCCTATAGAAGAAGGAGATGGCGTATGGAATGTGCAACCGCACGCCCGTAGCCGCTACGCCATTGCGGGTACCTACACGGGGTTCTCTCTGCTGCAACGGAACGGGGAGCGATGGAGCATTGCACACCTAAACGGATTTAACGAAACAGCACTCTACTACCAAACAGATTATCAAGGAAATATATGGGTACTCTCGTCGCAGGGCGTAGAACGGCTGCGAGTAGATATAGACAAACGGCAGGTACAGCGTGAGGTGGTAATAACCTGTCCATCGGCACAACAACACTATTCGCTTGCCTATGCAGACAACGAGGTAATTGTATCCTCGGCTGCGTATCTCGGGCGAGTGGACACAACGGGAACACTGCGTGAATGTACGCCCGAAGAGGTGGGGTTGCCAAATAGCGGACGATACTTACAGATCAAACAAGACGGGGCGCATAACCTCTGGTTTATCACCGACGACAAACTCTATATTCGCCCATGGAATGCAGCAGCAGGGGAATACGAGGCGGCACAAGAGCGTATGGAATACGGTGCATTTATGATAGGCGGCTTTAGCAATATCCATTTCACACACGACGGACAGGCTATCGTAGGCGGCATAAGTGGTTTTAGGCTGATAGAGCCTGCACAGACTACCCCACCCGAGCGGCAAGAAGCCAACCTCTATATACGCAGCATACGCAGCCTCAGCCCCCACGAACAGGAACTATACGGGGAATCATACGCCGAGCGGCAACAACGCATCGACCTGCCGACGGGTGTCTACTCGCTACACATAGAATACAGCGGGAACACCGGGAGCGGCAGCCACACCCGCTATGCCACCCGTCTGCGTCCCTCTGAGAAAGAGTTCTCGCCTGCCACCGCCTCCACAGAACGCGACCTGACTGCCTTAGCACCGGGGAACTACACATTAGACATCCGTATGTTCGCCCCAACAGGAACGATAGAAAGAAGCATCGCAATAGCCATTGCACGCCCGTGGTACAAAAGCGGGTGGATGATAGTACTCTATGTCGTAGCGGGTATCGTGTGCGGATTAGGTATGGCGTGGTGGGTACGACGAGAGATACGGCGCAACAAAGAGCGTATCGAAGCAGAGAAGAACGAACAACTACGGGCGCAAGAGATGCAGATACTGCAATTAGAGAACGACAAAGCACAGTTTGACCTACGACAAAAGAGCCAAGAACTGAGCCATATCATTCTCTCGGAGAACACCCGCAAAGAACTGACGGAGTCGATACAACGAGAACTGAGACGCACCATAGACTGCCTAAACCAAGGCGAAGAAGCCGATGCAAAAGTGCGCCTGCAAAACCTGCTGCAACGACTGGCAACCAACACGGACGGAACAGTGGACTGGAGCCGATTCGAAGACAATTTCGACATCGTAAATGACCAATTCATTCGACGACTGACCGCCAAGTACCCATGGCTCAACAAACAGGAGAAGCGGCTATGTGTCTACATCAAAATGGGTCTGCAAACCAAAGAGATTGCACCGCTGTTGAATATATCGCCACGGGGTGTGGAGATGATGCGGTATCGGTTAAGACAAAAAATGGGACTCGATACACAAAGGAACTTGAAGGTATACTTCAATGAAGAGGAGAAGTAATAAGTAACCCATAATAATTAACATACAGGGAATGGTAGATCGGATATCCGGAACTTGGTGGACTTGGCATTATATGGTCTACTGAGCATTGCTGCTCACGCGCACGAGGATGTCCACGCCCCAGGGGGGCAACACTACTAAGGAAATCGGCGTATAGGCTGCAGTGCCTATACGCCGATTGGCTTTTCTTTCTCTCCGTCGCATAGTTGATTACAACTTAATGGAGAGGGTTATCTGTTTTTACGCTATTGCATTTATTGCAACGATTGTATCTGTTTCTTATTATTGCAGACGGTTGCCCATAGCGTTGTAACGAACACCATCACGGGTGATGATGAGTTGACCGTTCTCTATGGTCTTCTTTGCGGGAGAAGTAGAGAGAGTAGCATCTATCGTTGTAGTTTTCCCTTGCTTGTAGAAATAGACATTGTCGATGAAGCAAGTGGTCGGCATAGCAGCCCACTTGACTTGGAAGATAGTCGCCAAGTCAATCGCCGAGAAGTCCGTTTTGAGGTCAATGTTGAATGCATTCCATCCGGCTGCGAGGTCGTAGGTCTTCACAGCCTCACCGGTTTTCCAAATCGGTGTGAACTGTATCGACCCTGCCTCCTCAACATAGATGTCTATATGGAGATACGGGTAAGCCGTTGCATCTACGGTAGCACCCAATTCCCAACCAAGATAGTTGCAGGTAGTGTAGAGCAATGCCTTATCGCCCTCAGCAAATGTAACCTCAGTTTCTTTAGTCTTCTGTTCCCATTGCCCCATAGCGCGGGTGGTTACCGGTGTGTAGGCATCGGAATAGAGCGCCTGTACATCATCAGCCTTGGCGGTCGGTGCGGTAGCCGCAGCGGGGAGTGCCTTAGTGGTGAACGAAAGCGTCTCTACATTAGCGGCGGCATTGCCCGACTCATCGACTGCCTTTACCGTGAGGTTGTAGGCAGTGCCTGCCTCCAGACCCGAAACGGTGAAGGTCGTTGCCTTGGCAGAACCTGCATTTTGCGTTGCAATCTGCAATTCGCCGTTGAAGACTTGGAATATAACGGCTCCCGAGTTGTCGGTAGCCTGTGCCGTGATGTCTGCCGATACATAGGAAGCCACTGCCGAAGCGGTGAAGTCGGTCGGAGCCTCTGTGTCCTCATCGGGTGCTACAGTGGTATAGAAATAGATATTATTGAGCCAGAAGGTCTTGCTCGGAACATTATCTATCTTGAGTTGGTAAACATTTGACCAGTTGGTAACCCCTGCGAAGTCGGTCAAGGGAATATCAATGCTGTTCCATTGTTCGCCAACGACAGACTTGGTAACACCGACTTCTGTACCGCCATGAATGGGGACAAAGCGCAGAGTCATGTTCTCCTCGCACCATACATCGACATGGAGGCTCTCCATCGAGGCACAATTGAGAGCGAAGTCTACCAAACCGAAGTAGCCGGATGCGGTAGTGGTAAACTTCTTGCCGTAGGTGTCTTGGGTATAGGCAGTGCCGCTGCTCCAAGCACCAAAGTTGCAGTCTGCCGAATAGGTATCCGAATAGATGGCTTTCACTTGGTTTGCCGAGTAGGTTGGAACGGCAGGTAGAGCATCCGGAGAGGTTTTATGTTCGGGAGTGGTAAGGGAAACCGGCATAGAATTGTCGGATTCGTTGCCTACAAGATCGAGCGCCGTAATGGTGAAATTGTAGGTAGTCGAAGCAACCAAACCCGTAACCGTGATGTTGCCATCCGTAGCGGTGTACTTGGCGTCAATGCTATTAGCGGCATCCACTACATGGTAAGAAGCCACGCCGACATTATCGGTAGCGGAAACGGCAATAACGGCCGTGCTGTAGGTATTCGATACCAACGCTGCCGATACCATAACAGGTTTCTCGTTGTCAGCAGGCGCAGCAGTAGGCGTACCAAAGACCTTCATCTCAAATATCTTCACACCATACTGCGTGGCTGCCTTGGTGCTATAGAAGCGCACATAGCGTACCACCGAAGCATTCTTGAGATTGTCGCCATAGATTAGGTCGGTATGACCATTAACCCCGGCAGCACCCACATAGTTGTACGCCTCGTTCCAAGTGGCATTATCCACCGAGCAATCAATATGGTACTCTTGCGAGCAAGCCCCCTCGAAAAGAATCGAGATAAAATTCAGGCTGTAGTAGGCACCCAAATCGAGCGTGAACCACGAATTGTAGGTACGCGAAGCCTCATCAGCGGCAGTGCCGTTGGTGGAAGAACCTTGCCATACGCTACCCTCGTTGCCATCAACGGCATAGAATGGGTTTGTACCGGATCCTATCTCGGAATGGGCTATCACCTTGTTGGCGGTAGTGATGTCGGTGCTGAGAGCAACATTTTCGCCCTCGTAGCAGAACAGGCTGACGGGATCGCTGCTGACGCTGCCCGAAGTGGCCGTAATGGTCGCGGCACCTAATTTAGCGGCCGTGAAGACACCATCCGTAACCGTGCCTGCGTCTGCGGGCGACACTGTATAGTTGATGGTTACATCCATCGTTTCGCCGTCCTGGTCTTTGGCCGTAGCGGTAAGAGCCGCCGTCTCACCTACTTTGACGATATCGGCTGCAGACTTGAGCGTGATAGAAGTCAGCGTTTGTGCTTTTTTCTCGAAAGCACGCAGTTCCCAAAATGAGTAGCCGTAACCTGTCCCACGCGCTACGCCATAAAAGCGCAGATACTTGGCAGTCTGCTCGCCAACCGAGATAGTCTGCAAATAGGGGAAACCTGACAGAGTTTGTTCGGTAGTGGTATGGATAGTTGTCCAACTCGTGCCGTCGTTGCTGACCTCGAGGCGGAAACTCTTGGCATAAGCACCCTCCCAAAGGATTTGTACGGTATTGAATTGGCTCGCCTCAGCCATCTCACACATCCACCATTGATCATCGGAAGCGGAAGACTCCCAACGAGAGCCCTCGTTGCCATCGTTACCGTTGGATGCCGTACCCGAAGAGGCTGTAGCGGTCTCGTTGAGAACGACATTGTCCTTCTGGGCAGCACTACCATCGGCATAGTAGACATGGAATACGACCGTACCGTTTGCATGCACCACCGTCACCTCGGTTTCTTGTGCCGTGAAGGCAGAGAGATGCAGAATCATACCTGCGCCTTGTAGATCACTCGACATAGAGCATGAGGTAATACCTGCAGGGAAAGTCATATAGATACCTGCCTCAGTAGCCCAACCGGGTTGTTGGATATTCACAATATCGGTAATACCTTCGACTTTTTCTACCTTGTATTTGTTGGAGTATGCACCTCCTCCGGCACCATCGCCGACGAAGTCATACTGCGACCAATCAACAGCGGCAAAAGCCGTTACCGTTGCACATAGACACATAAGCGCCATGGCAAATAATCGAATTGATACCTTTTTCATGGTTAAAATAGAATTATATGAATGTTATTATTTGAATTATGCATAATACATTGGGTTATGGAACGAGTGAGATTACTCTACAACAGAACCGATGGCGTTGTAGCAGGTGCCGTTGTGAAGAATAAAGAGTTCACCGTTGCGGATGACCTTTTGGGCACGATGAGCGGTGGCCTCGACAGACTCAATGGCTGTGGTAGAATCGGCGCATAACTGCGAAGCAGTCACATTGAAGGGATCGATAACCCACTGACCGTCTCCCAAACCTGTTGTATGCCAGAAGAGATTGCAAGTGAAATCGAGGCTGGGGAGTTGGTCAAACACCAACTCAGTGGCGACAACTGTACCCGAATTTTTGGTACCGACCTCTTTTGCCTCACCATTAATCAAGACACGATACCAATCGATAACCGTCCCGCTGTTGGTCAGCACCTTAACGCCGATAGAAGTATCACTCTTCTTAGTGATAGTCAGCAAGATACGACCTGCAGGATCGCCAAAATCGGCATTACCGAGATGCCCCGTTGGGAAATCGCAATAGGTGAGGCTCTCCGTGGTGAAAGACACCTCCTTGTAGTTCTCGGAAAGCAAGCCTGTTGTCTTCACGGCATAGATTTGGAGCGTATAGGCCGTGCCACTTGTAAGCCCCGTGACGGTAATCTGTCCGTCTGCAGGAGCGAAAGAACCGAGTTTGGTCTCAGCGTTCTGCACCTGATAGAGCGCGATACTGTCCGCCGGAGTGGCCGAAACGGCTATAACTGCGCTGTTGTAGGTGGCACTGACGAAAGCAGCACTCTCCATGACGGGTGCTTTGGTGTCCTGCTCGCCATCACCACAAGTACCCCAATCGATGTCGTTCAGAGTGCCAAAATTGACCTCACCCGGCATCAACACATAGAGCGGGGTGTAGAAAACGGGGTCGGATTCGGCGACTATGGTGCAGACAATCTTGGTGGGGGTGTTGGTCGTAATGGTGGTACGAAGATCCACCGCACCGGGGTTGAAGAAGGAACCGCCAAAGCCCGCCAAGTTTTCCCCCTCGACGGTCATGCGGTAGTTGCCCACAGAGAGTTTCTCGCACGAAAGGTAAATGGTGTTCGTACCCTGGATCAGTTCTTCGTGGCAATACACCTTGGCAAAGCCACACTCTGCGCTAAAAAGAGCGAAAGAGAGCAAAAGAAGTGAAAGTAGATTTCTTTTCATGATTGTGTGATTAAATGAGTTATATTATTGCAACTGGAAGTGAACAGGAGTGCCATCAGCGGAATTTGAGGAAATCCATAGAAGGAAATCGCCCGCTTCCGCAGAACGGGCATACGCACCGTCCGCACCCAGCGTAACGCCGTCTGCCAAATGCCAATAAGCAAGATCGTCCTCCGAGAGCATGAACTGAACCGTGCGGCTCTCGCCCGCCGGAATAGATACACGCTCAAAGCCCTTCAGCTCACGAACCGGGCGGGTAAGACTGCCAACAAGGTCGCGAATATAAAGTTGCGGGACAGCGACTGCCTCTCGGTTACCGGTATTGGTAATGGTGCAAGAAGCCGTGAGCGTTGCCTTGCTACCCATAGCAAGCACGGTGTCGGAAAGCGTAACGGGGCTATAGTCGAACGTGGTATAGGTAAGACCATAGCCAAAGGGATAGAGCGGCCGGTCGCCATACTCAAGCCAATAACTGGACTCGCCCAACGAGAACTGCGGAGCGCCCACGGGAATTTGATCTATCAAGACCGGGTGGTCGGTGGGACGACCCGTATTCTTCTTATTATAGTACATCGGAATTTGCCCCTCTGCCTGCGGGAAAGTCATCGGCAAGCGACCCGACGGAGCGACCTCGCCCATGAGCAGATTCGCCAAAGCGGGCCCTTGCATGGTGCCGCCGTGGAACGCATACAGCACGGCATCCGCCAAATCGACATCAGCGCCAATACAGAGCGGGCGACCTGCCATAACAATCAGCACAACCGGTTTACCCGTCGCCTTGAGCGCCCGCAACTGTGCAGACTGGTCGCCCGGCAAATCGAGATGCGCACGGCAGCGTGCCTCCCCCGAAAGGATACTCTCCTCGCCGCCAAAATAGAGGATTACATCCGCCTGCTTCGCCTGGCGGGTCAGTTCTGCGATATTGCGCTCGCTGACCTCACGCGACCAATGTTTGCCCTGCTGCTCAATGAGGCGAATCTTGCCCTCACGAGCCAACTGACGGAACGCCATGAGCGGAGTGATAGTCATGGAATCGACCTTGTCGAAACACCATGTACCGTTCTGGTCGTGCTGAGAGTTGCAGAGAGGACCGCAGACTAAGATAGAGACTCCCCCGACCCCCTCAGAGAGGGGGACAACGGGAAGGACACCGTTGTTCTTGAGCAGGACGGCGGATTCCTCGGCGGCACGCTGAGCGGCTGCAAGTGCCTCAGCCGTAAAGAACTGCGTGGAATCAATCGTGCAGTAGGGGTTCTCAAACAGACCCAAACGGAATTTCAAGCGCAAAATATCGCGCACGCAAGCGTCCAACTGCTTCTCGCTAACCTTGCCGCTCTCGACCAATTCTTTCAGATGCCACGGATAGCCGTGCCCCTCCATATCCATCTCCATTTGCGCATTAACGCTCAAAACGGTCGCTTCACGCAAGTCGGCACAGTTGCCATGCGCAATCATATTCGCCGAAGATGCCCAATCGGACACGAGCATACCGTTGTAACCCCACTCGTGGCGCAAAATATCAACATTAAGGTGACGGTTCGCCGAAGCAGGCACGCCATTGAGGTCGTTGAAGGAACACATAATCGTTGCTGAACCCGCATCAACGGCTGCCTTGAAAGGCGGCAGGTAGGTCTCACGAAGTTGCACCTCCGGAATCCATGTGGTGTTGTAATCACGGCCTCCCTCCGAAACGGCATAGCCGGCAAAATGCTTGACGCAAGCCGCCATATCGATAGTGCCCTGACCGGTTGCGGGATTGTAGTCGGCTCCCTGGTAGCCACGCACACAGGCAGCACCCATGACAGAAGTGAGGTAGGTGTCCTCACCATAGCCCTCGGCGATACGCCCCCAACGAGGGTCACGCGCTACATCCACCATGGGCGAGAATGTCCAACGCAGACCGGCATGAGTCGCCTCGTTGGCGGTAAGACGGGCTGCCTGCTCGACCAAAGCGGGGTCGAAAGTAGCCGCCTGACCGAGCGGAATGGGATAGACAGTATGGTAGCCGTGGATGATGTCACGCCCAAAAATCATCGGAATACCAAGGCGGGTCTCCTCGACGGCAATGCGCTGGTAGTGGTTCGCCTCCTCACCCACACTGTTGAGCATGGCACCTGCCCCCGCACGCACCTGATTTTCAAGGTCGTCAGATATCCAACCACCACAGACCTGCGTCATCTGGCCGATTTTATCTTCGAGAGTCATTCGGGACAGCAGGCGATCGATTTTCTGCTCGGTGGGGTCTTTCGGCGCACAAGACGAGAAAACGATGGCGGATGCGCACAGGATGCACCACGAAAGGCTGCGAAATGTATGGGTGTGAGTTTTCATGAGATTACAATTTGATGGTTCGATTACAATTTGATGGTTACGGTAACTTGTTTGACTTGGCCGTCACGGGCAAAGATATGGCGCGAAACAGAAGCGTCAATGGTGTCGCTGAATGAGGCGGTCTTGCCGTCGGCAAATTCGACCACAATGCTCGGCTCGCTGCCCAAACGATAAACAAACGGTGTCTGACAATAGGTGAAATGCAGCACACCATCACGGAACATATCGGCACTGAGCATTACCGGCTCGATATGAATAGCACCCTCGGCTACACGCACGCCCAACTCGAAGAAGCGGGACAGGATGTCCTCCTTGACTTGCCCCGTCATGCCCGGCTGTTGCACGCCTCCTCGGACTTGGCTACACGAATGAAACTCGCCCTGCGAGTTTTGCGTTCCGCAAGTCCTCGTCTCCCCACCACAAACCTCACGGTTTGCGTCGGGGTCCCCATATAACCACGGGGTGTGGGAATACGCATCGAAGGGGAACGAACCGTACTCAACCGGCGTCTTATGCGAACCGATGCCCTCACGGACGGCTGCATAGTGGGCTTTCAGGCGAGCGAGAACGGCGGCATCGGCAGAGGCGTCTATCGCCTGCTCGATGGTTTCGCCCACCGCTACCAGCAACTTGCTGACCATGTGCCAATAGATAGAGCCCAAGCCCTCGTACTTATAGAACGAACCGGAACGACCCGTGAAAGCGTGGTGATGGAACATCTGCTCGTAGACGGCAAGTAATTCGTTGCGCTCGGCGGCGGTGATGTCTGCATGATTGTCCAACGCACGAGAAAGGAAATCGGCATTGTTGAACGAAGCGTTGAAATGTACCCCACCCTCGCAGTCTTGCACCAAGATATCGGTTGCCTGCTCGCTCAACAGACGCTCTACGACAGGCAAAGACAGTGCCTCTGCGGGCAAGTTATTACGGTCGAGGAAAGCGGGACGGCGGCGGTTGGGATAGAGCATATAACTGCGCTGGTCGGCACGGTAGAGAGCCGAATGGCGCATAGTATCCAACAAATCGGCGGCTTCGGCAGGCGTCAGTGCGTAAGAAGAAAGAATGGCCACTTGCCCCTCGAGCATCTCGTAAAGCGGCTCTACGCTAAGCGTACCCTCGCCAAAGGAAATGAGATTGTAGGCATGATACAGGCCATCGGCACGGCGGCTGACGGAGATAGCCGACTCAAGCACCTTTTGCGCCATCGTCAAGAAGCCACAGAGAAGGTCACTATCCAATTCTACCTTCTCGCCCGAATGGCCGGCATAGACTGAGCGGCGATAGGTCTCGCCCGCAAGACCTACGGCATCGACAAAGGCACGGCGGCTATGGTCGTCGAATGGAGCGGCGTGTGCATCGGTGTGCCGGCTCAGAGCAGCAGCGATGTCACGCAAGAAGGTAACCACCTCGCGGGAAACAGCGTAGGTCTGCTCCACGCCCGTATAGAGGGTAAGGAGGAATTGGACAAAACGATGCATATAATAGACCGTGACCATAGACGCTCCATAGCCCACGAGAGCATTGTTGGCATCGTTCCACTCGGGACGCAGGGTATTCATCCAAATACCTGCATCGGGGATGAAATTGCTCAACTTGGTGAGCAGAGTGATAAGCACCTTCTCGGTGAAGGTGACGAGCAGCGGTTGGTCGCCCGCCATAACGAGGCGTGCGTCCTGGCCATAGGTCGGCAACAAGGAGAAGATATGCTTATGCAGGTCGTCATCGAAGTAAATAGAGTCTTTGGGATTGGCGACAATTTCGGAGTAGGTTCGGAAGCGGTAAGGCACATTGGCGAAAGCGAACTCCCGATCACCCAACATGGCACGCAACGCAGCGGGGTTGTGGCGGTAACTCAACTCCAACAAACGGCAGAGATAGATAATCTGGTGGTCGCCCCAATAGCCGATATTTGACCACGGGTTCTCCGGCTCGATGACTTCCCAATCGATGCCCTCTGAGGTAACCTTATAGGGGTTGTAGCCGTCCGCCGTGGTGGCATTGAGGAACTTGGCGATAATGCCGTTGGTATAGTCGGGGTAAGACAGCGAGAGCGCCTCCCAATTCTGGAAGATGTCACGCCAGTTGCCCTGGTAGGAAATGAGGCGACGGCCGTCCTTGTCGTTGACACGAATGTCGAACAAGTTCCACGGACGGCTGGGGTCGCCATGGCGGCGAGAGAAGGTAATGGGCAAGTACTCCATGAAGAGACGGTGCAACTGGTGGTCTTGCAGGTCGGTAATACGCGCCTCTAACTTGCTGTACGATATAGTTTCGGGCAACGAAGCAAGGAATCCCTTGTACTGCTCGGCAAGCGCACGATTGAAGACCTCGATATGGTGGGCAAACGCACGGCCGCTAATCTGATAGTTGTCGCAATAGAAGCCGCCACGCATGGTGTTGAACAGCGTGTTGGCAAAGTGGCGGGCATCGTCCCACTCGTCCGCCGTCTGCTGCACTCCGTCGTTTTGCGCCACGATAGCACGCAGCGTATCGGTAGCGGTACGGATGGCTGCCTCAACCACTGCGGAAGCATTCGGCTCACGCAGGAAATGCAGGCTGCGGCGCACATCGGCAGCGTCCTGCATGACATCGCAGACAAAGTACCACTGCTCGGCGGCGTGAGGGGCAAGAGAGAGGGCGGTATGGGCGAAGATAGCGCCACGCATACCCTTAGACTCGGGCTCGGAAAGGACGGCTTCGCCACGACGGAAGGCGTCCAACTGCGTGGATGAGGTCAAGTAGTCGGCATTTGACAGCCCAAGCGTATAGATGCTATTGCAACGCAAGGACTCACTCGGCTCCGCCCTATCCACCAAAATGGCCTCCATACGGAACAAAACCATGGGTTGGTTCGGGACTCGTTCGGTCTTCTTGTAGGCATCGACCAATGTGGAGAACACATTCTGCGTCTTCTGCTCCACCCCGGAAGGCATGACATTTTGCAAACCATCCAACAACTCAACCGAGATAGGACAATCGGTGTCGTTGAGCAAACGAGCACGACGCACCCAACCAAAACGGTCGGCAGCCGCCCACTCGTAGGCAAACGTAAGCCCAAGGTCGAGGTTCTGCTCCATAAAAAGCAGTTTGTTGCCCGTGACAGATTTGGCAATGCTGCGGCGGACACGATAGATACCATTCAAGCGGTCGGAGAAAGGCTCCCAAAGATAGTTGAGTGTTGAGAGTTGAGTGTTGAGAGAAGTTGAGGGTTGAGGGTTGAGGGTTGAGAGAGGTTGAGTTGCATGAACCCTTATGAGAGTTTTGGCGCCGGTGTGGTCGGCACTCTCGGTGATTTTATCGTCGGTATAGTACGGGAACAGCACCTGCTCCGGGTTGCGGCGGCCACAAGTCAGCCCGCCCGTAGAAGAGATATACATCCACAGGTCGGTATCGCTGGCAAGGCTGATAAAGAACGGATGCAGTTCATCGTAGTTCTCTATCAGGTAATACTTCTCGTCGCCAAGAGTCAGGTATTTGCCCGTAACTTGCTTATTTTCTTTCGTATTCATTGCGCTTATAATTTCAATCATTATAGGGGACTTCTATAAATTCCCCGTTTAGTAATAAGTTTAACATACTCAGGACTCTAAACACTTTTGTGCGCTTTTTGTTTTTTGGCTGCATCTACATGATTCTCACTCAGTCAC
>CAVEXR010000020.1:0-42721 GCA_963619585.1 Azospirillum sp. CAG:239
CCACTAATATGCATAACCAATAATCTGCGTTTTGTCTTGCTGGTCTAAAAAGCCGGAAACCTTATAATCAGAGGTAATGTAATATGTTTTATGAACTACAGCGCGTTTTTTCTTTCCATCTATAATCCAGACAACCGTAACATCACACTGAACAGTTGCAGGAAATGAGGAGTTAATAATACATAGATTATATGGTGTTGATATTTGATACTCAGTAAACCTTTCTACATACTCTTTAGTGGTTTCTGGAATCTCATAATTGTATTTAGTTAAGACACTATGAACATATGGGGCTATTGTATCAGTAAAACATTTCTCCAATGAAGCATAATTCCCTCCTCTGCTTGAATTGCTACAGATCTTTGATATTAGTTCTTTTGCTTTTTCGGCATTTATATTCTTTTCTGTGTTCGTCATAGGTTGTGCAGTAATTGCCCTACTTATTGATTCATTATTTTGATTTGAATAAGTAGTTGGTGGTATTTTGCTGTTTATTCTTATTTGAGGTATTACTATTCCAATTATAATTGCCAATATACTACTACCTATAAAGGTCCAGAGCCACCAAAGGTTGCCTTTCTTTTCGTCCTTTGGGGGTTGTGGGTGGACTACGGTAGACTTGGGATGTCCTACTGTGGGTTTGGGCTCGTGGGGAGTATGGCGTTCGGTGGTAGTTGTGTCATCGGCGGAGGGAGAGCCCGGTTTGAGTATGGTCGTTTCTCGGGAACCGCCCTTTGAGGTATTGCCCTTTGAGGTGGTGCCCGATGGATTGTTCGGTGCTCCTTCCTGAGTGGTTTGGGAAACGCCTGCTTTTTGAGCACCGTTTGTTCCTGCTTTTGGGGTGCTTCCCTTAGACCCATCGGTGGCAAAGTTCAAAGCAAGAGGGTTGGCTGCCCAGATGGCGAGGGTGTCGGCGGTGGGGCGATCCCATGCGTTGGGGGCAAGCATGAGGCGAACCACATGCGTCAGTTCTGCCGAAAGTACGCCCTTAGCGGGGTGTATCGTAGGAATATCGGCACCGTTCTTCTGCAGCCCGCCGCCTATCTCGCCGAAGGGGACATCGCCCGTAATAAGTTCGAAAACCATGGCACCCAACGACCAAATATCGCTTGCCTTGGTGGGGGCGGGGTTAGCAGAGAAACGCTCAGGCGCCATATAGGCTGTTGTGCCGCCCGACACGGCTGCTGCACCGATACTGCGACGGAGCGTGGTGCGTGCCTTGGTGGAGATACCAAAGTCGGTAATGCGGTAGTCGCCGTTCTCGTCGAGCAAGATGTTATCGGGCTTGATGTCTTGGTGCACAATCTCCTTGGCGTGCAAATACGCCAAACCTGCCGCCACATCGTGCAACACCTTCCACACCTCCTGCTCGGTGAGTTTGCCGACCTGCTTATTGAGTGCTCCTTTGGGGCAGTACTCCATAATAAGATATGGCATATTCAGCCACTGACCGACATGGGTCGGCTTGAGCAAGTTGGCTTGGTTGAGGTTGAAGACGCCTGCCAATTCCTTACTGAAAATCTGTAGTCCGTTGGTGTCCATGCCCTGTCCGGGCGCATAGACCTTGATGGCAATATCGAGTTCTGTCCATGTGTCGTGGGCAAGCCATACTTCGCTGAAACCGCCACGCCCAATGAGTTGGCGGAGCGTATAGCGATTGTCGAAAAGAGTATCTTGTTGGAGTTGCATAGGTTAGTCGTTTGTGGTTGTGTCCTTAGTTTGTGTGGGTGCTTTCTTTGTCTCGGGAATGGAGTCTTTTTTCGTTTCCTGTTTTTCCTTGTTCGTATCCTGTTCTTGCCCTGTTGTTGCCTTGAGGTCTGCGGGGGCCGGTACGGTCTTTACATCGGGAATAGGTTCTTCTTTCGACGCTCCTTCGACAGTGGTTCGACTGTCGTTCGATGGAGCAGGGGCTTTTTCTTTGCCCTTTTTGTCGGATTCTTTTTTGGTAGATTGGCTCTCATCTTTTTTATCCTTATCCTCATGGGCTACCTCTTCTGCAGTAGTTTCAGTCTTACTACTTTCGTTTAGTATTTCTTCCGCAGGCTGTTGAGCGGTGCGGCGTAACTTGCTTAGGTATGGACGAGCGTAGTAGAGAGCGGCGGCGAGGACAAGAATGCCTAACAGGGAAGCCAACGAGATAGAGATCGTTTTGAGGCGGCGATTGCTGCGGCGCAGGTTGGCTACGGTGTCTTCTGCAGAGAGCGGCTTATGTGGGGCAATGCCGCCTTTGGTGATTTGCGCCAGCACGGTTGTTACATTGTCGTGCCAGCCTGCTGCCTCATCGGCTTGCCAAAGCGCATCACGGCACTCTGCCACAGTAGTGTGGTGCTGCTCGATAACCGAACGAATCTGTGCATCTTGCAGGCAGCCGCAGAGTCCGTCGGAGCAGAGCAGATAGAGGTCGCCCTGCTGAATATCGAAGACCTTGGTGTCCGGTTTTGCCGTGCCACGAAGGTCGCCCAGACTGCGGGTGATGATGTTGTTATTCGGGTGGAAAAAAGCTAGTTCCTCCGTGATACTGCCGGCATCGACCAACTCCTGCACATAACTATGGTCGTGCGAGAGTCGCTCCAATCCCGTGGCGGGGTTATAGCGGTAAGCACGCGAGTCGCCGCACCAACCGATATACGCCTTGCCGTGCAACAGCCACGCCAGCACTATCGTACTGCCCATGCCCTCTGTCTCGGGGTTGCGTTTGCCCTCTGCCTTGATAGCCGCATCGGCTGCCTGAATGGCTTGGACAATAAACTTCTCGGGGTTGGCAAGTGCTTCCTTCGAGATACGCTCGGCGGCAAATGCCTCCTTGACGGTCTTGACCGCAATAGCCGATGCCACCTCGCCGGCGTTCATGCCGCCCATACCATCGCAGACTACGAGAAGCGTGCCTTTGTCGCCCAGCGTGAGTTCTTCGCCCGCTGCAAAAGTGTATGTATTCGAGGCAATGTCCGAGATGACTTGGTAGTTGTCCTCGTTGTTGTCGCGACCTGCTGCCTCGCAGCGTGCCGCCAATGTGAAATGAATATCTTTCATTGTTGTGTTTCCGTTAATGGGGAATTTATAGAAGTCCCCGTATTGTTTGTGATTTCTCCGTGAATGAGAATGGATGGTTTCTCCATTAAAGCCCATGCAAGGCTGCGCCGTCTTTTGCCCTCCCAATAGTATAACGAGAAAAAGTCAAAATCTATCAGTAGGGCAAGTATTTTTATTTGACGGCGGCGATGGGGACAATGAGACCTAAGCCACGACCGGCACCGGAAGAGACTAATCCAACCACCAACAATTTGCCGTCAGTAGTGGTGGCGAAGACGGGACCGCCACTGTTGCCATGCTCGTAGCCCGAATTGGTGGTGGCTATCATGCCATGCTCCAACCCCTGTTTCGCCACTTGCGCCGTTGCAAAGATAGGACTGATGTCGGTGGGCGAGTTTGCCCCAAGACCCAACGGATAGCCCAAGACTTGCAGTTCGGTGGTCATCTTCAGTTCTCGGCTCAAGGCGTTGTGGAATGCCAATCCGCCCTGCTCGCTCGTGCGGAACGATGCCCAATCGGCAGAGAGTTCTTGCGGGATGGCGATAGTAGCACCACCATCCATTGCGTAGCGTTTGTCGGAGGAAGGGTCGGTCTTAGCATTGGTTGAGACAAAATGCAATTGCTTGCCCGTAGGCGAATAGGCATCGATATAGCACTTGACCGTGCCGCCACTGTGGGCAATGGCGTTGATGGCAATGTTCTGCGTGTCGTCTTCGCCCGACGGGAACATCCACGGCTCTACCACATGGCGGGCAGTGACAAAGCGGCCGTCGCTCAACAGAAAACCGGTGCCGGAGCCTAAACCCTCGACAGTCTTGGTTTGTCCCTCGAAGGAGATCTCCACTTTGCGGATATAGACAAAGTAGATGTAGGGCAGCACAGCGTCGAGAGCGGCGTTACCCGTTGTGGAAACAGCGTTTACCTTCGGGACTGCTTCGGGAACAGGGGTCTGCGAGGGCAGAGATTGGATGGCACGGGTAAGGTCGCGTTTGGTCTTATTCAGTTCACGGCTCAACGCCTCCTGCCGGGCTTGTGCCTCGACGAGTGCCTGCTGTGCCTCGTTGATTTGCGTCTGAGTAAGCACTGCGCCCTCTTTGAGTTTGGCGTTCTCCTTGCCGAGCCATATTCCTACACCTGTGCCGCCACCTATCAGCAGTACGATGACGACTGCCATAGCCGCCATAGCGGTTTTGTAAGGACGGAGTGCCTGCTGGCGGAAAAGGCTCAAACGGCGGGAAAGCGCAATGCTGCCCGTCTTGGCTTTTGCTCCCTGCGGAATGATAAAGCCGAGTTTGGGACCATTGACGGAGAGTTGTATCTCGTCGCCGTTCTGCAAGTACCACTCCGTGGTGACAGGGTGTCCGTTGAGAAAAGTCTTGTTGGTTTGGCTCAGTTGCACTAGTTTCCAATTCTCTCCGTCACGGACAATCGCTGCGTGGCGACGGCTGACCGTGGTGAACGACTCGTCGAATTGGACTTGGCATTTGGCATCGCGCCCGAGTTCTGCCTCATCGACGATAATCTCTTGCGCCTCGCCTGCATGGTGGTACTTGGAGGACACCTTATGCTCCAAAATGTAGTAACTCTTGCCGGTGGAAGAGAAAACAGAGCCTAATCCTGCGCCGACTGACCCGGTCAGCGTGCGCTTGTAGTTGGTTTGTGCCATAGTTGTGGTTTTAGATATTTGCGATAGTGATTATAATATAGAGAACCAATGTGCCTACGAATATAATCCAACCCCACTTACTCCATGCTGCCTGCTTACGCTCGAACTCTTCGGCGGTGCCGCTGAACTTCTCCCATGCAGCACGATTGCCCTTGAATCCCAACACGAAGGGAACAACCATGTTGACAAATGGAATGAAGCATAGCAATCCCCACCATACACTATGGCAAACTGCCCATAGCCAACTGAGCCAAAATGCGCCCCAATTGAAGGAATTCAAGTTTTTGGGTTCTGCACGGTGCGGCGTTTCTATGGGTTGCTGCTCTTGCGGGCAAGCGGTATGCGGTTTATCCACATTGTTTTGTATATTGACGACCACGGCTTGCCCCTGCGCTTGAGGCTGGCGAAGCCTTGTTTCTCGCCCGCCGGCTGTGGCTTGCAAAGCACGCACGACGGCAGACATATCGAGGTGGTATTCTCGCCCAAGCGTAATGGTATCGTTCGGAGAAATGGCAATCTGCTGATTATTGTGAACGAATTGCCCGTTGATGTAGGTGCCGTTGGTGCTGTGGTCCTGCAAGTAGAGTTGTCCGTTGGCTTGCGTAATGGTGACATGGTGTCCGCTGACGGTAGCGTAATTCGGACTGACGGAAATGGTGTTTTCGGGACTGCGCCCGACTGTAATTGCATTCATAATGGGTTGGTTTTATGAGATTGAATTTGTATGCTGTTGATTGAGTTGGTTTTAGCAAGAGTTGGCTATAGGGGTAGGGGTGTCAGTATGCCTCGACACGGAGTTTGGTATCGCCGATAGAGATGATGTCGCCTACACGCAGCCAATAGCCAAAGGGACCGACCTCGGTGGAATTGACAAAAGTACCGTTGAGCGAATAGCGCCATCCGTTGGAGGCGGTAGCGTCCTGCTGCCCGTCGTATATCTGCCATAGGTTGGAGGCAGCGTCGTAACGGAGCGTGCAATGGCGGCGAGAGATGTAACTGCTCTGCTCTTCAACGATAGGGAGCGTATTCCGGACGGTGCTGCTCTCGCGCCCCATAGTAAGCGTGGAGGACTGCTGAGCGGGGAGGTCGTAGGTTTTGCCGTATTCCTCGCCCTGCATGATACGCAAACGATAGCCCGAAATAGTGAGTTCGTTCGGGAGTGGTTCGGGAAATACCCCAAACTCGGCGTCGGAATTCGGGTCAAGGGAATTACCCGTGGCGGGAAGCAAGGCAAGCACCTCGTCGACCGACTGCAAGCGTTGCTTGTAGTTGGGGCGTAGGCAACCTTCGATGATAGGCTGAAACGTAGTGCCATAAGCAGAGAGCGAGAGCAGACTGCGATTCCAATCCCCTTCGCTTGCCCGCTTGATATACAGAGCGAGTTCTGCCTCGTTGTCGAGTGTCCCGAAAGGCAACTTGCCCGTAAGCAGGCGGTACATCATGACACCGAACGAGAAAATATCGGTCGTGGGCAACACGGTGGCTTCGCCCCGCTTGGGCTGCACCTGCTCGGGTGGCATATAGGCGTAGGTACCAAAGACCTGCATAGGGCGTCCGAGCATATCCATCTTGGTCTGCCGCCGGTTGCGGTCGCCCGAGATACCGAAGTCGGTCAAGACGGCTGTGCCATCGGCTCGGCGCAATACATTCTCCGGCTTGAGATCGCGATGCACCTTACCGTGTCGGTGCAACGCACGCAACCCCAACAACACCTGACGGGCGACTAGCGTCCAATCGGTATTGCGGGGAGCGGAAGTGAGATCGCCGCCATTATAGAACTCCATAACAATATACGGATTGCCCTCCGTAATGCCCTTGCCCACCGAATGGACAAGGTACGGACTGTCGATACGGCTGGTCTCGTACTCCATGTCGAAACGCTGCGAGAGTTGGTCACGCAATTCGGGCTCCATAGACCAAAGTTTGAGCAACTTGAGCGCAAGAGGATTGCCCGACGAGGTATCCGACACCTTATAGACTATGCCGAATGCACCCTCGCCGAGTTGTTTCTGCACACGGTAGTGGCCGATGCTGTCGCCTATACGATAATCACATCGATTGGCTATCATGGCACTACTTATCGGTGTGGAACACAAATTGGCGATTGCCCATCAAGACGACATCGCCATCTCGGAGCGGGGTCTTGTTGCCCGCATGGACAAAGGTGGTCTGCTGCTGACTGCCGTCCTGAATATACCATACGCCGTCCTCGCAGGTGAGTTCGGCTTGCACCTTAGAAGTGATGGTATAGTTCTCCTCATCCAAATTAGCACGATTGAGAATGTGCTGCTCGCCCTTGAAGGAAATGGCTTTCGGCGCTGTCTCGTCGGTGTCCTGCTGAATAGGGGTCAGCGTGCATTGGCTCTTGGGCGCTACCTGTATCCAGGGATTGACTGTCCCTTGATAGCCGCCCGCAGGAGCCGCTTGATGCACGGCATGGGGCGTAGGGGTATGAGCCGCTGGGGCGGCAGGCTCTTCTTCACGACAAGTGGGGGTTACCGGCTGAGGTGCCGCAAGGTCGGGGAAGACTTCCGCCTCGATACGGGTCTTGTTGAACGGACTGCCTGCCGCAGGGGCATTGGCGTAGTTCCGGTTTTCACTCTGCAGGCTTGCCCCGCATTTCTCACAATTGGTGTTAGTGTCGGGATTTTCCCAACCGCATCCTGTACAACGCATAGTTTTTCAAGTTATTATATTAATTCATTCTTTTTCTGTTGTCGCCGACTATACATTTTTTCGTATTTCCTATGCCGCAAGCGGCAAGAAAAAAGGAATAAAATCGGTATCGTGCTAAGCGACTAATGGAATCCATATAAAGATATATGTACTTTTCCGAAGAAAAGTAACCTCCCATGGGAGTAAAAATAGGGCATATAGGTCAAAAATAGGTGTACGGCACTGCGGGGAGACTCAACAAAAGGATGGAACACTGCTCAATGCGAGAGGTATATACACAAAAAGCGTGGAGTTCGTATCTTGCCGACTCCACGATTTCTGAGGCTCTCGCATTGCCCACCAACCTTTGGAACGGCAACGCGAAACCCACGCTCGTATAAGCGATTTTCCACTCTGTTTTTTCTCTCCCGTTATGTGGAGAAAATCCGCCTATGACCGACACACCTCTCTACATGGAAGAGATGCACCGCCTAAGCAATCCGATTGCTCCCCGCAAAACGCACTATGAATACAGCACGCTACGGACAGCACAGAGCGGGAAAAATACTTACATCCCGCGGGCGTCTATCGTTGCAGCATCCTTGGTTGGTAAATAGAATTTGCGAGATTCCAGAAACCCGGGAATACAGCGTCAATAACGCCTAACTATGTCTGCAAAACCCAACCCAAATAAGTAGCAGCACTCGGATGGACACCTCCCAAACAACAGGAGCAAAAGTCCACGCAGCGCATACAGACCCCATGTGTGGGTTTCGCAGGTGCAAAGGTATTGTTTTTATTTCACATACGCAAGAGTTTTATGCAAGAAGGGTTATAAAAAACGAATCGGGTGTGTCAGCAAGTTCTGACACACCAGATTAAAAGAGAGTTTTATTAAGTCGGATTAGTCTATTCCGAGGCTCTTCTTGATGGCAGGTACGCGTGCTTCTGCTGCAGCGGTAGCCGCTTTGTAGTCTGCCGTTGTCGGCATATCAGCCGGAATCTCAAAATAGAATTTAATCTTTGGCTCTGTTCCCGACGGACGAACACTCACTTTCAGTCCGCCGTCCGTGAAGTATTGCAGCACATTGCTGGTTGCGCCGAGTGCCATCACAATGGGTTGCTCTTGCCATTCGCCGTCAACGAGATTCTTCTCAATCAGCGTCTTGTAGTCCTTGATGCGGATAACCTTTTCGCCTGCAATCTCTTGGGGCGGGTTCTGACGGTAGTTGACCATCATTTGTTGAATTTCCTCTGCACCTGCCTTACCCGGGCGAACCACATTGACGGTGGTTTCACGCTGGAATCCGAACTCTTTGTAGATGTTCAGCAGATACTGATAGAGCGACATTCCTTGGTCTTTTGCGTAGGCTGCAATTTCGCAGATGAGGCAGATAGCCGATGGCGAGCATTTGTCGCGCACTGCATCGTAGCCGAGCCAACCGAAACTCTCCTCGCCGCCGCCGATGTATTTGTGTGTGCCTTCCCACATACGAATACGATTGGCAATCCACTTAAATCCGGTGTATTCATCGGTCAGCGTCACATTCTCACGGTCAGCAATGCGGCGAATCACTTCGCTCGTTACGATAGTCTTTACCAAGTAGTTTTCCGGGCGCATCTTGCCGGTGCGTTTCAGTGCCTTGATGTTGTAGTACGAGAACATCATGCAGGTTTGGTTACCATTGATAATCACCCATTTGCCTTCGTCGTCGCGGCATACAATAGCCAATCGGTCTGCATCGGGGTCGCTGGCAATCACCAGGTCTGCATTCAGTTTTGTGCCGAGGTTCATACCCATGGTCATTGCCTCTGCGTTTTCGGGGTTAGGGCTTACCACAGTCGGGAAATTGCCGTCAATCACCATCTGTTCGGGTACGACATGGATGTTTTGGAATCCCCATGAACGCAAGCACATCGGGACAATTTGACGACCTGCTCCGTGGAGTGGGGTATAGACAATGTTCAGGTCTTTTTGACGCAGAATCACTTCTTGGTCTATCATAACGGTCTTTACGGCTATCATGTAGTCGTAGTCTATCTCGCCGCCGATTATTTCAATCAGGTCTTTGTTTCCTTCCCATTTCACATCCGCCATTTCCACTTTGTTTACCTCGTCGATAATGCCTTGGTCATGGGGTTGCAGCACTTGCGATCCGTCTTCCCAGTAGGCTTTGTATCCGTTGTATTCTTTGGGGTTGTGGCTGGCGGTCACATTCACACCGCCTTGGCAGTGCAGGTGACGGATGGCGAAACTCACTTCCGGTGTCGGACGCAGGCTCTCGAACAGATATACTTTGATGCCGTTTGCCGAGAATACATTGGCTACGGTTTCTGCAAACAGACGCCCGTTGTTGCGGCAGTCGTGTCCCACCACTACGGCTACTTGTCCGTTTTCTACATTTTTGAATCCGTTTTCTTTCTGTACTTTCAGCAGGTAGTTGGCATACCCTTGGGTTGCCTGTGCTACAATGTACTTGTTCATACGGTTGGTGCCGGGGCCCATAATGCCGCGAAGACCACCCGTACCGAATTCAAGGGTGCGGTAGAAACTATCTATCAGTTCTGTTTTGTCTTCTGCCTCCATCATGGCACGCACTTGTGCCTTTGTCTCGTCATCGTAGTTCCCGTCGAGCCATGTCTGAGCCACGGCCATTACGCGTTGTAGTTCTTCATTCATATTCGTATGGTATTTAATGTGTTACTGTTTGCTCGTCATATTCGAGAGCATTCATGCGACAAAGGTACAACTTTTTTTTCGATTGCACAAAATCAGACTGCCTTTTCTCACGCCGAATGTATTTTCTCTCTATGTATTTTGGGACCGGACGCTTGTTTAACTTATTAAACGCTCATCAGAAGTGTTATAACATCTCTTTATACACAAGTAAATTTACCGAGTATCGACCAAGTATCTACCGTATATCAACCGTGTATCTACCGTGTATCTACCGTGTATCGACCGTGTATCGACCGTGGTGGTATGGGGATAGACCGCTACAAAGCCGCTGATATAATGCATACTATCACGGTGAAAGAGTGTTTCAGACGGCTTTTAATACGCCTTTTCGACGCTTTTGCGATGCTTTTGCGATGCTTTTGCGATGCTTTTGCGACCAGTTTAGTATCTATTTTACCCGCTTTTAGTAAAATCTATTTTTACCTTCACACAGAGTCATGCAAAAATAATCCCCATTCATTTCTATTCACAAAATAGGAATAGAAACGAATGGGGAACACGATACCTGCCACCCAAGGCGGTTAGGCGAACCGAAAACAACGGCGTAATATAGGCAGTTAGATTTCGCTCAGTTCGAGCCAACGCATCTCGGCTTCGTCCAAGAGGCGTTGCACCTCTTCGTAACGGGCAGAGGCAGTGGCAATGGCGTCCATATCGGTCAAGCCACCGGAGAGTTGCGCCTCGAGGTCGGCTTTCTCTTGTTCTAACTCGGGCAGGCGTTGTTCTAATTCTTCCAACTCCCGCTTTTCCTTAAAAGAGAGTTTGCGAGGACGGTCGGTTGCTTGTGGTCTTTTCGACTGATATTCAGCGGATTGAGATTTTTCTTGGGCGACAGAATCGGACTTCGCCTTTCCATTGGATGGCGTGTTCGAGTCGGACAGCACCCCACCCTGCGCACGGAACTGCGTGTAGTTGCCGGGGAAGTCCTCCACCACGCCATTGCCGCGGAAAACAAAGAGATGGTCCACCACCTTGTCCATAAAATAGCGGTCGTGGCTGACCACAATCAAACAGCCCTTGAACGCCCGAAGGTACTCCTCCAACACATTGAGCGTCGGGATATCAAGGTCGTTGGTCGGCTCGTCCAAAATAAGAAAATTGGGGTTGCGCATCAGCACCGTACAGAGGTGCAGACGCTGCCGCTCACCGCCCGACAACTTTTCCACAAAATCGTACTGCTGCGACGGCGAAAACAGAAAATGCTGCAAGAACTGACTCGCCGTCAAGCGGTCGCCATTGCCGAGGTCTATGGTTTCGGCTATATCGCGCACAATATCAATGACTTTCTTCTCCGCCTCGAATGGCAGCCCCTGCTGGCGATAGTAGCCGAAACGCACGGTCGTGCCGATGTCGAACGAACCACTGTCGGGTGCTATCTCGCCCAAAAGCAAGCGCAGGAAAGTGGACTTACCCGTGCCATTGTTGCCTATAATACCTAACTTCTCGTAGCGGGAAAAAACATAGGAGAACCGATTGAGTATCTGTAGCGTATGAGGCGGTTCGGCGGGGTCTTTGGGCTGCACAAGAAACGATTTACTGACCTCTTTCGCCTCGAAAATCTTGTTGCCTATATAGGCTGATTGCACTTGCAGGCGGACATCCGTATCCTGCTGCGTGCGCTTGGCTTTCTTCTCTATCTCGTAGAAGTTATCGATGCGGTACTGCGCCTTGTGAGCACGCGCCTGGGGCATACGGCGCATCCAATCCAACTCGGTGCGGTAAAGGTTGCGAAACTTATCTGCCTCGGCGTTCTGTTGCTCGATACGCTCCGCCCGCTTCTCTAAATAATAGGAATAGTTGCCGTGGTAGGTGTAAAGAGTGTTTTGGTCAATCTCCACAATATCGGAGCATACACGGTCGAGAAAATAACGGTCGTGCGTGACAAGCAATAGTGTCAGTTGGGAGCGGCGGAGATACTCCTCGAGCCACGCTACCATCTCCAAATCAAGGTGGTTGGTAGGCTCGTCAAGCAACAGAAAATCAGGCTCTTCGGAGAGTACTTGCGCCAAAGCGACACGCTTCTGCTGCCCGCCACTGAGGTGAGCAATTTGCTGTTGGAGGTTAGTAATCCCCAATTGCGTAAGGAACTGCGTCATACGGAGTGTCTGCTCGGCAGAATGGGAGAGCGAGCGCACCGTTTCCTCGGCGGGTAGAACAATACGCTGGGGCAGATACCCCACACGCAAGTCGTTGCGCCATGTAATGCGCCCGCTATCGTAGTCGGTGCGGTCGGTCAGTATGTCCATCAGGGTGGACTTACCCACCCCATTGCGGGCGATAAGCGCCATACGCTGCCCCTCGTTGACGGCAAAAGAGATATTGCGAAACAGCACCTTAGAACCCACCGACTTGGTCAGGTTCTCGACTAAGAGATAGGGAGTTGGCATACGCGTAAGAGATTGAAAAAGAATAGACTAAGCGGCTAATTGCTTTGTCCAACGAATATAGCCGTAGACACAATTGACGCACCAGAAAGCATAGAGGGCGGTCATACAATAGTTGCCCGCCAGCAGCCACATCAGCACCGAGAGTGCATCCACAAACAGCCAGAGATACCACTGCTCACGATAAACAAAAATCATCAGCACCTGCGCCACAAGAGCAGGTACGGTGGTAAAAGCATCCAAATAGGGACTCGTGTCGGTCGTGTAGCAACTTAGGAATATGCCCGTCAGAAGGGACACCACTATCGACACGGCTACCACTGCACACAGCATAGGCAGCGACAATCGACGAGTAGGCACCGGCGCAGAGAGCGTATTCTCATCCGCCTGACGGAGTTGGCGGCGCCACGAATAGACACCATATATCTGCGTAACGAAATAGAAGGCATTCATTGCTATCCCCGCATAGAAACGCTCGAGATAGCAAAGGTACGAGTAAGTCAAAATCTGTCCGAAACCGAAGGCAAAAGTGAGGATATTGCCCTGCGAGCAAAGCACAACCGAACACATACCGAGCAGCCCGCTCACCAGCGACCATGGGTTATCGGGGTGTAGACAATAGACTATCACCTGCACCGCCAATCCCGTCAAGAGAAAGGCATAGCCTACCAAGCGTTCTGTGTTCCGGGAATACTTCATAGGCATTATTTCTTGGTCGCGCCGGCGTCCTTGCGGAGTTCACGGGGCTTGGCTTCCAATTGTGGAATGCCACGGTAGTTGAATATCTCCTCAAAATCCCAGTTGGCACGCAGCGAGAGTTTCTGTGGGAAATAGTAAACCGGTTCCGGTTGGCGTTTCTCTGCCCAATCGCCTGTTGTCCACTTGCCGTCTGCATTTAGGTCGAAATAGAGGCGCAGGTAATAGGTCTTGGGTGCAAGGTACTCAAACTTGGTACCGTCCGGAGCGGCAGGCAACTCACGCACCACTTGGTCTTTGTCGTTCAGAAGTTGGAGACGAATGGCCGGGTCGTAGTCTACAAGTTTGACAAGCAGCGTGGCATAATCCTCCAATGTCTTCAGCTTGAGCGAGAAAGTAGCAGCGTTGTTTACTTTGCCATAGATATCGCACATTGCCGCCGAGTCGAGGCGTAGTTCGTAAGACTTGCCCTGCTCCAACTTAGCCACCACAGCATACCCCATACCGGCACTATCGAGCGGCTGTAGTGTGAACGCACAAGGTTTGTAGAGTGTGTCTATTTTTTCCAATAAGTGCAGACTGTCTTTCCATATAGAATCGATAGGCCACTCCGAATAGATACGCAGGGTGTCGTAGAGTTCAAAGTCGTTCTTGGCGTTCGACTTGAGTGCCAATGCTCGTTCTTGATTCTTCTTATCGAGAGCGGCTTTTGCCTTTGCGGTCAAGCGTGGTGCACGATAGAGAGCAGGCACGGTATCTGTCTCTGGCACAAGATTATAGACCGAGTCGGACTTTTGATAGGTCATGAGCAGATAGATACTGTCCTGCCCTATTGCCACAGAGTCACGCAACCAACAGACTAATGTATCGCGCGTCGGATTGTTCTGCCAGAGGGCATGGTCGAGCGGATTGACCCACGCCGAGTCGCTCCGTGTGCTATCTATCGCACTCGGCGGCAGGGCAACAATGGTCGGCAGACTATCTTGCGGTGCAGAGAAAACCAAGCGAATACAATGGGCATCATCACGATAAGCACGCTGAAAATAATGGCGCACTTTTTCCTCCTTGAAGAACCAGAGCAACAAGTCCGAAGGACCGACATAGGTATTCTCCACACTGCGCACCGAGTCTACTACACGCGTGGGAAGTGTATCGCCCAATGCATTGATTGTCAGCGTATCGCGCCAAAGCGTATCGTGTACTACTTCCGTCTCGTAGACCGGTGTTACAAGCGAGTCGGCGAAAGCCAATCCCTCGCCGGGTTGGTAAAGGAAATCACGACTCTGGTCTTGAAGTGCATAGAGCCGATAAGAGCCGCCCCGCAGGTTGCGAATACCGAATTGCCCGAGCGTATCCGTGCGGGCGACACGCGTGAAAGGAATTGTAGAGAACGCAGAGTCCTCGAGATTCTCATGCAGCCCCACATATAGTCCAGAAATAGGGTTCAAATCCTCCGCATTGACCACTACGCCATAGACTTCCAACGAGTCTATTCGGTCGCCCGTGGCAAAAGCAAAAGTATAACCCGTGAGGGGATTCTTCTCCGTATAGTCGCAGATGGCATTGCCGAAATCGAGGGTGTAGGTGGTCGAGTCTTTCAGTTCTTCCTGCAAGGTGATCTGCAGTTTCTTGCCCACTGCACTCACCTCAGGCGGTACCTGCTGCGGTGGCGAGACAAGCAAGTTCGACTGCACATTGTCCAACTGCAGATACTCGTTGAAGACCACCTCTATCTTGTTACCACGAAAGTTGGTCGTGCCGTTGAGGGGCGTTTCTTTGACGACCTGTGGCGGAATAGTATCTTTGGGACCTCCTTGTGGACCAATGCCTCGATTGGCACAACCCGACAAAAGCAAGCAAAGACCGCTCACTGCCAACAGACAATAATGTATAGAAAAGGTTTTCTGCATGTGTTGTGATTATAGGGGCAATATCTCGTAGCCCTCTTGTTGGAGCCACTCTATCGCCTTGGGCAAGACAGCGAGCATACGCTCGTTTGACTTAATGGAGTCGTGGAAATTGATGATACTTCCATTACGAGTGTAACGCTGAATGATACTCAACATGTGTTCCGGCGTGTAATTCGGGTTGTAGTCGTGGGTCAGCACATCCCACAGATACATTCTGTAGCCGGCATGGAATACTGCCATTTTCTGCCATATCCAGAACCGCCCATAAGGAGGACGAAAGAGGTGCGTTTGTCCGAGTACCGCCGTGGCTTTTGCGATATTCTCCATACAGGTGCGAGTAGAGAATCGCAAGGCATTGATATGGTTATAGGTATGATTACCAATGCTATGCCCCGCTTCTACTACTTGTCGGTACACCTCAGGGTGCTTCACGGCGTTCTCGCCCACCATAAAGAAGGTGGCTTTGACGCCATACTGCTCCAAGACAGCCAACACCTGAGGGGTTACCTCAGGTATCGGTCCGTCATCGAATGTCAAATAGACTGCTTTTCGGTGTTTATCCATGCGCCATGTGACACCCACATAGAGTCGCTGAAACCACATCGGGAACTGATAAAGTACTCTCACACTAATCGTTCAATTTGTAAATTTGTAAGTTTGTAAATGAGCCGAGCCACAAACAACACAACACAAAAAAAAAATGTTAACTCCTAATTCTTAATTACTCTACTATTCCCATGCCAATGCCGAAGCACCCAATACTGCGGCATCAGCCTCTTTAAGATCCGAGAACAATACTTTGACTTTGTTTGTCCACGTGTGCATGACCTCTTCGTTGAGCGTCTTCACAATCGGATCGTAGAGGTAGTGCCCACACTTTGCCAATCCACCGAAAAGAATAATCGCCTCGGGCGCAGAGAACGCCACAAAATCTGCAAATTTCTGCCCCAAGAGTTTGCCTGTCTCGTCGAAAATCTGCTTGGCTACCTCATCGCCTTTCTCGGCTGCATCAAAAACATCCTTCGAGGTAATCGTCTCTATATCCAAAGCACGAAGCAGGGTCGGTTTCTCTGTATTCGCCAGTATCTCACGCGCTGTGCGTGCCACACCCGTTGCCGAAGCGTATGCTTCAAGACAGCCCCGTTGCCCGCAGCCGCAGAGGCGTGCCTGCACCCCGTGTGCCACCTTGGTATGCCCCAATTCGCCAGCAAAACCATCGTTGCCATAGACCAATTTGCCATCTATCACAATACCTGCGCCGACGCCCGTACCAAGGGTAATCATGATAAAATTCTTCATGCCGCGTGCCGCACCGTATGTCATCTCACCGAGAGCCGCTGCATTGGCATCGTTCGTCACATGGCAGGGCAACCCAAAACGCGCTGACATCAATTCGCAGAAAGGCGTAACACCCCGCCACGGCAGGTTCGCCGGATATTCTATATTTCCTGTATAGTAGTTCGAGTTAGGCGCACCGGCACCGATACCTCGGAACATCTCGGCTCCACCGAGCGGCTCCATTATCTTCACCGCCTCGGCATAGAGCGCATCGATATAGTCTTGAATTTCAGCATATTCCTGTGTTTTAATAGAAGTACGGGCTAGCACATGCCCACGCGCATCTATCACACCAAGAACAGAGTTTGTCCCGCCCATGTCGAGACCCAGTACATACGGTTTTTCCATATCAGATTGTATATTTGGTTAATGATTTACGACTCGTATATGCATACCTTAGGCGATGCCTGTGCATGTTTTGCGGCAATGCCAACTGCATGCATTCTCCTTTGAGCCCACAAAGATACGCATTTTTCTCCATATACACAACATTGTATGCATTTTGTGTGGCAGTGTTGTCGTGTCACAAAACAAAGACTGCCTACCGATTGGGCAGGCAGCCTCTGAAATAATAGTCTATCGACGAATTCTACCGCCAAAAACACATCGAGATGATACTTCTTGCAGTAGAAAGCATCTCGCCTTACTCTTGCATGAGAAGTTCCATAATGGTGCAGGCGGATTTAGCAACCGGCGAGCCGGGACCAAAAATAGCGGCTACACCTGCCTTGTACAAGAAATCGTAGTCCTGTGCAGGAATAACACCGCCCGCAATGACCATGATGTCGGGACGGCCAAGTTTCTTCAACTCGGCAATCACCTGTGGAATAAGCGTCTTGTGTCCCGCTGCCAACGAGCTGACACCCAGTACATGGACATCGTTCTCAACGGCTTGCTTGGCTGCCTCTTCCGGGGTTTGGAACAAGGGTCCCATATCCACATCGAATCCACAGTCGGCATAGCCGGTGGCTACTACTTTGGCACCACGGTCGTGCCCATCTTGCCCCATCTTGGCAATCATAATACGAGGTTGACGACCTTCTTTCTTAGCGAAGGCTGCAGTGAGTTCCTGTGCACGGACAAAATCACTGTCGTTTTTAGTTCCGGATGCGTACACGCCTGAAATAGTTCTAATGGTTGCTTTATATCGTCCTACTACCTTCTCGCAAGCATCGGAGATTTCTCCAAGACTGGCGCGAAGTCCTGCAGCTTTTACTGCCAAATCGAGCAAGTTGTGCGAGCACTTCTTGCCGTCAGCCCACTCCTGTACGGTAGCAGTAATCTCGGCAAGTGCCTCCTGCACGGCTTTCTCATCACGGTTGGCACGCAGCTCTTTGAGTCGAGCCACCTGCTCCTCACGAACGGCGGTGTTATCAATCTCCAAAATATCAATGGGATCCTCGTGGTCGAGGCGATACTCATTGACGCCGATAATCTTTTGTGTGCCGGAGTCGATTCGCGCCTGTGTACGAGCAGCGGCTTCCTCGATACGCATCTTAGGAATACCGGTCTCGATAGCGGCCGCCATACCACCCAGTTTCTCAATCTCTTGGATGTGTTCCCATGCCTTGTCCATCAACTCTTGTGTGAGGCTCTCTACATAGTACGAGCCACCCCATGGGTCAATCTCCTTGCAGACTTTGGTCTCTTCTTGGATGTAAATCTGTGTGTTACGAGCAATACGAGCCGAGAAATCGGTCGGCAGAGCAATAGCCTCATCGAGAGCGTTGGTGTGCAACGACTGGGTATGACCGAGTGCCGCACCCATGGCTTCGATACAAGTACGCCCTACATTGTTGAACGGGTCTTGTTCGGTGAGCGACCACCCGGAAGTCTGACAGTGGGTACGCAGTGCCATCGATTTCGGATTCTTTGCTCCGAACGATTTCACAATCTTTGCCCACAACATACGACCTGCACGCATTTTGGCAATCTCCATAAAGTGGTTCATACCAATAGCCCAGAAGAAAGACAGACGCGGTGCAAACGCATCAACATCCATACCTGCATTGATACCCGCACGCAAGTATTCCATACCGTCGGCGAGCGTGTAAGCCAACTCAATATCTGCTGTAGCACCTGCCTCCTGCATGTGGTAGCCGGAGATAGAGATAGAGTTGAACTTCGGCATTTTCTGCGAGGTATATTCGAAAATGTCGGCAATAATCTTCATCGAGAACTTAGGTGGGTAGATATAGGTATTACGCACCATAAATTCTTTCAGAATATCGTTTTGGATAGTACCTGCCATCTCTTCGAGTTTAGCGCCTTGCTCCAAGCCTGCGTTGATGTAGAATGCAAGGATAGGCAGCACGGCACCGTTCATGGTCATCGAGACGGACATTTTGTTCAATGGAATGCCCGCAAACAAGACCTTCATATCCTCGATAGAGCAGATACTTACGCCTGCTTTTCCGACATCACCTACCACGCGCATATTGTCGGCATTGTAGCCACGGTGGGTCGGTAGGTCGAAGGCAACGGACAGACCTTTCTGACCGCTGGCGAGGTTACGGCGATAGAATGCATTTGACTCCTCGGCGGTGGAGAAACCTGCGTACTGACGGATAGTCCAAGGACGCAGCGGGTACATCGCACTATACGGACCACGCAAGAAAGGCGGAATACCTGACACATAGTCGAGGTGTTCCATTCCCTCCAGGTCTTCTTTGGTGTATATCGGCTTGACATCGATCAGTTCCGGTGTCTGCCAATTGGCTTCGTTGGCTCCTTCTACATGGGAAGCAGCCACTTTGTTGATATCAATATCTTTGAAATTTGGTTTCATACGGCTACTTGTTTAGAAGTTGTTTGTTGAGGGTTTTCAGTGTCTCGAGGACATTGCAACGCACATGGATAAAATTCTCTATGCCGAGTTTCTGCAGGTCTTCCATGCAGGCAGGAGCACCTGCTACGATGAATATCTCCTTAGCGCCTTGCAGTTTCTTCCATGCCTCGGGTGCCAGGGTTGCATACTCGTCATCGCTTGAGCAGAGTACAATAATGTCCGCTTTGGCTTTGCGAGCGGCCTTGATGCCCTCTGCTACGGTCTTGAATCCGTTGTTGTCGATTACCTTATATCCTGCGCAAGCAAGGAAGTTGCACGAGAACTGTGCACGAGCAATACGCATGGCCAGGTTACCGATAGTGAGCATAAAAGCAACCGGTTGTTTCTTGGCGGCTTCCGTCTCTAAACGCAGTGCCTCAAACTCTTCTGCCGCACGAGCCACCGGCAGAGCAGGTATCTCGTTGTGGTGTGTAGCACAGCAGCCACAGCCGCAGTCGGTATTCTTAATTTTCTTGGCTGCCTTCTCGGTGAAGTTAGGATATTGGTTCGAGCCGAGCAGTACCTCTTTGCGTTTCGCTACATCAGCCAGACGCTTCGTGAGATTCTCCTGGATAGCGGCTTGTACCTTGCCTGCTGCCACCATCTCGTACATACCACCTTGCTCTTGGATGGCGAGGAATTGCTTCCATGCCTCCGTGGCGAGAGCGTGGGTTAGGTTCTCCAGATAGAACGAGCCTGCAGCAGGGTCTACTACTTTGTCGAAATGAGCCTCTTCTTTGAGCAGCAGTTGTTGGTTGCGGGCAATACGCTCTGCAAAATCGGTTGGCTCCTCGAATGGTACATCGAATGGGGTAACTACTATCTCATCTACTCCCGCCAATGCAGCCGACATCGTCTCGGTCTGCGAACGGAGCAGATTGACATACGCATCAAAGATAGTCATGTTGAATCGGCTTGTCTCTGCGCTGACATTCATCTTGGCAGCCTCTTTGAGTGCGGCGGTGAAGGTCGGTGCTTTGTAGGCTTCTACTATCTTTGCCCACAGCAAGCGTGCAGCACGGAACTTGGCAATCTCCATAAAGTAGTTGCCGCCGATACCCATGTTGAAGCGAATGGCATTGGCTGCCTTGTAGTTGGGCACGCCTGCTTCGGTCAGCATGGTCATATAGTCCGCACCCCAAGCAAGAGCATAAGCCAGCTCTTGTGCGCAGTAAGCACCGGAGTTGTTGAGTATCACGGAGTTAACACCTACCACACGATAGCCCGGCAGCGATTTAGCCGCCTTAACGACAGCCGCAATCTTGGCAGCCACTGCCTCACGGGACAGCAGTTTGCCTTTGATAAGCATCTGCTTGATAGGGTCTACATTGATAGAACCCTTCATGTTCTTCACATCGTAGCCCATACGCCCATAGTAGCGAACCAAGATGTTCGCCAGTTCGGGAGCAGCGCAAGGGCAGATGCTGAAATTAATTGTGATAGCATCAGCCTTGATGTCGTTGAGCAGGGTCTTGATAAAACGATAGTTCAGTTTCTCTTTGTCGAGACAGAACCCGAGCGAGGTAATGCCCTTGTTCAGTACTTCGAGGGCTTTGGCGTTGGCTTTGCGTGCGTTCTTGCAGGCGCAAAAGTTCTGACGGATAGCCCATTCGTTGTTTGTCTTGGTACCCCGCACATAAGGAAATTCTCCCGGTGCGGAAACGGTTGTTTTGAGTCCCTTGAGGTCTTCACGACGATAAAAAGGTTGTACATTGAAGCCCTCCGGAGTGCGCCATACCAACTTCTTATCGAAGTCAGCGCCCTTGAGGTCGGTAATGATTTTCTCCTTCCAAGTCTTGGTTGAGACGGCGGGAAAATCAGCCAACAAATTCAATTTTTCTTCTGCCATGATATTATTGATTTGTGTTGTTTTTCTGTTATTTGTGTTGTTTTTTCTGCTATGCGTTAATGACTGCGGGTGGATGGAACACTGCGCTCGCGTCAGTTACGGTTTCGGATACAACTCTCCGCTACGATGCACACGAATGGTCTATCCTCATTGTATCCTCCTTACATCCTCATTACAAAAGTGTATTATGAGCAAGGCAAGAACAGGGTAACATCAGGGGAAGAACAGGGAAACCCACGCTGCACATTAATTATTCATTAGCACCCCTTGTGCATTATAGACTTTGTCGCCCTGCAAAATGAGCAGTTGCCCGTTGCGGAACACTTTCTTGGCGGTTGGCTCTACAGGCACGAACTCTACCTCTTCGATAACGGTCGCTTCGCCGGCATAGCCATCACTCTTGCCCGGTACGAAACGAGAATCGGATGAGTTGATAAGATTAGATAGTTTAACCGCCTCGCCTGCGTGTTTGCCCCAAATATACTCCACAAGATAAGGATAGTCTATAAACGGATTGCGGTTGCCTTGCGTCTGTTGAATACCATTGTTGCGGTCTATTTCCTTCTGCGATACAGGGTCCTCACGATGCCATTTCAGGAGCAGTGCCACACCATATTTTGTCAGTCCAAAGTATCCGCTTGCGGTATAGTTGCCGCTGAATGTGGAAGAGCCTTGTCCCTGTGTAAATGCCTGGTAATCATCATTCGCCCATCGTATCATCGTAGCCAAATAGCCGCGTGCAAAGTCGCCTTTGTATTCATCTACCGGTTCAAAAACAGTACTCGAATAAGTGGTGGTAATACCACTATTTCCAACAATGGTTTTCCCACTTACGCTAATGCTTGCTGCAGAACCGAGTTTGCTGCCGTTGCCGGAAGTATAAGACGCTGATTTCACTTCGCCGAACGGGTAATTACTGCGCATGCCATTCACTTTCCCATCTGTCGGAACAATGTGAAAGATGTCGCAGCCAGGCTTGGAAGTGGCACCCCCGAACCATGATTTCGGGATAGAGTGCTCCCGATTGTAGCAATCACACTCGTTCTTATAGTTGCCGCATTGTTTACTGCCGATTGTAAAACTACAATCGCTGTACATATCCCATATCTTACCATTGCTCCGCACATCTGTTGTCTTATATGCAGTCCACAATCCGTCATAACCAAGTGATTTATACCCCACTTTGGCAACCGTATGCACTTCGTCGAAAAGATTCTTGCCGGATTGCCCGTCCACAGCAGTGTAGTACGCAGGAATGTCTGCCGCGGCAGTAAGTTCGGCAGCAGTTGCTCGGAGTGAGAAAGAAACGGAAAGCAGGAGTACGCCTGCAAAAGAAAGACTATAAAAAGTGCGTTTCTTCATATTTTTATTGTGGTCAGTAGTTTATTTATGGTTTGTCGTTTGCTCTTTGGCAGCAACCCAAATTCGGTATAACCGCTTGTGCATACGCTTAAGTGCGTATACATTGCCTAAAAGCGCACAAAGTTACTGCAAAATTCGGACATAAGCAAGAAAAGGTTGCTCTAATTACAAATTACAATGTGCATTGCTTGTTGGCTGTGGCGAAACACCGCCATTATGCATTATTTAGAGTATCTCTTTGAGTATCTCACTCACAGTAGGGTGCGGGAAAACCACCTGTTCCATCTCGCTTACCGTATAGCCCATGCGCACAGCAAACGATGCGGCAGCAATAAACTCCGAGCACGGATTGCCTACACAATGCACACCCAAAATAGTTTGATTGCGGCGGTCGATTATCATCTTACATAGCCCTGTTTCGCCCTCGTTCTCTGCCACAAAGCGCCCCGAGTAGGTCATCGGCAGCCGACGCACTTCATATAGTTCCTGCACCGCCTCGGCACTTTTTCCCTCCATATCTTGATAGAACTGACTTACCTCACGCTCCGTCATACCTACCGATGCGATTTCCGGGTTGGTATAGACCACGCTCGGGATGGCGTTGTATGCTATGCGCTGCAGCGGCAGTTGTTTGAGCATACGACCAACCGCCACCTCTGCATGTCGGCTTGCCACATGCGCCAGCATTATCTTGCCGGTCACATCGCCCGCTGCATACACATTGCGCAAGTTGGTCTTCATAAAGTCATCCACTACAATGCCGCCTCGGTATAGTTCTATATCGTTGAGCGCCTCCAGTCCCTGCAGGTTTGCACGCCGCCCAACCGATACCAGGATATGTTCCGCCTCATAGTCACCCTGCGTAGTCAGCACCTTATTTCCCTGTATCTCTGTCACTTTCGTGTCGGTCAGTATGCGTATTCCCGCTTTGCAATACTTCTCCAGCAGCACCGATACCACTTCTTGGTCGAGGTTCGGCAGAATGGTCGGCATCGCCTCTATCACCGTCACCTCCACGCCCAATTCGTGATAGAGCGTAGCGAACTCCATACCGATAACGCCGCCGCCCACAATCACAATCGATTGCGGCAGTTGTGTCGCCGATAGTGCAGCCGTCGAGTCCCATACGGCAGCGTTGTCTTTCAGTCCGGGGATGGGCGGCACAAAGTTCGACGAACCGGTGCAGATAAGCAGATTCTCCGCCGTATATTGATCCTCGCCGCAAGCAATCACCACTTGTTCATCCGTACGACTCACCACCATTGCCAAGCCGTTGACCACCGTGCAATGCTCATTGTTCAGTCGTTGGCGTATGCCTGCCACCAATTTACGCACCACTTTGGTCTTGCGTTGTACTATCTTTGTGTAGTCGAACGACACATTTTCTGCCATAACGCCATACTTCGCTGCATTTTTGGCGTTGTAGTATTGTTTAGCACTATAGAGCAGAGTCTTGGTCGGAATACACCCGACATTGAGACAAGTACCACCCAGCATTGATTGCTCGAATAGTACCACATCTTTGCCAGCCTTAGCCGCTTTTTCTGCCGCCGTATAGCCCGCAGGTCCGCCACCGATAATGGCTAAAAAGTAGTTGTCCATCGTATTGAGAGATTAGAAGTTAGTCGTGCAACTTATTGCGGGTGTAGTATTGCCGCACAAAGACAAAATAGAATAG
This sequence comes from Azospirillum sp. CAG:239, assembly GCA_963619585.1. GTDB lineage: Bacteria > Bacteroidota > Bacteroidia > Bacteroidales > Paludibacteraceae > Colicola. Next base: position 24,136 of record CAVEXR010000020.1, read on the forward strand.
CACACCCAACGCATAGAGCATCACACCTCCCCAGAATGCCCAGTGGTAGCCGAAGTGTTCCGCCAGCGTGCCGCCCAACAACATACCGGCACCCATTCCCAAATCCCACGAGGTAAGCAGCGTCGAGTTTGCCGTGCCTCGTTGGCTGTGCGGCGCCATGTTGATAAATATCATTTGGAATGCCGGCCATAGGTGTCCGTTGCCGAGTCCGATTACCAGCGGCGCCAGATAGTAGCCAATCGGATTATGCACGGCTGCAAATATCACAAATCCGCTGATAGACACCACGATACCAAGCGATGCATTACGCAATATCAGCCCTTTGCGAAGCGAGCGGCTGCCCGTCAGTCGTGATACAATCAGTCCGATGGCAAACAGCGTAAAGAACAACCCTGTGCCGCCTGTTATGCCCAACTCATCACGCCCGTATATCGCCACGTATGTCGAAACTACGCTATAGGCAAACGCCACGGTGAATATCACCAAGAAAGGTGCCCACCCTTTCAGCATCAAGAACCGGTCAAGCGAGATAGGTTGTTTGTCTATCTCCAAGACACGCTCTCGCACATGTATCGTGCTGACCACAATAATTCCCAACACGGAGCATATCAATGCCAACCAAAACAGCATCTCATAACTCTCATATTTGGCAAAAAGGAACATCGCAACACCGGGGCTTATGGCCGTTGCGATATTGTTGCTCAGCCCGTAGTACCCTATTCCCTCCGCACGCCGAGACGATGGAAGCACATCTATCGCCACTGTCGAGAGCGACACACCCGTTGCCCCGAAGGGCGCACCGTGCAACATACGGAATACGGCAAAAGTGGTTAGACTGCCCGCCACCAGATAGCCTCCGAAGAATGCCGCCGTCAAGAAATAGAATATCAGCAGCATCATCTTGCGGGGAAAACTATCCACGAAGAATCCGCTAAACGGACGGATACAGAGTGCCGCCAGCGCATAGCCCGACAGCACCAAACCTATCACCTGTTTGTCTGCTCCATACGTATCGCTCAGGTACAATGGCAGTAGCGGTGTCAACAACATAAAAGCAAAGTACATCAGGAAGTTACCTGTCCATACTTTGATATAGTTCGCATTCCAAAGTTTCTCTTTTGTCTGTTCTTCCATATAGTAATTCCCTATTTTTTAGGAACACATTCTCATTTCACAATTTGTCAGATAGCCAAGCACTTCCCCTACCCTATTGCGCCTTACAAGTACTCAGAAATATCCGCACCGCATCGCTCACCAACTCCACACAGGGGCGTTTTTGGTAGTATTCTGCCGTGCGTGCTGCAGGTGTAGGGTCTTGCGGTTTGGGCGCAATGCCCAATAGTTCTGCGCATAGTATGCTGCCGTTCTCTTGCTTGAATTTTGCTGCCAGGTCTTGCACCAAGGCGTAATTCTGCATCTTTCCTTCGTGGTCGCCCGGCGTGGCACTACCATTCTCCAATCCTGCGAGCAGAAACATTCCGCACGCAGCACCACAAGTCTGCCGCATACGCCCTATACCCCCGCCGAACGAAGCCGCCAACCGCAGTGCCAATGCCTCATCCGTTATGCCGTATAGGTCAGCACATGCTGCAAAAACCGATTGGGAGCAGTTGTACCCCTCTTTGAACAGTGCTTTGGCACGCTCCTGCCGTTGTTGTATTTCTTGCTCTGTCATAATGCACCACAAGTTATGGGAACAGGGTGCAAAGTTACGCTTTTTCTCTCGAATACACAAACAAATTTGCACAAGCAAAGAAATTGCCGTACTTTTGTACACTCAAAATAGCAAACCCTTATGAATAGATATACTTTTGCCAAAATTGCCCGTTTCCTGCTCCACTTGCACTACGATGTGCGCCTTTCGGGCATGGAGTATATGCAGGACGGGCGCACCCACCTCGTTCTCCCGAACCACACTTCGTATTCCGACCCATTGATTCTCTTCTCGGAGTGTGGCAATTTGGCACTCAGCCCTATGTCCGACGAGCGTTTTTTCCGCAATCCCATTACCCGCTATGTGTTGCAGTTGGCTGGTGCCATCCCTGTGCCCGACCTTGAGAAAACGACCAACCGCAGCGAGGTGGCGTCGATAGCGAGCGGACTCAGCCGCATTGCCATCGATTCGTTGGCGGCAGGGCGAGAGATGGTTTTCTATCCGTCGGGGCATATCAAAACTGTGGATCGCGAGGTGATAGGCAATCGGCGTTTGGCATACGAGGTGTGCCGCGAGCTGCCGGCAAATGTAGAGGTTATCCTCGTGCGTATGCGTGGGTTGGAATATGGTTTTTGGAGCAAGTTGCGTCCTATCCGTCCCCGTCTGCGCCGTACGGTTACCATTCATTTCGAGCCGATGACTGCTCAAGTCCGTGAGTGGGCGACTACCCTTTCCCGCCGAGAGTTCAACCAACGCTTGGAAGCATGGTACGATGAAGAATTAGGAATTAGGAATTAGGAATTAGGAATTAGGAGTTGGAACTTAACAATTAATAATCAACATGCCCTTTGGGTATGCGGTATGCATTGTATGTTATGCATAGTACATTGTATATTATTAGTATAGTATTATGTATTGTGTATTATGTCATGTGTGTTGTGTCTTGAACATTGTGCATTATGTATTGCCTTTTCCCTGTTCGTCCCCTGATGTTACCCTGTTCTTATCCTCTCGATATCCTCCCTGCACTCTCCTCATTCCTCATTTCCAATTCCTAACTCCTAATTCCTAATCGATACGGAGGTTAGTCCCTGTATAATTTACAAATCTACCCATTTGCGCATTTACCCATTTACGCATTTGCTCATTTACAAATTTACACATTTACAAATTGTCTCTCATCCCCCACAAAAGAAAATAATCAGCAGTTGTGCTGCCATAACCCGCAGGAAGGTCGTGAACGGATAGACCGTGGCATAACACACCGAGGCTTGGTCGTTTTTGGAGGACATACTCTCGGCATACGCCAATGCAGGTGCAGCCGTCATCGCCCCCGCCAACAATCCCATTACCTTAAAGTAGTTTAGGTGCATACCTTTGTACGCAATGGCTCCAATCACCAATAGCGGCACCATAGTAATGATAAAGCCGTACAGCACCCACATATAGCCTCCCGCCATTATCGTCGGTACGAAATGTTCGCCTGCCTCCAAACCGAGTGCGGCAAGGAACAGCGTCAGCCCGACTTGCCGCAGCATCATATTCGCCGAAGTGGTAGCAAAAGTCACCATATTATAGTAGGGGCCAAAGCGTCCGATTAGCAGCGCAACAATGAGCGTACCGCCTGCCAGTCCAAGACGGAAAGTCTGATTGAGACCCGGAATGGGAATCGGCAAAATACCCAGTAGAATCCCCATAAAAATACCAAAGAAGATAGGGAGCAGGTTCGGCAAGTCAAGGCGTTTCAACTCATTGCCGAAAGTGTCCGCCACCCGCTGCACATCGCCCCTGTCGCCCACAACCACCAGACGGTCGCCCAACTGCAGCACCAAATCGGGTGTAGCGAGCAGGTCAATACCCGCCCGATTGACCCGTGTAATAGTGGCGTGATACTGCGAGCGCAGGTTGAACGAAGCAATACGCTTGCCATTGCATTCGGGGCGTGTGACGGCAATACGCCGTGAGATTAGGTGGTCGGAGTTCTCCTTACTCGAGAAACTATAGTTGCGCACCGTGCCTAAGAGCCGCAGCGAATCGATGTGTTGTTTGTCCGTCAGCACGCGAATGGTATCGCCATTGCCAAAAGTAGTCTGTTCGCTCACTAATTCGTCCGTGCCGTCGGGGCGAATCACACGGCTGACAATGAGTTGATGAATCGGACACACATGCAGCAGTTCGGCCACAGTCATTGTGGTAATCTGCGGATTATGGAGCGTGATATCCACACAGACGGGACGCTCTTTGTCCGACTCGGCTGTTTCTTGCCGCAACTGTTCCTCTTCGTTCGGTAGTTTAACACGAAAGCCGAGTCGCAGCAATTCAAAGGCGATAATTGTACCGATGATGCTGAGCGGATACGCCACCGCATACCCTGTCGCCACATCGGGCGATATATAGCCCAACACATCGTTGCAAGCCTGCTGCACTGCCGCCAAGGCAGGCGTACTCGCCGTTGCACCCGCCAAGACGCCGTCCAGCACATCCATTCCGAGCCCTGTAGTGTAATAGAGCACAATGGTTGTCACGCACCCCAATAGTACAAACGCCGTGGCTAATAGGTTGAGCCTCAGCCCACCCCGCTTGAATGGGGCAAAGGATGGTCCTACCTGTAATCCGATGGCGTATACAAAGAGGATTAACCCAAAATCATTGGCAAAGCGGGCGACATCGGGCTTGATAGAGATACCCAGTGCGGACACGGCAATACCGATGAACAGCACCCATGTCACGCCCAGCGAGAAATGCCCGATGCGGGCATGTTCTCCCAGCCACAGTCCCAGCGTGATAACCATGGTCAGCACCAGCAGCGACTGCGTTATCGTAGGGGTGAATAAAAGACTTTCTATTTCGGACATAATAAATTAAGCAAAATACTTATTGCGCCTGCAGAAATTTTTGATAGTGCCTATCCAAAAAATCTCTATTTGGATAAAACCGATTCGGCAGCATTATCTTCTGCCCGTTTAGGCTATTTAGATATGAAATAAAGTTTTGATCCGCTATGCCACTCAACATCTTATCGGATATAACAACCTCAAAATCGGGTGTAATTCCCACGAAATGCTTGTCGTATGCCCGGTGAAATAATACATTAAGACATAATCCATTTTCGGGGTTTGTTCTATTGACCTTATCTTCTGCCCAATCAACTATATGACATGACTCCAATAATTCGGGCATTTTAATACCTGAAATACAACATTGAGAATTATACGAATTCAATACCGTTGACCGGAAAAAGGACTGGTTCACCCGTTGTTTTACAATCGAAAGTCGTTCTTCTCATCTGTTATGTCTATATTAGCCGTGTCCTCTATATTGCGATGCAATAATTTGGCTATTAGGCACTCGCTTTCGTATGCCAATTTGTCCGGGTTTGCATAGAATTCATCCCAGACCTCTTGTTCTATTTTTGCTCCATGCACCAATCCGGTTATTCCTTGCGCTTTGAGCGATGGGTCTAACCTGCCCAGATTTCCAATTTTCATATTTAGGGCACTGGGGCTTCGACCTAATAGGTGCGCATATTGAATGACGGTCGGATTCGTCTTGCTACTTTCCTTAAAAGGTATCTTGCAATATACATTAAATGCAATTATGGTTTCTTCTCGTGTCCAATTCCTTTCCATAACGTACACAAAATTCCATTGATATAGTTGTCCCTTTCGGCTTTACCGCTGTCCTATTCGTATGCCGCTGTTTATGGGCTTGTTCCCCTAAGCAGTTGCTCCTATTTTTGTCTTTTCTGCCTGCAAAGATACAACAATTCTCTCAAACGCCCAAATATCCGCACCGCAATCCTTGCCAATTCCCATTTATCTTGCGGGTTCTCCTCATACATTTGCCCGATACAACGCAATACCCCTATTTTCCGTATGTTTTTTCCGTCTTTTGTCCTGTAGCGGTCGATGTCGGACGTATCGCCCTAGCACTACCCTAGCACTTTAGGTTTTTGTAAGGCTTTTATACCCCTTTTTTGGGGTCTTTTTTCTTCTCTTTTTTCCCTTTCCATTTCTTTTTTTCGTTCATCAAACTTCCCACTATGCAAAAAAGTTCCAGGATGTATGAGAGAAAAAAGAAAAAAAATCACGCCCCAAAAAAAGAAAAAAAATACTCCCCTCCGACACGCAATATGCACTCAACAAAACTTTTTTATATAATTCGTTCATTACCAACACATTACAAGCCATTTTCTATATGTATTTTTCCTCTTGTAACCGTTTTTTCGAGGGCTTTTTTTCCCCTACTTTTCCGTGCTGCCGAAAGAGTAAAAACAAGAAAATGTCGAAAAACAGGGAAATGAAACGAACAAAATTATATATACTTATAGAGCGACCCGAAACATCCTGATTCAGACATTGCTCAACCGTTCGAAAAAAAAGGAATAAAAATATCTGTGCGTATGAAAGTTGAATTTTTGAAACCCGTTGACTACTGTATCGGAAAGTTGTCCATTCGGTCAAACTATTACTTTAGGCGAAGCAAAAACGGAAAAGTCTTTGCGCAGCGCTGCCCCCGCAATCTTTCCAAGAAGCAACAGGCATGGAACCGGGAGTTTGTCAAGCGGTACGCAGGCTATCATCCCAAGCCTTTGCTTGAGACAGAAAAACCGAACAAACAGTAAAGGGGACTTATTATGAATTGTTGCCTTATTCGTGCGCCCCCGTTGCGCCATATCCCTTACACAGTCGGCTATTGAGAGACGACTCAAACGGAACAGGTCATTTTGCAGCCAAGTATATTTGACCTATTCCCCAAAAGTAATCATTAAATACTTTGTTATGGCCAAATACAGACCCGTTGACTTGGTAAAAAGTTGGAGCGGAAAAATATGCGAGCACTCCGAATTCTACCTTGCCACACGGGGGAAGACCGGTTATTCCGGCAGGATATGTAATCCACGCGATTTGAGTGTGAATCCCTATACGGAGAACGAACTGCAAGTGCAACAGCGGTACAAACAAACCGTTGAAGCCCTCAAAGCGTTGACCTCCGAGCAGATTCAGACCTACAAGGAGCAGTGGCTTGCACAGAAGAAGTCCAAGTATACGACATTGCGCGGCTATATGTTTGCTCAAGAGTATGCTAAATTAAAGGACGAGTAATTAACCACCCCAAAAAAGAAAGGAGCGTTCTTTATGAGCCATCCGTTTATACACGCACCCCCGTTATTCCCTTGTGGGACACCCCATGTCGTCTGCCTGCAGACGACACAATAACAGAACAGTGGTATCACTGCCCGGCAGCCATACCACTGAATAATAACTTTATCTTCATTGAATTTCTAAAAAAGAAAGCCTATGGCGGGAAAAATTTATTACCTTCCACCCGTTGACTATACGAAGGGTAAGGTATTTGGTAAAAAGTACAATTTCGTTGCGGTATACCGTAAGTCTCATCAGTATCCGCGGGGATGTGCAGTTGCAGGAATGCGAGATACGGAAAACCATCCGTATACCGCAAATGAGTTGGAGATACGACAGCGTTTCAAAGCCGTTGTGGTATCCACTCGTCAGCGTATGCAAGACCCGACAAAGATAGCCCAAGACACAGCGGCATTCAAATCTCAGACGACCTATCGTACGTTGTATCAGTATGTATTCAATCAGGAATGGGCTGACTACCAAGCGTAGTCCCCGGTATTTGTTTCTTGCTATCCGTCCTCCTCCTTGTTTCGGTTCGGCACTCTTTCTCGCAGGCAGAGAGACCTACTCCCTATTCTGCCTCAATATGTTTGAGAATGCCTATCAAGGCACGAAGACAGGCACGGTCGGTAACCTGCTCTCGTAGGTGTCCCAGGTGGAAGCATTCGGCAAAAGTTCCTTCGGGAGTTGTCCACCCTATCCATACCGTACCGACGGGTTTCTCCGCAGTACCTCCGTCAGGACCTGCTATACCGCTTGTGGCTATGGCGTAGTCCGTTCCCAAGAGTCTGCGTACCCCCTCTGCCATTTGTCGTACCACCGGTTCACTGACGGCACCGTATTGCCTCAAATCCTCCGCACGGACACCGAGAACCTGCTGCTTGACGCTATTGTCGTAGGCCACCACTGAACCGTAATAGAAAGCGGAACTTCCGGGGTGCTTATTGAGCAGTGCGGCTAACTTCCCACCCGTACAAGACTCTGCGGTGGCAATCGTTTTTCCATGCCGTTGCAGCCATTGCCCCAGATGTACCTCAAGAGGAATATCGTCTGTTTCGACAAGATAGTCGTGTATTAGCGGGAGCAGTGTATGCAGTTGCCCATCCATCTCTTCTGCCGTTGCCTCTCCGTACGAACTCAGGCGCAGGCGTATGGTTCCGTCTTTGGGCAGGTATGCCAGATGCATGGTAGGCGGTAAGGCATTCTCCCATGCTTCGATTTGTATGGCAAGCGCAGACTCCGAGATACCCGAAAGCAAGAGGGTACGATGGATAATACGGTCTACGGCTATATGCTGCGTTTGGCTCAGTGTTTGGGTGAGATAGGGCAAAATTTGTTCGTTCATGGCTATCTTCATCTCGTACGGAACTCCCGGCATGGCACAGAGCAGTTTCTTCCCCTTATGGAATACCATAAGCGGTGCACTCCCTACCCGATTGGGCAGTATCTCTGCCTTCTCCGGCACAAGCCATTGCGTGGCTGTCAGACGGTTCAGTACATCGGGGCGATCCGCATAGAGCGAGAGAATATGACTGTGTACCGCCTCATCGGTAACCAGTCGGGTATCGAAATAGCGGCATAGTACATACTTTGTGATATCGTCCTTAGTAGGGCCCAAGCCGCCTGTGGTAAGTACAATATCCGCATGAACAAAGGCAGCATCAAGTGCCTCGACTATATGGGCGGCATCGTCGTGTACGGAAGTGATTTGATAGAGTGAAATACCGCACTCGTTCAAACGCTCTGCCATCCAGGCAGAGTTGGTATCTACTACTTGTCCGATAAGGAGTTCATCACCAATGGTGATTATTTCTGCTCGCATTGTTTTTTCCATTCTTGGGCAGTAAGACATACTTCGTCATACCACGCCTGCCCAAAGCGTCGTATAAGCGGTTCTTTCAGGAATACATAGATAGGGAGGTGCAACTGCTTTCCTTTCTTGCGGGCGCAATGGCAGATGTCCCATCGGTGATACTCCAAGCCTACCGTGTCGCCTACACGAGAAAGGCGAATGGGATAGAGGTGACAGGAGATGGGTTTCTTGAAGTCTATACGCCCTGCCCGATAGGCTTTCTCTATCAAGCAATAGCACCAGCCGTTATGGTCGGTACGAGCAAAGACGCAGTCTTTGTCATTGACGATGGAGGTAACCCGTTCCCCGGATGGGTCGATATAGGATATGCCTTGCGTTTCGACTACACGACGGGCTTCCGGGGTCATATCGGGGAGGAGAAGCGGTAGTATTTGTTGTATCTTCTGTTCCTCATCATCCTCGAGTGGTGCACCGGCATCCCCTTCGATACAACAGCACCCTTTACAGGTGTCCAAATCACAGCAGAACTCCTTCTCGAGGATATCCAGACTGACTAAGGTATCTTGAATAATAAACACGGATTGATGTACTATTTTTACAAGTTGTTAGTGGAACCGGTTGCACTATACAAGTTGCATGATACCGGTTGCAATTCCTAATTCCTAATTCCTAATTCCTAATTCCTAATTGAATAAGGCGCAAAGGTACGGCTTTTTTTTGAGATAGCCAAAAAGCGAATACAACGCAACAAGTGCCGACAAAGGACTTGGTGGCGTCCGATGTCGGCACTTGGTATGATTGGACAATTTACAAATTATTCATCTACAAATTGTTCATTTAGAGATTGCTCATTTAGAGATTGATTACCTGTCCTGCGGCGTTGTAGAGAATGCCATTGCGCTCAATTACGAGAGCACCGTTGACAATACGCTTGGTGGCAGGAACGCTAATCGTTTGATTCTCAATCGCCGTAGCCTCGCTCGATATTTTCAGTCCGTCGAGTGCGAAATAAGTCGGGGTGTTGATACCATAAGCACCCTTATCCGTCGATTCAAACGAGAATGCCAAACCATCGCACTTGCCGAGCGAAGACAAATCGACTTTCTCCCAACCTTTGTTGAACTTACCGTCTACTGCCAAGTAGTACACTACTTTGTTTGTCAGCGTGTCTTTGTCGGCATCGTACGCCTCGATAATCAGCGAGAGAGTGTCCTTGTCGGTAAACTTTTTTGCATAAGAGTCACCTTTGGTAATAGAGTTGTAAGTGTAAGCGTTTTGACAGATATACACCTCTTGAGGATAATACGACTCGAAGAAAGTTACCAAGTTCGAATACTGACCTTCTGCGGGGTTGTTGTAATAAGCAGAGTAGTAGCCGACTACGAACGGAGTGCCTTCACCTTTCAAGCCGCCTTTTGCCATACAAGCAAATTGGTTCAGCGTATCAGCGGCTACCTTAGAGAGCGTAAAGCCTTCCCACGAAGTACCGTCATACGATTTTCCACTGGGCAAGTGTTGAAAAAAGAACGTTTTTTGGTTGCACTCAATCTGGGAGTATTGCCCATCTGTCGAAAAAGTGCTGTCCATCACATCTTTCAGCCCGCCAAAGAACCCATAAAGATCCTTGGTTTCGTACTTAATGGATTCGCCTGCTACATTGGTAGCAGTAGCAAGGTCGAGCGTAATGGTTTCTGCATTCGCTACGAAAGGAGCCGCCAAAAGGCTAAGCCCCAAAAAGAGGAAAGATTTCTTCATGTTGTGTTTGTTGTTTAGTTAGTTTTATATTGTTTTGTGTATATATGCATTGCCTGTTATACAAAAGCCATACCATTATAAGAGCAATATGTGATTTGTAATTTGTAATATGTAATTCCGCCCATTTACAAATTTACCAATTTACAAATTTCCCAATTGTCTCTCCGCCAACACGCACTACATACAGCCCTTGCGGGAGCGGGATGCGCACATCTGTAGATGTGGTAGCGGTATAGACGGTATGCCCGAGCATATCATAGACTGCCACCGTAGCAGGCGATACGATGCCCGACACGAGTACTGCCCCACCCTGCGCACGAACAGCGATCGTAGAGGTATTCTCCACAGCGGTTGTGCCGTTCTCTACCGTAGCGGAAAGCGTCTTATCCACCGTCTTGCCGTTGGAATTGAAACGCACCACCACCTGCACGGGCGACAGGGTTTCGGCTATTCCCGTCAGCCAGAGGGTATCGCGTGCCACTTTTGCAGCCAACGAAGCCGAATCGGAAACAGACAGGACACGCTTGGTAATTGCCGCCGAGAGATTGTCTTGGTCGGTTGCCATAGCACCCAAGGGGATAGCCACAGTTTGTCCCACGCCGAGTGTCTGCGGCGTAAAGTCCTGTACCTGAGGCGCATACGAATCGGGGAAGACAAAGAGTGCGGGATACCAATAGTATTTTATCGGTGCGTAGGTGCGCACCAACTGCCCCGTAGGCGTAATCTGCAAGAATAGCCACTCATTGCCCGACACAGTCCCTTTGAAGCACCCTACAAACAAGTTGCCCGTCAGCGGGTTCACCCGCACCATACCGCTATTGTAGATATAGTAGTCGCCCAAACCTGAGGTGGTATAAATCTCCGTAATGGACAGATTATCAATCTCGAATTTCATAATATGCACCCGCCCGTTGTACCAATCCCAGATATTGTCGGTGTAACTGAAAAAGAGCGCATTCTCACGCAGCGAGGCAGAGAGAGAGCCTGCCGTCCAGGCATACCAAGTCTGCTCGACTATCATGTCGTCATTCCCCGAGAGCGTGCGCAAATCGTAGGCGGTGGTGGTAAGCGTGGCGGGGTTGATAGCCAGCAACTCATTGCCCTGCCAACTCTCACCACTCATTGCACCATAGGGATAGGTTTGCGCCTCGGCATTGGTATTGGTATTGCGTGCTGCCCAGATACGCCCGTCTTTCGATTGCACCATCGTGGAGAAACAGCCGCGAATGGTAGTGATAATCGTATCTGCCACCGGGTCAATGACATGAATGCCCGTATCTTGCTGAATGGCAAAGACATAGTCGTGCGTGCGGAGCATCATGCCGATTTGGTTTTGGTAGAGTGCTCCTGTGCCGTCGGAGTTGTTCTCTCCGCCGGTAATGAGCGAATTTTCCGTACCCCGTATGCGCTTGGTTATCTTGCCTGTAGCAAAGTCAAGTACAAATATACCATTGCTCGAGCCGATATAGCCCTTTGTCTCATCCACCCCAACGAAACCTCGCCCGTCAGCGGCATGTTTTCCGTTGATAGCCAACAGCGTATCAACCGAATAGGCAATTTTCAGCGTTTGGGCGTCCGCTGCCACTACCCTTGCCCCTCTACGGGTACTCTCGCCCGGGTCCTGCGACTGTTTAGATACAAAATAAAATGTATCGCCATAGATAGCGGCAAACTGCGAAGTACAGCCGAGCGAGGCAGGAGCCTCATTCGCCGCCTGCAGAATACGATAAGAGAATGCGCCAGAATTGCTCAAATGGTTGAGCGTAGAGTTGGCATGCCCATACCAATCCTCATTGAGGATGAAAACACCCGATGTATAGGGAGCCTCAGCAAATACCGACGCAGCACAGTACAAGAGCGCCAAAAGAACAGTCTTTTTCATCGTAGGGTAGTTTATGTAGATTAGCGGTTTTCTTATTTTTTTGTGTCACTATCACCCTCTATGAGGGGGTTGGGGGAGTCGGTTTGGTTCTTACCATTTTTTCTCGGGGATATGCAAATCCTCCGCACGCGATAGTTCGGTGCTGGTTTCTCCTATCCAGCCGCAAGTCTGATTCTCCGCCGTATAGACGCGCACAAAATCGATACAGGGCAGATACACCGAATTGCCGTCCGCATCCACTGCCCAATCGATATTGAAACTAATCAAATCGGTGGAGTCGTTGGGATGGTTATCCACATAGCCCCAATCGAATGCATACAGCACATAGTAACTGCCTTTGCCCGACTCATCCACCGCATTAGGCGGCAAGCAAGTCCCCGAGAGCGTGAGGCTGTCGCTGCTTATCCATTTGGGATAGTAGTCCTGCTTGTGATACACATTCTTCACCACATACCCGCTGCCGCCGTAGTTGTCGTGCCAAGCGATATAGGTGGTATCCGTAAGCGGAGAACCTTTCTTCGGCGTGGCTTCTTTGGCGGAATCGGGGCGAAAATAAGTAACCGAATACTGATGACGCGTATCCGCTTGGCGATAGGCACTGCCTGCCAACTCATACCACTCGTCGTCAGGAATACCGTTTTGGTTCCTGTCAAACGAAACCTCCACTATCCCCGGCTCACAACTGCCGCCTTTGCCTTTCTCCGGATTAGGATTGGCATCTGCATAGAAGGCATTGCCGAGAATCTTGAAATCATACTCCCCCGGCACATTGACAACGCTATGGTCAAAGCCAAAAGTAACATAGCCGCCATAGCCGCCCAAGGAGATAAGTACATCGTTGGTACCCGAAATTGCCTCTTGCACTTTTTTCACCATATCGGCAGCGGTGTTCCCCTCCTCGTACTGAGGCATCACATTGACAAACTGCCCCGGCGCAGGGCAATAGTCGTACACGGTGGAGATATAGCGGCTATAGGCTACCTCCTCTTCCCACACGACAATCCGTATATCTTGGTGTACGGGATTCTGCGCATCTACAATCTGCAGGCTGAGCGAATAAGAACCCGTATCGGCTTTGCAGAAGATAAAATCCCGCTCTGTGCTGACCAGCGAGTCCGTACCATCCGCTGCCGGCATAGTCCAACGGTAGCACTCACCGGGGAACTCCGGATGCAACACCAACGCCCGCATTCGCTCCACGGCATATACCTCATCTATCCCGAGATTTACCATCGGAATGTCGCTTTTGCAACCCGTCAATAAGACTCCCCCTACCCCCTCAAGGAGGGGGAGCGCAAAGCACCATACCTTATTACAGACTCCCCCTGCCCCCTCCAAGAGGGGGGGAGCAAAGCACCGTAGCTTTCTTGCGAAAGATTTTACTATTTGAATACTATGTTCTATTAACTCATTCATTCTAACTTATAGCCCCCTCTCTGAGGGGGTTGGGGGAGTCCTTAGTTCCTATATACAAACACCACATGTGCGGGGATGTCGCCGGTGCGGACACTCCATTTCTTTTTGCCCTCTGCCGAATAGCAATGCAGCACCCCGCTCGACACATAGTTTTTGGCGTCCGTCACATAGATGTCGTGGTTATGGGGGTTGACGGCTATTCCATACGGAATGGTGATGTCGCTCTCTGTACCATCGGTGATGAAATGCTCCGTCACGAGTTGTTTCGTCTGCGTATTGAGAATACCATACGACACACTGTTCTCCTCAGTTTGATTATTCCATGCCACGCTGTAGAAATACAACGAGTCGCCCACAATTGTCATCTCCGAGCAGGGTATATCGAGTGTATCCGTCACCACCCTATCCGTGGAATAGGGTGTTTTCTTGTCCAAGACAAAAAGTTTGGATGGAATGCTCTCGTAATCGCCGCGCGAGGACACCCATAGTTTGTCGTACGCATCCCGGCGTATACGGTGCAGGTTTATCCCCACCGGAATTTTCTCCGTCTGCTTCATGCCATAGCGCTCCACCACCGACACGGTATAGTCGTAGTTCGGCACACGATAGCCCCCCGAATTCGCCACATAGATATAGTCGCCCATTATCTCCAACTCGTCGGGCTGATAGCCTACCGTCACTTTATTGGTTATCTCCAATGTTAGCGTATCCACCTCGAAGACTGCCCCCAACTGTGCATCCGGATCAATCGCCACCGGCCCCACATAAGATGACACATACGCTTTCCCCTGTGCGAAACGAATATAGCGGCAATTCGGAATATCCACTTGCCCGATACGCTTACAAGTTTTCACATCCATTACCTCCACCTTGTGCGAGCAGTTGATGACGGCGTAGAGGCGAGAGCCGTAGATTTGTATGTCGTTGCCCACATCGCCTAACTCCATGATTACATTCGGGTTACGCTCGGAGTAGATATTGCGAATATAGTAGGCATTGACAAAATCGACATAATCGATGGTGGCTTTGTTGCTCCCCATATTGCCCTCGTTGAGCAGATACATCCCGATAGGTTCGTCGTCGGCAAAATCGTCCTCAGAGCGTATCTCCATAGGCAGCACTTCGTACTCCGTAGGCACCACCAATTCATCATGCCGACAAGCGCTTGCTCCCATTAGAAGGAGAAGTGGGAGAATTTGTAAATTTGTAAATTTGTAAATGCTATCGCGTATTTTCGCGCAGCGTATGTTCGCTATCGCGTATTTCACAAAAGGCATGTTACTTGTTACTTGTTAATTGTTAATTATTAATTGTATCTAGTATTCCACCACAATACTCCCTCGATAGTTGCGCTTGGGCATAGGGTAGTTGAGGATGACATCGTAGTCTTGCCCGAGGAGGTTGTTTACCTCCAATGTGGCTTTGAGCAGTATCTTTTTTATTCGCCACGAACCCGTCAGTGATACATCGTGCGTGTACCACGGCTGCGTATAGTTATAGACGATATTTTCCTGCTGATTATACCGCTCGCCCACATAGATAAAACTATAGTTCAGCGCATATCCACGCCACGAGAGCATACCTATCGCCGAACCGCTGTGCCACGGAATATACGGTATCTGGTGTCCGTAATAGGTGTCCGCAGGGTCGGTCACATCGATGGCTTTTTGGTAGGTATACTGCACCTTTGCCGTGAGGGCGATGTCGTAGGGGAAACGCAGCGTCATCTGCATATTGGCATCCACGCCGTGTATCTTCACCAGCCCGAGGTTGAGCATAGTCCAACGGAACTGCTGCCCTTTCGGGTAGGCGATAATTTTGTCCTTCACCTTATTGTAATACACATCCACCGATACGCCAAAGTGGTTAAAGATCTGCTTCGGTTTCAGGTAGTCGTACGAGATACCCACATTGTGCTGAATCGCCATCTCCGGACGCAGGTAGGCGTTGCCCATATCGGTATAATACAAGTCGTTGAATGTGGGATAGCGATACGCTTGCTTATAGAACGCATTAAGTTTCAAATCTATACGCTGAAATGGCTTATACGAGAGAAAAACGGCCGGCGTGAATTTGTACTTATTGGGGGCTTCGTCACGCTCGCGGGCTTCCTCGTTGATGAAAGTACCGAGTATACTCGCTTGAATACGCAGATAATCATATACATTGAATGCTGTGGCGGCAGCCAACCAATGCGAGAAACGACTCACAGACATATAGTCCGACAACCCGTTCCACTGCAAATCATACGACAAGGACATATCCCACCAATCGAAAATAGCCACCTTGTTCGCCCACGAGAGGTATGCCTCCTGCTGGTTGTAGGTATTGTCGACATGTATCAGTTTGTCATCGTTATTGACATAGCGGGTATGGTCGTAGGCATATTTGGCGTTCACTTTGACAGACCAACGGTTGAAAAACTCATCCTGCCACGACGATTGCACAAACATATCTCTATCCCACAGCCGTTCGCCCCGCCGCCACACATTGTTCACAATCGCCCCCGGTACACCTCGCTCGGAATTGTAGTAATAGCCCTGAATCTTCCAAAAACCCGTGGTAGAATAGTAGTAATTCAGCCCTGTCTCAACCCGCACAGCATTCACATCCCCGTTCTGTCGCACCGCCGTAGTATCGTATGCCAACTCGCCCGAGGGCGTTACACGCCGATAGCGGAACTTGTATTTACCATTCGAGTGCACCACCTCTGCATTCATCGATAGGCTGAGTTGCTCCGTTAGTTTGGCATCGAAAAGCAGTGAGGGATTCACCAATGCGAACGACCCCGCTTTGAGCCCCGCACGAATATGCACATTTTTGCCCTGCTCAAATTTGGGGCGGCGGGAATTGAGATAGATACTACCCGCAGATCCAAACTCCCGCGCCGACTGAAAAATATCGCTTTTCTGCCCGTTATAGAGCGCAATCTCGTCGATGTTTTCGAGAGAGAACTTGCCCAAATCGACTTGCCCGTTCTGTGCGTTACCCAGCTGAATACCATTGTAATAGACGCCCAGGTGGTTCGTACCCATCGAGCGGATATTCACGGTTTTGATTCCCCCTACGCCACCGTAGTCCTTAATCTGCACGCCCGAGAAGAATCGAATGGCATCCGCCACCGAGAGGCTGTTCATCTGCTCCAACTCCTTGCCCTCGAGGCGCTGCGGCTTGATGACATCTTTCTCCTTGTATTTTGCCGTCACCTGCACTTCTTGCACCTCAAATTGACGCACAACAGAATCCAACTCTGCCTGCGTTTGCGCGCACACAGAGCCGCACCACACGGCACACACAAATATGAGAAATCGTTTTTTCATCCGTGTCCTTTGCTCCAATCCTCGGGAGCAGACAAGTTTTATTCAATTTGTAAATGCGTAAATGTGTAAATGTGTAAATTAGCACAGTCATTACAAAACTACAAATGAACAATTTTTGGCAGGTTTTCTGACTTTTGGGCGACTATCCTCAGCCTTCCCACTCGACATCGAGCAGTGGCGTTTTTTCGAAAAGGTAGTACCGTTTTTGCCCATTACAGCAGCGGGACTGTATCGGATTTGCACCGATTTCCATAACCAAAAACGCTGCAAAGGTACAACAAAAAAACGAAATGCACAAAAAAAGCAGCGTGTCGCCGGAGACAATTAGACAATTAGGAATGCGGGGTGGTGGTATATAATGTGTATTTTGTAATATTAACAAATAAAAAGTCAAAAAGTCGGAAAAGTCGATGTGGGTTTTGGGGAGGAATTACCATCAAAAAAAGTCAAAGTTCCAAGTAACAATTAACATGTAACAATTAACATGCTCGTCCTGTCTAAAGTGAATGATGGATTGGAAAATTACCATCAAAAAAGTCAAATTTCCAAGTAACAATTAACTTAAGACTCAAGACAACTTTAGAGGCAGAGAATCTTTATAATTAACAGATATATAATGAGATACAAGGATAAAAACGTGCAGCACTTTTACACAATGCAACTTTAGCTTAATTTTGTCTCTGTAATTAACTGATACAGAGATGAATAACAAGTATTTTTATGGTTCACATTTAACCGAGCGAAAGTTTAGACAAATTATTAAACTTTTTTGCATAGATATGGAGGCGAAAAAGGTGGCTGAGATAACAGGTGTTTCACGACAATCTATCAATCGAATATTTCATGCTACCAGACAAAGAATAATGGATATGTGCGAACAAAATAGCCCTCCAATAGATGGCGAATTTGAGTTGGACGAGAGTTACTTTGGAGCACATAGAGTGAGAGGTATAAGGGGGCGTGGCGCACACGGAAAGGTGATTGTCTTTGGTATAATGAACCGCAGTGGTAAGGTTTCTGCTCATGTAGTAGAAGACTGTTCTGCAAACACCTTAGTCCCTATTATTCAACGATATATAGGAATAAACTCAGTCATCTATACCGATGGATTTAAGACCTATAATGTGTTACCCCAATATGGATACAAGAATGTACAAGTAATACATCATTGTGAGAACGAATTTGCCAAGAATGGCGGTGTTCATACCAATACCATAGAAAACTTTTGGGGATTCTGCAAGGGGCGTCTATTTAGACTTAATAGTCATTTTGCAGGCTGATTTATATATCTTCCATATATTGGGCTAATTCCAATGCTTACGCGGCTTCCCAAGCCGCATACTACGCAACCCCAATTTTATGTTGTTTATGGCGGTGCCTTTTGCAACCTGCAAATTTGACCCATAGAGACATACTACCCATTCCTCAGCCTGCAAAATGACCTATAGACCCATTTTTTGAGATACATAGGCACTAGTGTCCCAAGAAAATCGGTTTTTGTTCTTTGAAATGTTTGTAAATTAGTTAATTACGGAGATATTGAGAGTCAACGGATTTTTTTTGCTGCGTTTTTGAAAAGTAAAAACAATGCAAAACCTACAT
>CAVEXR010000021.1:0-39298 GCA_963619585.1 Azospirillum sp. CAG:239
AAAAAACAAGCAGAAAGACTTTTTTTTATAACCGGAATAACCACTCTCCATCATCCCCAACATAACACTAAAAGAGGCTGCCTAACCAAAACTTGTTAGACAGCCTCTTGTCGTGCTTTTCCGGATAGTTGGTATTAGTTAATAGTAGTATTTCCTGGTAGTTGGATTTATCGGATAGTAGTTTTTCCAGGTAGTCGGTTTTACTTGGTGTAGGTGTTTCCGCCGCCTAAGGCATGGTATAGCGTTACTACCGATTGGAGTTCTGCCATTTGGTTGGCTATGCGCGTCAGTTGTGCCGTCAATAGGCTGTTCTGTGCCGTCAATACCTCCAAATAGGTCGTGCTGCCATATTGCATCTTGAGCGAGGTCGCTTCTTGTGCACGAGTCAACGCTTCCACTTGCTTGTCGTAGAGTTCCCGCTTGGCGTGGCAGGTCTGGTAGTTATGCAGCGCATTGTTCACCTCATTACCCGCCGAAAGAACGGTTTGCGAGAACGACAAGATACTCTCACGCTGTTGCGACTTGGCGGCTTTCACTTGGGCAATGTTCCGCCCCGAATTGAAGAGCGGTACGACAAGTCCCGCAGCAAGGCTCGAAATCATCGTCATAGGGTCTATTATCGTCCCGTACGAGT
This sequence comes from Azospirillum sp. CAG:239, assembly GCA_963619585.1. Lineage (GTDB taxonomy): Bacteria > Bacteroidota > Bacteroidia > Bacteroidales > Paludibacteraceae > Colicola. Next base: position 635 of record CAVEXR010000021.1, read on the forward strand.
GGTTGGTCCAACCAAATGTGCCGCTCAGATTGAGTGAGGGTAGGCAGTTGCTACGCGACAGATTGGTGTTGTAGAACGCCCGTGCCATATTCTGTTGCGCTGCCCGTACATCCGGTCGGTTGTAGAGTAGGGATGCCGGTACGCCCACTTCGAGTTCGGCAGGCATCTGTTGCTCGTCGAGTCGCCCGCGCACAATGGTGCGGTGCGTACCACCCAAAAGCAGGCAAAGCGCATTCTCGGTTTCCTGAATCTGTTGGCGAGTGTCGAGCACAACGGTCTGAATCTGGTAGTAGGTTGCCTCCATTTGCGTTACGGCCGCTTCGTCCGACATACCCGCCTCTTTCATGCGACGGATAGTGGTCGTGGTCTTCTCCCAAGTGGTGGCATTGTCTTCGGCTACTTGCAGTTGTGCGTCGAGCATCAGCAGCGTATAGTAGGCGTTTGCCACACCGGCGATAAGTCCGCAGCGAGAGGCTTGTTCGTAGTCAAGCGTCTGTTGCTTGGCGGCTTTTGCCCCTCGCAGCGAGTTGAGCGTACGCCCGAAGATGTCTATCTCCCACGATGCGTTAGCCACCAGGTCGTAGGTGCCTTGCTTAATGCTGTATTGTGGCGAGAATCCTGCTTGTGGGGCGATGCTGATAGTCGGCAGGTATGCCAATTGTGCGCCACGCAAGGTTGCCTCTGCCTGCTCCACATGTTCGTGGGCTATACGCAGGTCGAGGTTGCTGTCGAGGGCTTGACGAATCAAGTCCTGCAAGAGCGGGTCGGTGAATAGTTGCTCCCACTCCAGATTGCCAAGGCTCGATGCCGTGTCCGACAATGCAAGGTCGCCATAGAGCGTGCTGTCCACACTCTCGACGGGCTTATACTTGCCGTAGATACCGCAAGAGGGTAGGGTAGTCGCCCATAGCGCCACCGCCACAAGGGTATATAGTGTATGTTTTATGCTTTGTTTCATAGCGTATGAATCTTAATTATAGTACATTTCTGTTTTCAGTAGGCTACCCTACGAGTTGGTAACGAGTTCCTAACGAGTTGGTAACGAATTTTGGAAGAGAGATATAAGACTGATATAAGAGAGATATAACGATGACTATCTTAATCAGAGTACATTTTTGTCCGTTCCGTGTTCTGCTCTGTTCGTGTTGCTCGCAGGGTAGTCCCGCTCGGGATGTTAGTCCGTTGTACGGCTGATACGGTTCTTACGGTGCTTCTCGTCGAGGTGCTGGAACACTACGAACAGTGCAGGCACCATAAAGAGCAGCGCAAGCGTACCTACTACACTACCGCCGACCACGCCTGTGCCGAGGCTTCGGTTACCATTGGCACCTACACCGATGGCTGCCACCATAGGAAGCATACCGAATATCTGAGTCAGCACGGTCATCATAATGGCACGCAGACGAGCACCGGCGGCTTCGGTGGCGGCATCTTGCAGGCTCTTGCCTGCTTTACGACGCTCTGCCGCATACTCGGTAATCAGAATAGCGGTTTTACTCAACAAACCGATTAGCATAATCACACCTGTTTGCAGATAGATATTGTTCTCCAGTCCGCAAATCTTGGTCAGCAAGAACGAACCCATCAGACCGACCGGTACGGCAATAATAATTGCCAACGGCAAGCGGAACGACTCGTAGAGCGCAGACATAATCAGGTAGATAAGCACCATACAAATAAGGAATATCATCGCAGTACCCGTATTGGATGACTGACTTTCCTCTCGTGTCATGCCTCCGTAATCGACGGCATATTGGTTCGGCAGTACTTGGGCGGCTACCTCTTTGGCGGCACGAATGGCATCACCCGTCGAATAGCCGTTTGCCGGCATGGCATTCACTGCGATGGAGTTGTAGAGGTTGAAGCGGGTCAGTTTGCTTGAACCATAGATACGACGCAGCGTAACGAACTGCGAGAGCGGTGCCATCTCTCCATTATGGAGGCGAACAAAGGTGTTGTCGAGGCTACGCTCATCAACACGCTGTTGCGGGTCGCCCATAATCTGCACCTTATACACTTTACCGAATCGGTTGAAGTCGCTCACATACTGACCGCCGTAGTAGCCCGATAGGCAGGACAGTACTTCGTTGGCACTGATGCCCGAACGCTGGCACTTGACGGCATCCACATCCACTTCCCATTGCGGTGAGTTGAGGTTGAACGAGGTGAACGCCACACTTACCTCTTTGCGCTCGTTGAGAGCGGCGATAAACTTTTGCGTATAGGCGTACAAGTCCTGAATATCTCCGCCAAACTTATCTTCGACATAGATATCCAATGCGTTACCCGTACCGTAACCGGCAATCTGTGCCGGTGCCATGGCAAAAACGGTAGCGTCCTTGATGTCTGCCGTCAGGGCATACACCTTGTTGATAACGGAGTTCACATCCTGTCCTTTGTGGGTACGCTCGTCCCAATCTGTGAGTCGGAGAATGATATCGCCTGCTGCAGCAGACTCACCGGTGATTAGACCGTATCCCGCTACACTACACTCCTCTTTTACTTCGGGAATGGTGGCAAGGCGTTTCTCTATCTCCCGCACAATCTCGTTGGTGGTGGCAAGCGAACTTCCCGGAGGCGTATCGATATTGATCATCACCGTACCGAGATCCTCTTGTGGCACAAGCGAGGTCTTGGTGGTACGCATCAGCATTACCATCAGCCCAATACCGAGTACGGCAATCACAAAGCAAGTCCACGGGTGGCGAATCAGCACGCCTGCGCCTTTCTGATACCGTTTGGTGAGGCTTGCCAAACCACCGTTGAATTTCTCACCGAAACGGAACACCCAACGCCTCCAACCGTGCAGGTTATCGATGTTGGTCTCTTTGGGGCGGAGCAGCAGCGCACAGAGTGCAGGGCAGGTAGTCAGCGAGTTGAGGGCTGAGATACCGACCGCCACGGCCATGGTAAGACCGAATTGGCGATAGAATACACCGCTTGTGCCGCCGATAAAGCTGACAGGGATAAACACGGCCATAAAGACAAGCGACGAGGTGATGATGGCGACGCCCACATCTTTCGTACCATATACGGCGGCTTGGAACGGATTGCGATAGCCTGCATCGAAACGGCTGTGTACCGCCTCGACGACGACAATGGAGTCGTCCACCACCGTACCGATGACCAGCACGAGAGCGAAAAGGGTAATCAGGTTGATAGAGAACCCTGCCACCACCATAAAGGCGAATGTACCGACCAGCGAAACGATGATACTGATAAAGGGAATAAGGGTAGAGCGCCAGTCTTGCAAGAAGAGCAGCACAATCAAGATAACGAGCAGAATAGCTTCTAACAGCGTCCGAACCACATGTTTGATAGAGGCGTAGAGGAAGTCGTTACTACTCATCATCTGCGTTACTTTCACGCCTTTAGGTGCTTCTTTCTGCACCTTGGCGAGCAGGGCATCGATGTTGTTGTTGATTTCCGTAGCGTTGGAGCCTGCGGTTTGGAACACCATACATTGTACGCCCGGGTGCCCGTTTTGGCGACCGTCGTAGGCGTAGCTCTCCTCGCCCAATTGAATGTCGGCGATGTCGCGTAGGCGCAGCACCTCGCCGTCAGCCGTCGAGCGGATCACAATGTTGCCGAATTCTTCCGGGGTCTGCAGACGCCCTTTGTATTTCATCGTGTATTGGTATGCCTCGTCGGAGTTCTCGCCGATAGCACCGGTGGCAGACTCGATGTTCTGCTCGGCAAGTGCCGCCGTCACATCGCTTGGCACGAGTTTGTATTGTGCCATCACATCGGGCTTCATCCATATACGCATGGAGTAACTACCGCCCAAGACCACCATCTGTCCTACACCTTGAATACGAAGCAGTTCCGGCTTGATATTGATGTTGATGTAGTTGGTCAGGAAGGTCTGGTCGAAGGTGTCGTCGGGTGACGATACGGTGAATATCTGCAGCATATTGGTTTGCCGCTTGATAGTCTGCACGCCGACTTGTTTCACCTCGCTGGGCAACTGTGAAGTAGCGGTTGAAACTTTGTTCTGCACATTGACGGCCGCCATATCAGGGTCGGTGCCTTGCTTGAAATAGACCAAAATTTCCGCTGTACCGGAGTTGGTGGCAGTAGAGGTCATATAGGTCATGTTCTCCACACCGTTGATAGCCTCCTCCAGTGGGGCGATAACGGCTTTTTGCACCGATTCTGCACTCGCACCATAGTATTGTGTCATGACCATGACGGTAGGCGGTGCAATATCGGGGTACTGCTCAATAGGCAGTGTCTTCAGACCAATCACGCCCAACAATACGATCAGAATCGATATGACGGCTGATAGTACAGGGCGTTCTATAAAGGTTTTTAAGTTCATAGGTTAATGTACAATTTGCGAATGGACAATGTTTTTTCTCTGTATTATGGTAGATTGTATAGTTCTAACGGCTACCACAGAGCCAATCATTCTTAATTCTTAATTCATCATTCTTAATTAGCAATCGCCGTTCCTTCTTGCAGCAGTGCCACGCCTTCGGTTACAATTGTGTCGCCGGCGTTGAGTCCGCTCTCGACCACATATTCTTTGCCGCCGTTGAGTCGTGTTACTTGTACGAGGGTCGATACTGCTTTGCCGTCCACTACACGATAGACGAACACCTTGTCTTGTATCTCAAAGGTTGCAGTACGCGGAATGAGCAGGGCTTGTTGTTGCGGCTTTTGCAGGATGATGTTGCCGGCACCGCCCGAGGTTAGCAGTCCGCCTTTGTTGGGGAAGGCAGCCCGCACGCTGACCGTTCCCGTCGATTGGTCAATCACGCCCGATACGGTCTCAATCTTGCCTTTCTCGCTGTATTCGCTCCCGTCGCTCAGTACGAGTCGAACTTCGGGCAGGTTTTTCAGCGCAGCCTCTTTGCTGCCGTATTGGCGAGCCAAGCCGAGCCATTGGTTTTCGGTCATTGAGAAATAGATATACATCACCGAGTTGTCGCTTATGGTGGTCAGCGGGGTCGGCATCGAGGGCGATACCAGTGCGCCCACGCGCAGCGGAAGTGTTCCGACTACGCCGTCGCTTGGGCTTTTCACTTCGGTGTAACTCAGGTCGTTTTGGGCGATAACCAATGCGGCGTTGGTCTGTGCCAGCACGGCTTTTGTGCTCAGGTAGTTGTTTTCTGCCAGTTGCAGATCATAGAGTGAGATGACGCTGTCGGCGTACAGTTGTTTTTTGGCGTTGTACGACAGTTCAGCGGTGGCAACGCTCGATTTGGCTACCTCGACATTGGCTTCTGCGGTCTCTAAGGCTGCGCGGAAGGGCACTTGGTCGATAATGAACAGCACTTGTCCTTTATGCACTCGTTCGCCTTCGCTTACACAGAGTTTGGTCAGCGTACCCGATACTTGCGGCATGATAGCGATGTCTTGGCGACCGCGCACCGAGGCGGAGTAACTCTCTTCGATGAGGCAGTCTTGTGCCGTTACCACCATCGTTTTGTTGGCGGCTGCTTGTTCTTGCTGTTGTTCGGAATTGTGGCAGGCACTGAGTCCCATGCACACTACGCCCACAAGGGCAATGAATAGTTTTTGTTTCATATTATATATAGTCATTTTTGCTTATAGTCTTATTGCATATAGTTATTATAGCATATCGTCATTATTGCTTTTTATCAGTTTTGAGTCCCCCTCCCCTGGAGGGGTTAGGGGAGGTCTTGTGTCCCTCTCTGCATCCCCCTCCCCTGGAGGGGTTAGGGGAGGTCTGGAGGTCGGAGGGTCTGGAGTTAACTTATGTACATAAAAAAAGCCCATCTATAAATGGTATAGATAGGTTTCTGTACATGTTCGCTTTTTACCACGACTATAGCCTCGAACAATCGCTCACGCGGACGGACTGGCTACGAACTCCCTCGTCGGGAATCATTTCCATGCACCTATGGTTCACTTGTCTATTTCAATTTCCCGTCGGAGAATGTAGGTATCATTCCATTGTGTTTCCGCAAGTAGGTACATGCCCGTTCCTTGTATCTCGTTTGGCAAATCACTTTTTCTGCTCCTTTATGCGATTGTTCCATACAGCGTAACCTATCTGATACATTGGTTGCTCTCTATGATAAAACCTCATTTTTTTCGACCCGCCCATGGACTGCAAAAACTGTGCCAAATTTACGCCGAAATAATGTGGTTTTGGCAGGCGTATGTGCTTTTTTTTACCTTTTGTCGATTAGCCTCTCATCTCGGACGTATCGCCCTAGCACTACCCTAGCACTATAGGGTTTTATAAGGGTTTTATAAGGGTCTTATAAGGTTTGTTTTACTATAATTTGAGCCTATTCTCCCTATTTATGCGCATGGGACGGGAGGTGCGTAATGGGTTTTTGTCTATAGACCTAAAGTTTTCGTATCTTCTCAAATTTGACCTATACGCTGCAAGATTTGGGGATTACGCAGTAAAACGACGAAATAAATTTGGGGATTTTAATTTGTTAGCGGAAATAATCGGCTTGGATGACTTTGTCGGATAGTTGGTAGGCGCGGGGTTCGGGTAGGGGACGATGAGCGCAGGCAGCGGTGTCCAGTAGGTCAGCACCAAAGCCCTGCCAGTAGTACGCCTCGCCGCCTATACGGTGCAGCAATGTGGGGTAGGCATCCATTTGATAGGTCAGCGTGTCGATGACCGTTTTCTCTTGTATCGTAGGCGAATAGACCACGAGGGCAGTGTATGCCTCTCGGGGCGCAAAGTATAGACCCGCCGTGTCGCAGTAGGTCTGGAACTCCTGCCGTTGTGCGGGGGTGAGGATAATATGGTCGCCCATAATGCCGACGGTGGTGTTATGGAGTGCCGAGTCGGTATCTATTCGCTGCAAGAACGCTCCCCAGCATGAGTCGGTGTAGTGCAGGCTATGCAGGTAGTTTGCCATGGCTTTCGGCATGTCCTCGGGGAGGGTAGGCACGGGGTAGAAGGTAGAACATGCCTCAAAGGGCGAGTGCGTCGCCATCGTAATGGCCAGTATATAGTCGTAGTGTGTGGCAATGCTGTCCAATAGCGTGAAAGTGCGGGCATCTAAGGAAGCGGGATTGAGATAGGCGGTATCGATATGGTAAGCACGGTTCATATCGTACTGATACCAAATGGAGAGCGTTCCCGGCTGTATCATCGCCGTATGCGCGTAGGATTCACTCAAAGATGGGAAGACATGGTTGGCAAAACGATTGCAGGCGGCACCTTCTGCTACGGGGAGCAGACCTGTATTGAATATCATCTGCCCGTCGCCCGATTGCCCGCCTTTGGTTTGGCTTTTCACTCGTGTAGCGTGGAGAATAGACTGGTGTTGGTCTATAAATCGGCAGAGATTGGGCGTAATATCAGGGCGAATCGCCCATGTTTCCATACTCTCTACGAGTATTAAGACAAGAGGCGTTTTAGGTTGTATGGCAGTGCCTTTCGGATGAGTGAAAAGGGCGATATCGGCTTGTTCTTCTGTGGTTAATTGGGGCTTTTGTGCGAAAGGCATTGCCACTAAATGTTTCATATCGTACGCAAAGGCGTGTAGGACAGAAAGATTTTGTGGTAGTTGCTCATTTATGTTCCCTCGGAAGTTGTCGTCACTAAAGTATTCTTGCAGACTGCAAAAATAAAAATGATGTCGGGTTTGATAGAGATTGCAGGCGGTAATGTCTGCTACGATACTGACTACAAGCGCAGTAGCAAAACCAAGTAGACTGCGCTCTTTTGTACCGAAAAGATAAAAAGCGATGATAGTAAGAAGCGTTGGGACAAGCAGCCACCACATAAAAGCGTCCATGTACATAGGCAGGCAATTCCAAAAGCCGTCCATATTGCCAAGCAACATAAAGGAGTGCGCACTGATGAAGATGCGGGTGGAACGGTAGTAAATGAGTTCGGCTATAATCCATACACTGGTTAAAAGAGAGACTACGATAGTCCATCCTTTGCGGCGCGAAAGGAAAACGAATGCCGCAAGAAAGAGGGATATACCTATCTTAGGTAAATAGAAAGACCAAAAGGCATGCGGGTTTTTCCATAGCGAAGATACCATAATCGAGTGGAAGGCTGCCCATTGGAAGAGCATACATTGCATAAACATACTGAACGCAAACAGGCAGAAAAGGTAGAAAGTGGCGTACTTGGATTGTCGGCAGGCGGTAACGATACGCCCGAAAGAAGCGTTTGGTTTCATATAAGTGGAATATGTTCTAGCGATGTTGCGTTCTTGCTGCACATCGAAATTCCACTCTGCTATGGGGCTTGCTTTGTTATTCGGCTTTCCCAAAGGCGTATATACAAAAAGCGTGGAAATCGACTGCCGCCGTTTCCACGAGTAGAGGTCTTCGCATTACCTGTTTTCCTGAGAAGCGGCAACGCGAAACCCACGCCTGTATAGCCATACCATACACCCAAATGCCCATATACCTGCAGTAGGTACACGGCACGGGTGTATGCATACACATACAAAACGAAGGCGTTCTTCGTTGCTTGCTCTGAGGAAAAAGTTGAAAGTTGCGAAGTTTCTACTCGTCAGAACCAGCGTTCGTTAAACGCATTATGTTATGTCTTTTGCGGATGGTGTTCCATTCGCACTGCAAAAGTACTGCATTTTTGCCATACCTGCAAGGGAAAAGCACAAAATAGGTCGAAACGGTCTGCTTGTATGCGCAAATGTAGCGGTACAAAAAAAGCAGAGGCTGCCGTGTGGCAACCTCTGCTTTTCTGATATTTGTATTTCCTTTTCTCTATGGGATAGGTTTTCTCTTGTGTTTTGTACAATAATATTTCTATTAGGCACAAAATGCAATACGCAATACCCAATACCCAAAGAGTAGGGACTTGTTACTTCATGTCGTCCTCTACTGCGGCTTGAGCGGCAGCAAGGCGTGCGATAGGCACACGGAACGGCGAGCAGGAAGTGTAGTTCATACCCACACGGGCGCAGAACTTCACCGAACTCGGCTCTCCACCATGCTCACCGCAGATACCCGTACGCAATCCCGGACGGACAGCACGACCTTTCTCGACTGCCATCTTGATGAGTTGTCCTACGCCGTTCTGGTCAAGCACCTGGAAGGGGTCTACCTTCAGAATCTTCTTCTCAAGGTATACGGGCAAGAACGAGGCAATATCATCGCGGCTGTAGCCGAATGTCATCTGCGTCAAGTCGTTCGTACCGAAGGAGAAGTACTGTGCCTCGGTGGCAATACGGTCTGCCGTCAGGGCGGCACGAGGAATCTCTATCATCGTACCTACCTCAAACTCTACCTCAATACCATACTCTTCGAACACCTCTTTGGCGGTCTTCTGGATAATCTCTTTCTGTTGCTTCAACTCGTAGAGAATACCAATCAGCGGCACCATAATCTCCGGCATCGGGTTCTTGCCCTCTTTCTTCAGTTCGCAGGCTGCGGACAGGATAGCACGGGTCTGCATGGCGGTAATCTCCGGGAATGTAATACCCAAACGGCAACCACGGTGTCCGAGCATCGGGTTGTTCTCTGCCAACGAGTTGACACGCTCCTGTATCTCCTCGACCGAAATACCCATCTCGGCAGCCATTACCTCTTGTCCCTTCAAGTCGTGGGGAACGAACTCATGCAACGGTGGGTCGAGCAGACGGATATTCACCGGACAACCGTCCATGGCTTCGAGAATACCCTTGAAGTCTGCTTTCTGGTAAGGCAACAGTTTAGCCAATGCTTTCTCACGACCGGCTGCGTCCTTGGCGAGAATCATCTCACGCATGGCGATAATCTTCTTGTCGTCGAAGAACATGTGTTCCGTACGGGTCAAACCGATACCTTTTGCGCCAAACGCACGCGCTACTTGTGCATCGTGCGGGGTGTCTGCATTGGTACGCACTTGCAAGTGGGTGTACTTGTCGCAGAGGTCCATCAGTGCCTTGAAGTCGCCGCTCAGTTCTGCTGCACGGGTCGGTATCTTGCCGGCATAGACTTGTCCCGTAGAACCATTGAGCGAGATATAGTCGCCCTCCTTATAGGTAATGCCCTCTATCTTGACGGTCTTTGCCTTATAGTCTACAATAATAGCACCTGCACCCGATACGCAGCACTTACCCATACCACGAGCCACAACGGCTGCGTGGCTGGTCATACCGCCACGGGCGGTAAGAATACCTTCTGCGGCAGACATACCCGCAAGGTCTTCGGGGCTGGTCTCGATACGCACCATCACCACTTTGTGTCCGTCCTTGTGCCACTCTTGTGCATCGTCGGCATGGAAGACAATCTGTCCGCAAGCCGCACCCGGGCTGGCAGGCAGACCCTGCGTAATCACTTGTGCTTGTTTGAGTGCTTCTTTATCAAATACGGGGTGGAGAAGTTCGTCGAGTTTGTTCGGCTCGCAGCGAAGAATAGCCTCTTTCTCCGAGATAACGCCTTCGCGCACCAAATCCATGGCAATCTTCACCATGGCCGTACCCGTACGCTTACCATTACGGGTCTGCAAGAACCAGAGTTTGCCCTCTTGTACGGTGAACTCCATATCCTGCATATCACGATAGTGGTCTTCCAATTTCTGCTGAATGGTATTCAGTTCTTGATAGAGCGCAGGCATAGCCTCTTCCATACTGGGATATTTGCTAGCACGCTCTTCCTCGCTGATGCCTTGCAGTTTCGCCCAACGGCGACTGCCCTCGAGCGTAATCTGCTGCGGGGTGCGGATTCCGGCTACGACATCCTCGCCCTGGGCATTGACCAGGTACTCACCGTTGAATAGGTTCTCGCCCGTAGCGGCATCACGGCTGAAGCATACGCCCGTAGCAGAGGTGTCGCCCATATTGCCGAACACCATTGCCATGACGCTCACTGCCGTACCCCACTCATCGGGTATGCCTTCCATCTTACGGTAGAGAATAGCACGCTCGTTCATCCAACTGCGGAAGACGGCACAGATAGCACCCCAGAGTTGCTCAATCGGGTCGTTGGGGAAGTCCTTGCCGGTTTGCTCCTTGATAGCAGCCTTGAAGCGGGCTACGAGTTGCTTGAGTTCGTCGACATTGAGGTCTTTGTCGAGTTTGATACCACGCTGCGACTTCACCTCCTCGATGATTGCCTCAAAGGGGTCGATGTCCTCTTTGTTGACGGGCTTCATACCCAGCACGACATCGCCGTACATCTGTACGAAACGGCGGTAACTGTCGTATACAAAATGCGGGTTGTTGGTCTTCTTGACCATGCCTTCGGCTACGGTATCGTTCAGACCAAGGTTGAGGATAGTATCCATCATACCCGGCATAGAAGCACGCGCTCCCGAACGCACACTGACAAGCAGTGGGTTCGTCGGGTCGCCGAACTTGCAGTTCATCAGGGTCTCGATATGCTTTACGGCTGCTACCACTTCGTCGTTGAGTAGTTCCATGATCTTCTCTTGCCCTACTTGGTAGTACTCGTTGCAGACATCGGTCGTAATGGTGAAGCCCGGCGGAACAGGTACGCCCACCAAGTTCATCTCGGCGCAGTTCGCACCTTTGCCGCCCAGTTGCTCGCGCATCTGTGCGTTACCTTCGGCCTTACCGTTACCGAAAGTATAAACTCGTTTCTTGTTTTCCATTTGTATGTATGTTTTGATTATTTTGTCGTATTCGTATTGCGAAAGGTGTCTGCTGTGTGGCAGGGTATTCGCAATGGATGGCTAGGGTTGCACTCCGTCAGGAGTGTCGATATGGGTATTGGTTGGGAGTGATTGCATTTCGGCTATCTGCTCCTCCGCAGAGCGAGGTGTAAGGCGTTGGGTTACGCCTGTTTGCGTGGTCGTAGAGTCATTCCCCCAATCTTGCGGAGGGTCTAACTCCGGGTTCGCCGGGGCATAACAAGCCGTTACCGTGAATGCCACAGAGGTCAGCAAGCAGAGCCGAATTCCCCCCTGTAAGAAAGAATTCAGTTTTGTTCGTAGGTACTTTTTGTCCATAGAATAAAGATTGAATAGTAGAAAATGGTTGTAAGTCCGGCTTACTAATAAATAAGGTGTGTTTTCTGTGGTAGGCACGGGAATATATCCCGAAAAGGTCTGCAAAGATACAACTATTAATTGGGATATGCAACCCCGTAGCCCGATTTTCTAAAAATATATGCCGTTTTCTTAAAATGGGGGGGAGAGAATACCGTCTTTACGGTGGGGTTCTTTTGCAACGGTGGGGAGAAATAAACAGAACAAAAAGAGGCTGCCCTTGGCGGACAACCTCTTTTTTATTCGGTATTCGACTGCTTGGAAAAGCGATAAATGCTGCTTCCGATGAGTCGATAAAATATACCGGTTCTGTCGGCTTATTCTGCCGTTTCTGCTTCGTGGACGAGCAGGTTCTTTACCTCCCAAGTAGAGCAGGTAGCACCCGTTGCGGTCTTGTAGCGGAAAGCAAGCACAATCTCTTGTCCTGCGTACTTGCTCAAGTCCATATCGCCCGTATTGACGAAACTCCAACTATTGCTCTCGGGGTAGTAGTCTTCGCCCTCGTTGTAAGCAACCGTCTCCCATGTACAAGTCGTCACATCGCCGGCGTAGTCGGTCGAGACAAGCACTGCACATTGTTCCTTACGCTCCGTGAGGTCGGTAGGACCATAGTTGATGGCTTGGTCGAAGTTCAACGCAGGTCGAGTGGCTTTCTTCACCGAGATAGCAGGCGTTACGAGCCACGACTCTACTGCGTGCGAGGCACTCGAAGCATAACCCGATGCTTTCATACCGTACGAAGATGCATACAACCACACATAAGTCATACCGTCGAGTTCCACATTCTGGATAGTGAGTTTGCCTTGTCCCTCGCCAATGATAGCCTGTTTGTAGTAGATAGTAGAACCCCATACATCGCTCAACGAGAATGTGGTGGTCTCGGTCGTAATACCCAAATTCTTCACAAACTCTACCCCGTTGTAGGTATACTCAACAGCCGCATAGCCGTCTTTGGCGTTGTATACCACCGCGTATTTGGCGTCTGCCTGTGCATACGGATAGGTGGACTTGAGATAGGTCTCGATTACCTCGGTATTGTTGATATACTTGGCACCCACTGCGGTATATACCTCTTCGGGCAGCACGCTCAGCGTAACGGACGATTGCTTGTAAGCACTCCAAGCGGTGTTGTTGTACTGATAGAGTACACTCACCTTGCCGTCTGCCTGCGCTTGTGCCTTACGGGGAGCAGCAGTGGTTTTCTTCGCCGGGCGAAGTTCGGTAATGTAGCAGCCTTTCTGGAACTCATAGACATCGTATTTTGCATAGTAGGTAAACAGACCGGTGCCGATAATGGTATCACCGATAGTAAAGGTGCGTCCGGATTTGTCGGTTGCCGTACCTTCGGTCTTGCTTACATAATCGAATGCCACAATCGAGTCGCGGTTGACGGAGAAGGAATTGTACATCTCGAATTGGGTGGTACCATCGCTGATATAATACGACAGGTTCTTGTACTGTGCAGGAAGAGAAGTACTATACCACTCCGAGATAATACCGCCCACATTGATAGAGTCGTTGGCAGTCAAGGTGCCGTCTGCGTAGGCTGCAACCACTTCCGACGGCGAATAGTAGCCGCGCTGTGCGGGCGTACCCCAATAGAAGTCTTTTTCCTCTTCCTTGTCATCGCTGCCGCCGGTGGACGGCTCGTAGTTCTTGTAGTCATAGACTACGGCAAGGATAGCACCCGAGTCTTTGTCTGCGGGCAGTACGCTTGCCAATTTGCCTACCGTGGCGGGGGTAAGATACTCAATGCCCTCTTTCTCCCAGATAGCAGCGTAGTCCTCGGTGGTAAGCGTATACTTCTCCGTCTTGCTCAGTTCGGAGATATAGGCGGGCTGACCCTCGTAGATGTTGTAGGTAATGTTCATCAACGAACCGCTCGAGAGTTGCGGATACTTGCTCTGGATAAATGCCGGTACATAGTCGGCAGCCGCTGCATTCTCGTTGAATGCCTGCTCCACATCAATGCGTACAAAGGCATTGTAGGGCGTCGAGTCCTCCGGTGTGCAGGCAGCCAATGCTTTCTCGATATTGGCGTCTAATGTGACAATGGTCTTATAGTCCGTTTTGGTCAGCGTATAGTCTATTGTACGCGTGTCGGTTATCTTATAGTCGTTGTGTATCTGTTTCTCGTCGAAGAAGTTCTCGCACGATGTGCATACCACAGCCGCAAGCGATACACCGAGAATATATTTCAAATTTTTCATATTCATATTGTTAAGGGGTCTTCTATAAATTCCCCGTTTAGTAATAAGTTTAACAAATCAGAGACCATAAATACTTTTGTGCGCTTTTTGTTTTTTGGCTGCATCTACATGATTCTCACTCAGTCACAATGCCCGCATTGCTCCTTCGCTCCAACCAAGTATCTGCTACCCAAAATTTCAAAAATCACTACAAAGCAATTTATAGAAGTCCCCTTTATTCGTTTGGATATGTGGGTTAGAAATTGAGTTTCAGACGGATATTCCACTGACGACCCTTGTTGTAGAAGAAGTAGATGTTGTCGATGGTGTTCTCCGAAGTGCCTGCCGTAGCGGTGTTGGCGCTCCATGCTTTCTCAATATAGTATTGGTTCAGCACATTGGTCACATTGCCCGAGAGGGTAGCGCGTACGGCACCAATCTCGAAACTATAACTTGCACGCAGGTCGAGTGCGCCGCCTACAGGGCACTTGTACGGCTCTACGATATTCATGGTCTTGCCCAGCGTCAGGTTTGAGCCGGAGAAAGAGTAGTACGAGTAGTTGCGTGCGTAGAGTGTATATTCGCCACCGATACGGAAACCCTTGAACGGCTTGAAGGTAACGCCCAAGTTAGCCGTCGTCTGTGCCTGACCGCCCACATGGATGCCTTTCATATTGATAATAGCGTTCGCGTGGTTCTCTGCGTACGGCTCGGTGATAGAACCGTCCTCTGCCAAGGCGTTGCCCTGCTCGTCGTAGGCGTAGCCCTTGACGCTGTCGCTATCCCACTTCCAGTTACCGAGCGAGAGCATGGCGTTCAGTTCCAACCATTTGGTCGGGCGAGCCTTGATTTCTGCCTCGATACCCATGTGGCGTGCATTGACACCGGTCATATTCATATAGAATGTCGTCTGGTCGGGGTCGCTTAGGTTGCCGCTCTTGGTCATACTCTTGTCCATCCACTCGGTGAAATAGCCGTTCACATTGAGGGCAACATATTGGTTGTGGAAACCGTAGCCTACCTCAACCGAAGCAATCTTCTCGTTCTTGGCATCACGGTTGATAGCGTGCGAAGTGTTGTAGGAAGCATACGCAGCACTGAACTTCGGCGCACGGCTGATGAAACCGGCATTCACAAAGATGTTGTTGTATTTCAAGAACTTATAGTTAACACCGCCCTTGATGGTTCCACCGGCAAAACCGATGGTCTTCGAGCGTTGGTGCTCCTCATCGTAGTAGAAGCGGTCTACACGCCAATAGTGGTTGTAGGAGAACGACCCGTTGACAAATGCAGAGAGGTTGTTACGGCTGTACTCCAACGAGGCAAAAGCACCCTCTTGCATTACATGACCCGTGTAGTCACGATAGACAATGTCGCCCACACCGAGTTTCTCATACACCCAGTTCTCGTCGTTGCGGTTCTTGTTGTTGGTAGCCAACACCGACGACGAACGAGTCTTGTCCATAAAATAAGCACCGTCCAACAGGTCGGAGATAACCGCCGTGTGAATACCCTCGTAGTAGCGCAGGTCAACACCGGCAGTCAGGTCGAGGCAGTCGAGGAACTTCTTGTTGTAAGTGGAAACCAAACCATACCAGTTGTGGTTGTTGCGGTTCTCGGCAATAACCAATTCCGAACCATACTCGCTGGCTGCGTTCAGTGTCTGTACGGCTCCGTAGTCGAAAGTACCGTCCTCGCGGCGGAAAGTAGTAGAGAGAATACCATTCACTGCGCCCTTGGTCAGGTCGGTGTAACTATACTGCGACATCGTACCCGGTTCTGCGGTGTAGCCGAAACCACGACCGATAGATACATACGCCGTAGTGGAGAGCGACGAGGTGTTGTCTATTTGCCAGATGTGGTTCAGCGAGATTTGCGGCTTGTGGTATTGGTTGTAGGCAGCCGATTTCTGGTTGCCGTAGTTGTCATAACCATAGTTCGGGTTGTAACGGCGATAGTCCATGCCGTCGTGCATATAGCGCTTTACCTTGTTCCACTCGGCGAGGGTCAGCGCACCACTCGAACCCGAAGGACGCTGATAGTGTCCTTGCGGTGCACCAAAGCCCGTGAGGCTCAACTGGTGGTTCTCGTTGATACGCTTCGAGATATTGGCGAAATAACTGTATCCCGAGAAATTGGTTCCTTGGATGTAGCCGTCGCCCCAAGTCTTGGTTCCCATCACGGTGATAGCCCAGCCGTTCTTCATCAGACCCGTGGATACCGAGAAGCCTACCTTATTGTAGCCGTCGTTACCCATCGCGTAACTGATCGTTCCGCCCTTCTTGGCATCAATACCTTTGGTAACGATATTGATCGTACCACCGACCGAAGGCGAAGACAGTTTGCTGGCGCCCATACCACGCTGGGTCTGCATGACGGAGGTAACATCGGCAAGACCTTGCCAGTTCGACCAATAGACCGAACCGCCTTCCATGTCGTTCATCGGCACACCGTTAATCATCGTAGCCACATTGGTGTTGTCGAAACCACGCATCCAAATCTCTGCATCGCCCCAACCACCACCTTGGCCATTGGCGTGTACACCCGGTGTGCTTTTCAGTACTTCGGGGAATTCACCGCCGCCCAAGCGCTCTTCGATGTCGATAGCGGTTACTTGGCTGACTGCCACAGGCGTCTTTTGTTGTTGAGCAATCTGACCGGTGATGGTAACATCTTCCAAGGTTACCGTAGCAGGGTCCATCTTGAGCAGCCCTAAGTTAGCGCTCTTCTTGGTGGCAACATCGATGTCGTTGTATCCGACATACGACAGATGCAGGGTAGCCCCTGCTTTCACTTCGAGGCGGAAGTTTCCGTCGATGTCCGTGACGACACCATTGGTGGTTCCTGACTCAACGACCGACACACCGATCAAGACTTCGCCTGTCTGTGCATCCTGTACGCTACCGGTTACCTTTTGCGTCTGTGCCATAAGCACTGCGCTTGCCCCAAAGCAGAGGAAAAGGGATAACAGTTTTTTCATTTGTTGTTGATTATTTGTTGTTTGAAATGATAGACTGCTGTGCTAAATTATGAATTACGAATTACGAATTATGAATTAATGGTCAATGAATGAGCATTAGTGGAGAAAACACACTGCGATTTTTAATGGCAATTTAATGGGCATTAACGGAGAACCTAATTCTATATGGAACAAGGATTTTCTTCACTGCTCTGTGGTGAATAGACCATAAATCGTCATTACAGGAGAACAAAAACCAAAAGTAGCGACCCCTTGCGGGAAGTCGCTACTTTGGTATATTACTTATACAATTCGTTCAGGAGTTGAGCCAATTTGATACCCGAAGCGTAGAGTTGCCATTCCATGTCGTCAGCAAAACGGTACACATAGTGGTATGCATTGCCGTCCCAAGTCGTTTGGTACGCATAGATAGTTTCCGTCAGGTGGTAGTTATGGATGAGAATATCGGCTGCGGACATATTCTGAATACCCTTCTTCTGGTAGCCGTACTTGTCTTGTACATAGCGGGCATATTCGCTGTACGAATAGCCGCGTGCGTCGATCAGTTGCGAGTCCCAAATGGCGTGCAGATTGGTGTTGCGCCCAAACCATTTCACCCGTACACGGTTGCCTCCGAGGTCATCGATATGCCCGGTGTGCATAGGGCAGAAACGGTCGCCCATAAAGTGGATGATGAATGCCAAGGCATCGCGGTTGGTCTTGTCGTGGCGCAGTACATTGGTCAGACTGTCCATGGCACGGAACAGATTGCCGCCTACGGTAGGGTAGTTGGTCAGCGTGCTTACCAAAGCCGAGTCGCTCAAACCCGCATTAAGATCCTGAAAATGCCAATCGAAACTATCGGGGTAGATGGTATCGCTCTTTATCTCGTCGGGCCAATTGGCAGCATACACCATTCCGTGTTTGCCCAATACCTTGTCTACTTGCTTGCGTGCACGACGGTTCATGTTGTCGTAGGCTACTTGGGCGATGATACGATGCCCTTCTTGTCCCCAAGCCAGCAGGTGCTGAACGGGGCAGGCTACTAAGAAAGTAAGGAGAATAAGAGAGAAGTTGCGCTTCATAGGAAGTTTTGATTTCGGCTCTCGGCGAAAATGGTGGGGGGTTCTTCGGATAGTGTTCCGCCAAAATAGGTTGTCGCCTCGTGGAGTTCCGATTTTGAGTGCAAAGGTACGCCTTTTTTCTGACCTACACAAACTTTGTTGCTCTTTTTCATCGTTTTTTCATAAATGTGTCACGCATTATTGTCTCCGGCGACACGACGGGGCGACACGACGGGGCAACACGCCGGTTGTGCGTTTAGCATTGTATGATTCCGCCTCCGACGACAAGGTTCTCCTTATATAATACAAGCGACTGACCGGGAGTTACACCCCAGACGGGTTGGGAAAAGCGAAGCAAGATACTGCCGTACCCCTCGTTGTCCTGCTCGGGAAGGATAGTGAGCGTGGCGTCAACGGCAGGCGACTTGTAGCGGATACGCGCCTGCACTTGCGGCGAGGCAGTCAGCCACTCCGTGTCGCGCAGGCGGACATGATGCGCATACACCTCGGTCCGGTACAGGTCGTCGTGGGCACCAAGCGTGACCTCGTTGCGGTCGGCGTCAATACGCGTCACATAACGGGGCTCGCCGAGGGCTATCCCAAGCCCCTTACGCTGCCCGATCGTGTAGTTGCAAAAGCCGCTGTGCCGACCCAACACATGACCGTCTGCCGAGATATAATCCCCCGGCTCGATATGCACCCCTTGCTCGGTAAGGAAAGTACGGTAGTCGTTATCAGGCACAAAGCAAATCTCTTGACTTTCAGTCTTTTGGCTCAGTTTCTCGAACCCATGGTTGCGGGCAATCTCTCGCACCTCGGGCTTGGTCAGTCCGCCCAAAGGGAAGAGGGTGTGGCGCAGGTTCTCCTCGGTAAGCATCCAAAGGAAATAGGTTTGGTCTTTGTGGGTATCGACCGCGTTTCGGAGGTACCAATGCCCGCTGCGTTGGGCGATTTGGGCGTAATGCCCCGTGGCGATACAGTCGCAGCCGAACTCGCGAGCGGCGGTAAGCAGTTCGCCCCATTTGATATGCGAGTTACACAACACGCAGGGGTTAGGCGTGCGCCCATGCGTATATTCGTCCACAAAATTGGCGATGACATGCTCGCGAAAGGTCTGACGGAAATCGACGATATGATGCTCAAAACCAAGCGTTTGTGCCATGTGCTTCGCCTCCATAATGCTCTCGACGGAGCAACAGCCTTTCTCCCGCACAAGGCACGACTCCTTGATAGAATCGAAGGTGCGGAAAGTAACACCCACAAGTTCGTACCCCTGCTCCAATAGCAGCATAGCCGACACCGTAGAGTCTATCCCGCCGGACATTGCCATTAATACCCGCTTGCTCATTGTTTATTCTTTATTTCTCTGCAAAGGTACGGCTTTTTCGCGATATGCACAAGTGTCATCCTATATCGGGATGAAGTTGATACAGGCGGGATGTTTGTATCTTGCTGATTTTCTGTCTGCCGGTGGGCGGTTGGGGGCTATGGGGGTGGGCTTGTCGGTGGGGGCGGGAGAGGGCGAAGTTTCGGTATGTCTTCGTGTGTCCTTCGTGTGTCTTATCATCCGAAGTGCTTACGAACCCGTTATAAACCTGTTAAGTACGCATTAATCACACGATAATCACCCGTTAATCACCCGTTAATCACCCGATAACAACCCGATGAAGACAGCGTGAAGCAATATACAACCGGCGGGACAGTAGAGACAATAAACCACTGCATAATTTACAATGCTCCATGCACAATACTCCATGCTCAATGGGGGATTTTGATATTGGGGCGAAAAAAATAGTGGCAGGACTTGCGGGAGAAAAAAAAATAGCGTACCTTTGCAAAGGAAAAAGAGTAGGGGCTGTCCTGTAGCCCCACTCCTATTTATTATGGAGCATTTTGTATTCGCACTCCTATCAGTATAGAGTGTTTTTGCATACAGAATACTGCCTATATGGAACTTTCTTTTGCTCACAACATACCGCTTACAGAGCGCATTGTTTTCTTATATAAAATACCGCATTTCCTTTTATGCCGCATATCGAAAAAGCCATACTGAGGCGTAGCGAACTGCTGCTGGGCGCAGACGCTATGACCAAACTGGCGGAACAGAAAGTGATTATCTTTGGCGTCGGGGGCGTAGGCTCCTGGTGCGCCGAATCGCTGGTGCGATCGGGTATCATGCATATCACCATAGTCGATTCCGACCGCGTGTGTATCACGAACATCAACCGCCAACTGATGGCTACCACAAAGACCGTGGGGCGCGTGAAAGTGGATGTGCTGCGTGAACGGTTGTTAGAGATAAACCCCAATGCCGACATCGTGGCGATACAAGGCATCTATTCGGCTGAGAATAAGGATGATTATCACCTCGAGCAGTATGATTTCATCGTCGATGCCATCGACTCGCTCAAGGACAAAGCCGACTTGATTCTGACCGCAACCCGTATCAAAAAAGCGACTTTCGTGTCGTCTATGGGGGCTGCGCTCAAAATGGATCCGACCCGCATACAGGTAGCGGAGTTCTGGAAAGTACAGGGCGACCCTTTGGCGCGTGCATTGCGGCAGCGTTTTAAGCGCAATAAGCAGTTTCCCGCGCGTAAGTTTCTCTGCGTCTACAGCGACGAACTGCTTGAGAATAAAGGCATTAATCACTCTTGCGGCACGGAACACTGTATGTGTCCGAAGGTGACGGAAGTGCAACTCCGAGCCGCCCAAGAGGCAGAAACCAACGGGGGCAAGAGCGAACTGGGGCGTACGGATCTGATTAACCACGAGTGGTGTACGAGCAAGGCGCAGATTAACGGCACCATTGCACATATTACGGCCATATTCGGTTTTATGTTAGCAGGCTTGGTGATAAAACAATGCACCGGCGGCGGGTGCTCCCGCCGAGCAACAGAGCAAGCATAATGCCCACGCTGCACAATTTACAAATTTATAAATTACCATAAAATGAGGGACACTGAGATTTTTGACATTATCCGCCGTGAGCGGGAACGTCAGACCAAAGGTATCGAACTGATTGCCAGTGAGAATTTCGTGAGCGACCAAGTGCTTGAAGCCATGGGCAGCGTACTGACCAACAAGTACGCCGAGGGCTATCCCGGTCATCGTTACTACGGCGGCTGTGAGGTGGTGGACGAGTCGGAGAACATCGCTCGCGACCGTCTGAAACGCCTCTATGGGGCTGAGTATGTCAATGTGCAACCCCACTCGGGGGCGCAGGCAAATATGGCAGTTTTCTTGGCGTGCCTAAAGGCAGGCGACACTTTCATGGGGCTGAACCTCTCCCATGGAGGCCACCTCTCCCACGGCAGCGCAGTCAATTTCTCGGGGCTGATGTTCCACGCCATCGACTATAGTCTGAAAGAGGAAACAGGGCGTGTGGATTATGACGAACTGGAACAAAAAGCCCGTTCGGAACGCCCGAAATTGATTATCGCCGGTGCCAGTGCCTACAGCCGTGAGTGGGACTACGCCCGTATTCGCAAAGTGGCAGACGAGATAGGTGCCATCTTCATGGTGGATATGGCGCACCCCGCAGGTCTGATAGCCGCCGGACTGCTCCAAAATCCCGTTCAATACGCCCATATTGTTACCTCGACGACGCACAAAACGCTGCGTGGTCCTCGTGGCGGTATTATCCTGATAGGTAAGGATTTCCCCAATCCGTGGGGAAAAACGACGCCCAAAGGCGAGGTGAAGATGATGTCCGCCCTAATAGACTCTGCCGTCTTCCCAGGCACACAGGGAGGTCCTCTCGAGCATGTCATCGCCGCCAAGGCAGTGGCTTTCGGCGAGGCACTGACGCCGGAGTTCAAAGTCTATCAACAACAGGTGAAGAAGAACGCCACCGTTATGGCGCAGGCGTTTATTGACAAGGGCTATAAAATTATCTCGGGCGGTACGGACAACCACTCCATGCTGGTCGACCTGCGTACCAAATACCCCGATTTGACGGGCAAAGTGGCAGAGAAAGCCCTCGTGGCGGCCGACATTACGACCAACAAGAATATGGTGCCGTTCGATACCCGTTCGGCATTCCAGACCAGCGGATTGCGCTTCGGTACACCCGCCATCACCACGCGCGGACTGCGGGAAGACAAGATGCCGTGGATAGTAGACCTTATCGACGAGGTACTGCAAGCACCTGAGAACGAGGCGGTTATCGCGCGTGTTCGCGAAGAAGTTAACCGCGAAATGCTCCAACACCCCCTGTTCGCTTGGTAAGTAGGTGGAACATTCAAACAGCATAAGCACCTCCTGTCAGAGGGGCGTGTTTTGTCGGGAATGGTAGAAAAAATGACAAAAATGCAAAGTGTATATTGCAAATACAGGATATTTGTCGTAACTTTGCAGCCAAATTGAGGGGACGAATGCCCTCTTCCTGCAAAAAAGGCTGATTATGAAGAATTTCCGTGTTATGTGCCATTGCACATAGCGGGTAAGCGGTGTGCATAGCGCAAGCAAACGGAGAACGAACCACAATAACCTAAGCAAGAAAGACACAAGGTATGGTAGAATTAGAAGCATTTTTTCGAATACACGATTATTTGGTGGCGCATTCCGAAATGCCCATCCGGCGCTTGCTGATGGATGAGATAGATTGGAATGAGCGACTGATTGCCATCAAAGGCGGTCGTGGAGTGGGGAAAACCGACTTCCTATTGGCGCGTGCCAAAGAGATAGAACGAGCCGACCAAGAGATGACCGGCGTAGCGGATGGATTCAAGAAAGGAGTCAATCGGCCGTGTCTGTATGTGAACCTCAATAACTTCTACTTTACCGAACATTCGTTGGTGGAGTTTGCCGGAGTGTTTGTGAAAGCGGGCGGACATACACTGCTCGTGGATCAGATGTTCAAGTACCCTACATGGTCGAAAGAACTGAAGAAATGCTACGATAAGTACAAAGACTTGCACATTGTATTCTGCGCCTCGCCTGTGATGCGTCTGATTGAAGATAATAAGGATATTTCTTCGATCGTCAAGATGTATAACCTGCGAGGTTTCTCTTTCCGAGAGTACCTGAATCTGCAGACGGGGCTTCGCCTGCGCACCTACACGCTGGAAGAGATACTGCACTCGCACGCCTCGATAGCACGAGAGATATGCGAACATGTGCATCCGCTGGACTACTTTAAGGACTATCTGAAGCACGGCTACTATCCGTCGTATCTGGAGCGTAAGAACTTTGAGGACGACCTGCTCAAGACCATGAATATGATGCTTGAGATAGATGTGCTGATGATAAAACAGATTGATGTGGCGTGCCTGCCCAAACTGCGGCGTCTGCTCTATATCATGCTGCAGACCACCCCTTGTGCGCTCAATATCAGCAGTATATCGGACGAGATAGGGCTGTCGCGTGCCACAACGATGAACTATATTAAGTATCTGAAAGATGCCCGACTGCTGAACTTGCTCTATACGGAAGATAAGACATTCCCGATGAAGCCTGCCAAAGTATATATGCAGAACACGAACCTGCTATATATGGCGCACACGCGTGACCTGCTGCCGCAAGATATATTCGAGACTTTCTTCTACTGCGCTCTGCACGGGGGGCATAAGGTGAATGCCACGGAACGGAATGCGATGTTTGTGGTAGACGGGAAGTACTATTTCGATGTGAAGAGCGAGACACCTACGCGCGAAAGCATACGCCCCTGCGCTATCGGTACAATAGAAACCGGGCGGGGGAACTTTATTCCGTTGTGGCTGCTCGGGTTCTTGTATTGACCTCCCCATCCCCTCCAAAGGAGGGACTCGCAGAGTAGGGGCGTACAATGACTTATGATTGCTATTGCTGATTATTGTTGCTGACTGTTATCGCGGATTATTGTTGCGGATTATTGTCGCTGACTGTTATCGCTAACGAATAAGTAAAAAACGAAATACAAATACATACATCATTCAATAAACTAAAAAACAAAATGAAAGAAAAAAAGTTTATGACTTGTGATGGTAACGCTGCTGCTGCACATATCGCGTATATGTTCACAGAAGTAGCCGCTATCTATCCTATCACGCCGTCATCGCCAATGGCAGAGAATGTCGACGAATGGGCTGCTGCCGGACGCAAAAACATGTTCGGCGAGACCGTTATGGTACAAGAGATGCAATCGGAGGGTGGTGCTGCCGGTGCAGTACACGGCTCGCTGGCTGCAGGTGCGCTGACGACGACCTTTACTGCGTCACAAGGTTTGCTGTTGATGATCCCGAACATGTACAAGATTGCCGGTGAGTTGATCCCGACCGTATTCCATGTGTCGGCTCGTACACTTGCCAGCCATGTACTCTGTATCTTCGGCGACCACCAGGATGTAATGGCTTGCCGTCAGACCGGTTTCGCAATGCTGGCTGAAGGCAGCGTACAAGAGGTGATGGACCTCGCCGGTGTGGCTCACCTCTCTACCATCAAGAGCCGTGTTCCTTTCTTGAACTTCTTTGACGGTTTCCGTACCAGCCATGAGTATCAGAAGATTGAGGTAGTCGATATGGAAGACCTCCGTCCGCTCGTAGATATGCAGGCTCTGCAGGAGTTCCGTGAGCGTGCGCTGTCGCCTATGCGCCCCGTGATGCGTGGTATGGCAGAGAACCCCGATGTATTCTTCACACACCGTGAGAGCTGCAACACCTACTACAACGAGGTAGCCGACATCGTGAGCGACTATATGGACAAAATCTCGGAGATTACCGGTCGCAAATATCGTCCGTTCAACTACTATGGTGCTGCAGATGCAGAGAACATCATTATCTGTATGGGTTCGGCTTGCGAGACCATCCGTGAGGTGATTGACTACGAGGCTGCCAAGGGCAACAAGAAACTCGGTATGATTAATGTACACCTCTATCGTCCGTTCAGCCTGAAGTACTTGAAAGAGGCTATTCCCGCTACCACTAAGCGTATCTGCGTACTCGACCGTACCAAAGAGCCGGGTGCTAACGGCGAACCGCTGTACTTGGATGTAAAAGATGCACTCGACGAACTCGGACTGAACAATATCTTGGTAGTAGGCGGTCGCTACGGCTTGGGCTCGAACGACACGACTCCTGCACAGATGTTGGCTGTATACGAGAACCTCGCATTGCCGACACCGAAGAACCACTTCACGCTGGGTATCAACGATGATGTTACCTTCACTTCGCTCCCCGTTGGCGAGGAAATTGCTATGGGCGGCAAGGGTATGTTCCAAGCCAAATTCTATGGTTTGGGTGCTGACGGTACCGTAGGTGCAAATAAGAACTCGGTAAAGATTATCGGTGATACCACCGACAAATACTGCCAGGCATACTTCTCGTACGACTCCAAGAAATCGGGTGGTTTCACTTGCTCGCACTTGCGTTTCGGCGACGAACCGATTCACTCGACCTACTTGGTAACCACGCCGAACTTTGTGGCTTGCCATGTTCAGGCATATCTGCACATGTACGATGTTACCCGTGGTCTGCAGAAGAACGGTACATTCCTGCTCAATACCATTTGGGAGGGCGATGAACTGAAGAAGAACCTGCCTAACAAGGTAAAGAAGTACTTCGCAGACAACAATATCGAAGTTTACTATATCAACGCTACCAAGATTGCACAAGAGATTGGCTTGGGCAACCGTACGAACACCATTCTTCAATCGGCATTCTTCCGTATCACGGGCGTTATCCCTGTAGAGAAGGCTGTGGAGGAAATGAAGCACTTCATCGTGAAGTCGTATGGCAAGAAGGGTGAGGATGTCGTAAACAAGAACTACGCTGCTGTGGACCGTGGTGGTGAGTACCATCTGCTCGACATTGACCCAGCATGGTCGAACCTCGGTGCGGATGAGAAACCGAACTATGGCAACGAGCCGGAGTTTGTTACGAATATCGTTCGTCCTATCAACGGACAAGATGGCGACTTGCTGCCCGTATCGGCATTCAAGGGTATCGAGGATGGTACTTGGCCATCGGGTACGGCAAAATACGAGAAGCGTGGTGTATCGGCATTCGTGCCTGTATGGACTGCAGAGAACTGTATCGAGTGTAACAAGTGTGCTTATGTCTGCCCTCACGCTTGCTTGCGTCCGTTCGTTATGGACGAGGAGGAAGTGAAGGGTATCCATGGCGAGACCCGCGAGATGAAGGCTCCTTCTGCATTGAAGGGTATGCACTTCCGTATGCAAGTGGGCGTTATGGACTGCCTCGGCTGCGGCAACTGCGTGGATGTATGTCCGGGTAACCCCAAGACAGGTAAGGCACTGGCTATGGTTCCGCTGGAGGGACAAGAGGCAGAGGCTGCTAACTGGGAGTACTGCGTCAATAATGTCAAGAGCAAACAAGACCTCGTTGATATTCAGTCGAATGTAAAGAACTCGCAATTCGCTACACCGTTGTTTGAGTTCTCGGGCGCTTGCTCGGGTTGCGGTGAGACTCCGTACTTGAAACTCATCAGCCAACTCTTCGGCGACCGTGAAATTGCGGCTAACGCTACGGGTTGTACCTCTATCTACTCGGGTTCTGTTCCGTCTACTCCGTACACAACCAACGAAAAGGGACACGGTCCTGCATGGTCGAACTCGTTGTTCGAGGACTTCTGCGAGTACGGTCTCGGTATGGAGATTGCACACCGCAAGATGCGTGAGCGTCTGGAGAACTTGTTCACCAAGGGCTTGGAGTGCGCTTGCTGCACCGAGGAACTGAAAGCAATGTTCAAGGAGTGGCTCGAGAACAAGAACAGCGCAGAGGTAACGAAGAAACTCTACGAGCCGATGGTGGTTGCCATGGAGGCTTGCGGTTGCGATACCTGCAAAGAGATTCTGAAATACAAAGACCATATTGTAAAACGCAGCCAGTGGATTATCGGTGGTGACGGTGCTTCGTACGATATCGGATACGGAGGATTGGACCATGTGATTGCTTCGGGCGAGGATGTTAATATCTTGGTTCTGGATACAGAGGTTTATTCGAACACCGGTGGACAGGCTTCGAAATCGACTCCTCTCGGTGCTATCGCCAAGTTCGCTGCTATGGGTAAGCGTGTACGCAAGAAAGACCTCGGTATGATTGCTACCACTTATGGTTATGTATATGTCGCACAGATCGCTATGGGTGCTGACCAAGCACAAACCCTGAAGGCTATCCGCGAGGCAGAGGCATATCCCGGTCCTTCGCTCGTTATCGCTTACGCTCCGTGTATCAACCACGGCTTGAAAGCAGGTATGGGTAAGAGCCAAGCCGAGGAGGCAAAAGCCGTTGAATGCGGTTACTGGCACTTGTGGCGTTACAATCCTGCTTTGGAGGCAGAGGGCAAGAATCCCTTCACGCTCGACTCCAAAGAGCCGCAGTGGGATAAGTTCGAAGACTACCTGAAGGGTGAGGTTCGTTTCGCCAGCGTAATGAAACAGTATCCGACAGAGGCTGCAGACTTGTTCAATGCCGCTAAGGAGAACGCACAATGGCGCTACCGTTCGTATCAGCGTATGCTCCAAACATCGTGGGAAGCATACAACGAGGAGAAAAAGGACTAAGAAGTTAGAGGTAAGAGGTCGGTTGGACGGATAGTGTACCAAGACTTCGAACCGCCAATTTCCGACATAAAGAAAGAGACTGTTTACAAAAGTGTAAGCAGTCTCTTTTGTCTGTTATCCACTCGCTATCCTCTCGTTATCCACTCGATGGAATTTTAATTTGCATATTTCGAAGAATAGGTGTAACTTTGCAGGCAATTCCAAACGAAAGGAATATACGAAGAATAGATACTAAAAAACAAAGGCATAAGTCTATGAAGAACTATTTGTATGCTATGGGGCTGGCAGTATGCAGTTTCGTGGCGTTCGGGTGCAGCCCGAAGAACCCCGCCGAGGACACAAACAACGATGGCGACCAAGAGAAGCAGGACACTGTACCTGTTGTGGTTGTGGAGGGTTTCTCTGTCTCGGCTACACAGTATGTGCATTTTGCGACGAGCAACTTGCAGTATCAAGCAAGCACTAAGACATGGCGATTTGCACCGAATGCCTACGATACGATAGGTACTGCCAACGCTGCAGTCTCCGATACCTACGATGGGTGGATAGACCTCTTTGGCTGGGGAACAAGCAGCAACCCGACCGAACATATCAGTTATACGGAGGATGCGGACTACTATAAGTACTATCCCACCACTTTCGTCGATTGGGGTACGAATGTCATCGGCACCGATACGGCAAACACTTGGCGTACGCTGACCCGTGCGGAATGGAAATACCTGTTCTTTACACGCCCCAATGCGGAGAAACTCTTTGCGGGTGCAACGGTTAATGGCGTGCATGGTTTTATCTTGCTGCCCGATAGTTGGACTACGCCCGAGGGGATTACCCTTACGCCGAGCATAGAGAAAGGCATGGTCTACAGCAAAGGTTCGTATGTGAACGAGGAGGCAAGTGCTGCTACCAGTAATTTTACGCACAATATTTTTACCGCCACCGAATGGCAAGTGCTTGAGAAAGCAGGGGCAGTTTTCTTGCCGGTAACCGGTTGTCGTTGGGGAGTGGAAGTGCGTCCGTCGGATACCCAATGGTATTGCAACTATTGGTCGGCAACGCTTTTTTCTGCAGAAGGTTATCCTGCGTCCTATTGGGCGCAGTTCAGTTGGTCCACGATGTCGATAGGCTATTCGGATAACGCCATAGGAGCAGCCGTCCGCCTCGTCCGCGACATACACTAACGAAAGTGGTTTAGTTGTATATAGTGGAAAATCGTGTATAGTAGTGGTATTATGCCGATGCTATTTACACCGAATGAAACAAATCATAAGTCAGCGCAACCTTAGCCATACTCCCATCCCCTTGTGAGGTAATTCTTGCAAGGGTATGGATTGTTAATTGTGCCAATTGATGATAGTGCCAATGTATATATAACTATTTGGCTTATATTTGGTTCTATTTGGAGAAACACACCCAGATAAGGCAGTTATTGAGCGGTAGATTCGTTTGCCCTCGGTATCCTTGAAGACACGGAGTTTCGCCATTTTCTTGGTGAGATAGTCTGCATTGATTTCAGTGTCGGAGTGTGTAAACCATAAAACCGAACGATATTTGCAAGATTCTACAAAAAGCAGTACTTTTGCACACGAAATCTCATGGTGAAAAGGAGTGCACCGGAGAGGATATACATACCACTCCTAATTTTGTATATGGGTATATCATATTTTACGAAAGTATTATCTACTTACAATGCATCGTATGCAGCTAGACCAATTACGGAACTCCATTCTATTCAAGATTGCTTTCAGGATGAAATACCCATAGCAGATATCCGCTTTGCAAATCAGTAATATAGAGTTACTACCACAGACAAAAATAATAGCGGCATTTCTGCCGCTATTATTTTTGTCTATATGTGTATTATTCACTCTTGTATTACAATCTTGCCTTGATGGCAGCGGACTCGGCTTCGTAGCCGGGCTTGTCGAGGAGAGCAAACATATTCTTCTTGTATGCCTCTACACCCGGTTGGTTGAATGGATTGACATCCAACAAGTAGCCCGAAATACCGCACGCACGCTCGAAGAAATAAATCAACTCGCCGAGATAGTATTCGTTGAGTTTGGGCAGCGTTACTTTCATGTTAGGCACTCCGCCATCGACATGGGCAAGCATAGTGCCGAGTTCTGCCATCTTGTTTACTTCATCCACGCGCTTGCCTGCCAGGAAATTCAGTCCGTCGAGATTGGCTTCATCGTAAGGGAACTCTACTTTGTAGTTGGGCTCAGCCACGGTGATAACCGTTTCGAACAAGTGACGCTCACCATCTTGGATATATTGCCCCATAGAGTGCAGGTCGGTGGTGAAATCTACGCTTGCCGGGAAAATACCCTTGTGGTCTTTGCCTTCCGACTCTCCGTAGAGTTGCTTCCACCATTCGCTTACATAGTGGAGTTTCGGGTGGAAATTAACAAGCAGTTCGATCTTCTTGCCCTGCTCCGAGTAGATGCTGTTGCGAGCAGCAGCATATTGAGCAGCGGGGTTCTCTTCGAATGGGGTATCGATGCCGCATACCTCTGCCATACGAGCTGCACCGTCAATCAACGATTGGATATCAAATCCCGCGCAGGCAATAGGCAACAGACCTACCGGCGAAAGAACGGAGAAGCGTCCACCGATATTGTCCTCGATAACAAAGGTCTTGTATCCCTCTTGGGTAGCCAATGTGCGCAATGCGCCTTTCTTGGCGTCGGTAATGCAGACAATCAGTTTCTGTGCTGCTTCTATGCCCTGTTGTTTCTCCAATTGGGTTTTGAGCAGACGGAATGCCAAAGCAGGCTCTGTGGTGGTACCGGATTTGGAGATGCAGATGATACCGAATTTCTTGTTGGCAAGCAGTTCTTGCAGTTCGTAGAGGTAGTCCTCACCGATGTTCTGCCCGGCATAGATGATGGCGGGTTTCTTGCCCTCAAGCCATGCGAATGAGTTAGATAGCGCATCGTTTACGGCTTTCGCACCGAGATAACTGCCTCCAATACCGATACAGACGATTACTTCGCACTCTTTGCGGAGCAAATCTGCTGTGGCTTGAATATCTTTGAGTTGCGGTTTGATGTCCTCAGGCAGATTGAGCCAGCCCAAGAAATCATTACCTTTGCCCGTGCCCTTAACGAGCAGTTCTTGGCAGTGGGCTACTTTTGCTTTGTAGGCATTAACAGCGTCGGCACTTACGGCTTTCGCATACGAAAATTGAATGTCTTTCATTATCTTGTGTGTTTATGGTTATCTTAGAAATTCTATTGTAGTTTTTTGGTCAACTCACGGATAGTAAGAGTAGGGGATTTGCGTTCGTAGAGAATATCGTACATAGCGTCCACTATAGGCAGGCTGACTTGTATACGCTCGTTGGCAAGATGGATGGCGCGTGTGCCGTAGTAGCCCTCTGCCACCATCTCCATTTCCATTTGTGCTGCCTTGACGGAATAGCCCATACCGACCATTTGTCCGAATTGGCGGTTGCGTGAGAACTTCGAGTAAGCCGTAACGAGAACATCGCCCAGATATCCGCTTGCTGTGATATCTCGGTGGGCATTCGACATAGCCATTGCAAAACGCTGTATCTCTTGGATGGCGTTGGTCAGCAGAACGGCCTGGAAATTGTCCCCATAGTGCAGACTCTGACACATACCCGCTGCAATGGCGTAGATATTTTTCATCACGGAGGAATATTCCAATCCCACGACATCGTTGCTCGTAGTGGTCTGCACAAACTCGGTGCGGAAAAGTTCCTGCCACTTGGTGGCATTCTCAAGACTCTCGCACCCGATAGTCAGGTAACTGAGTCGCTCCAAGGCAATCTCCTCGGCATGACACGGACCGGCAATGATACCGAGTTGCTCCATCGGTATATTGAATCGCTGATTTAGGTAGTCCGTTACAATAATATTGTCGTCGGGTATCATACCCTTGACCGCCGAAATGACAATCTTGTGGGTCATATTGCGGCGTATCTTGTTGAGCGATTGCTTGATATAGGGCGATGGAATCGCCAATATCAGCAGGTCGGAATGCGCAATCACCTTGTTGATGTCCGACGAGAAATGAATTCGTGATACATCGAAGGTGGCTGCCCCAAGGTAACTCGGGTTCTTGCCCGTCGCCATAAACTCGTCGATCACCTCTTGGCGGCGAATATACCAGTTTATCTCATTCTGGTTGTTGAGCACTATTTTGGCGAGTGCCGTTGCCCAACTACCGGAGCCTAATATAGCAACTTTTTTGTACATTAGTTCTAATTATTGAATTATGAATGAAGAATTACGAATAATATGAATTGGTTTGTTCAAAAATGACAATTCTTAATTCATAATTCTTCATTCTTAATTACTCATTACGCTTCCGGCTTCATGGTGGGGAAAAGCAGCACCTCTTGGATAGTCGGTTGCCCTGTCATAAGAATAGCAAGACGGTCGATACCGATGCCGATACCCGATGTAGGAGGCATACCATATTCGAGCGCACGCATAAAATCGTGGTCTATTACCATAGCCTCGTCGTCGCCCTTGTCTGCTAATTTCATTTGCTCCACAAAGCGGTTGTATTGGTCGATAGGGTCGTTCAACTCACTATATGCATTGGCTAACTCCTTGCCATTGACCATCAACTCGAAGCGTTCGGTCAGCCCGGGTTTGGAGCGGTGCATCTTGGTGAGCGGTGACATCTCGACGGGGTAGTCGGTGATGAAGGTGGGCTGAATGAAACTGCCCTCGCAGGTCTCGCCGAATATCTCGTCGATGAGTTTGCCTTTGCCCATGTGTTCTGTGTCCTCTACACCGTATTTCTTGGCTACCTTGCGAATCTCGTCTTCGCTCATCGTGCTAAGGTCGAGTCCGGTCTTCTCTTTGATGGCATCGAGAATAGGCAAGCGTCGATAGGGGGCTTTGAAATCTACCTCGTGGTCGCCAATTTGTACTTTGGTTGTGCCGTTCACGGCGATAGCAATACGCTCCAACAACTGCTCAGTGAACGACATCATCCAGTTGTAGTCCTTGTACTGCACATAGAGTTCCATACAAGTGAATTCGGGGTTGTGGCTGCGGTCCATTCCCTCGTTGCGGAAGTTGCGGCCAATCTCGTATACGCCCTCGAAACCGCCGACAATCAGGCGTTTGAGGTATAGTTCGGTAGCGATACGCAGATACATATCTACATCGAGTGCGTTGTGGTGCGTGATGAACGGGCGTGCCGATGCACCGCCTGCAATCTGTTGCAGAATGGGGGTCTCTACCTCTGTATAGCCCGCTTCGTCGAATACCTGTCGCATAGTGCGAATGATAGTGACTCGCTTGAGGAAAGTTTCCTTAACGCCATCGTTGACGACGAGGTCAATATAGCGTTGGCGATAGCGTTGCTCCGGGTCGTTGAAACCGTCGTATGCCACGCCGTCTTTGTATTTGACGATAGGCAGCGGACGCAGGCTCTTGGCCAATACGGTCAGGCGCTTAGCGTGTACCGAAATTTCACCCGTTTGGGTACGGAAAGTAAAGCCCTCAATGCCAATGAAATCGCCGATATCAAGCAACTTTTTGAAAACAACATTGTACATTTGTTGTTCTACCGTAGTGGGCGTTTCGCCCTCGGCAGTGGGGGCTTGTATGTCGTCACGACTTACATATACTTGGATACGCCCCTTCGAGTCTTGCAACTCGATGAACGAGGCTTTGCCCATAATGCGGCGGGACATCAGTCGTCCGGCAATACGCACTTCTTTGCCTGTATGCCAAGCCGCCGAAGTGTCTTCATCGGCAAAGTTATTTTTTATGTCGGTGGAGTAACCGGTTACTACATATTCTGCTGCAGGGTAGGGGTCAATGCCCATATCTCGCATGGTTTGCAGACTCTGTCTGCGTACTTGTTCTTGTTCGCTTAGTTCCATTACATTAGGTATATTCTTTTCGTGTATGTTGTACTTCTTGTTGATGTGTTCTAGTCTATGGTGTCTGTGTCGTCCGTATCTTCTACCTGTCGCAGTGCTCAATGTTTACCTGCGCTGCAGTCTACCAACTAATAAACAACTCAAATTCGCCGCAAAGGTACAAAATATCTTTCAATCTTGCAACAGCGATGATTGGATAGTACACATTTCCCGTTTTCTATTATGTTTACCGGATAAATCTTTTCTGTTCTTGCAGGTATGCATTATTCTTCGTACCTTTGCAGCAAATTATGCGGGTTGAAAACATTATTCATACAGCCGTTAACTCGAAATCGCCAATACACAGTAATATTAATAGCCTCATGTCCACAGCCATAGAATTTAATCATATCAGTAAACAATACCGCTTGGGATTGGTATCCACACGCACACTGAGCCACGACCTCGATCGTTGGTTCCAGACCACTATCCTTCGCCGTGAAGACCCCTACCTGAAGATAGGGGAGGTGAATGACCGTGCCTCGAAGGGTAATTCCGAGTATGTATGGGCATTGCGGGATATTGATTTTAAGGTGGAGCAAGGCGATGTGGTCGGCATTATCGGCAAGAACGGAGCCGGCAAATCCACACTGCTTAAGTTGCTCAGTAAAGTGACGGCACCTACTACAGGTACGATTCGTGCAAAGGGGCGTATCGCATCGCTGCTGGAGGTAGGTACGGGCTTCCACCAAGAGATGACGGGGCGTGAGAACATCTATATGAACGGTGCCATACTCGGTATGACCAAGCAGGAGATTACCCGCAAACTCGATGAAATAGTGGACTTCTCCGGCTGTGAACGCTATATAGATACACCGGTGAAACGATATTCGAGCGGTATGATGGTGCGGCTCGGATTTGCCGTAGCCGCACATCTTGACCCCGAGATATTGGTCGTGGACGAAGTATTGGCCGTAGGAGACGCAGAATTCCAAAAGAAAGCCATAGGCAAGATGAACGACATCTCCCGCGGCGAAGGCAGAACGGTACTCTTCGTGAGTCACAATATGACGAGTATCAAGAGTCTTTGCAAGCACGGTGTTATTCTCCAAAACGGACAACTGATAGACCAAGGCGACATAGACCCTATTGTAACCCACTACCTGCGTGGCGATAGTGCTATCGATAACCACAAGTCATGGGCAGAACCGCATTACAAAGGAAAAGGCTTTGAGTTGCTGGAGATAGGTGTCCGTCCCAAGGGCGGTGATTATACCGACATTATGCGTGTGACGGATGAGTTGGAGATAGTGATGCGCTATCGGTTGACACAAACTCTAAATAACTTCTGGATAACACTCCACCTGAAAAACGAGCAGGGCGAGCGTATCTTCTCCACAACAGGAGCAAACCGTTGCTACGATAAACACCATGAAGCAGGAGAGTACGAGCAGATATGCACCATTCCTGCCGATTTCCTCAATTGGGGTACATTCTCTATTGATTTTATGGCTTTTGACCAACCAAACAATATCCTTTGTTTGGTCTCCGAACAAGATATTATTTCTTTTACATTGAATAGCCGTCCCGTAGCCGTAGGAGGGTGGATGGGGAAAGAACCCGGAGACATTACTCCACTATTCGATTATACAGAGAAGAAAATCAACTAATTATGGAATCCAATCAAATCACAGTTACCTCTCCTTTGCTGCCACCATTGGACGAGTTTGTGTCGTATCTTCAGCAGATTTGGGACAGCAAGTGGATTACCAATAACGGCTCTTTTCATCGCCAATTGGAGCAAGCGCTGACGGACTATCTCGGCGTGGACTATCTCTCGCTCTTTACCAACGGAACGCTGCCACTTATCACGGCGCTGCAGGCGTTGCGTATCACGGGCGAGGTCATCACGACGCCGTACTCGTTTGTCGCTACCACGCATGCGCTTTGGTGGAACGGTATCAAGCCGGTCTTTGTGGATGTAGACCCACTGACGGGCAATCTTGACCCCGATAAGATTGAGGCGGCCATCACGCCCCATACTACGGCTATCATGCCCGTGCATGTCTATGGGCAGCCTTGTGACACGGAGCGAATCAAGCAGATAGCCGACACCTACGGGCTGAAGGTTATCTACGATGCCGCCCACGCTTTTGGTGTGCGGGTACACGGCGAGAGCATACTGCGTGCGGGAGATATGAGTACGCTGTCGTTCCATGCCACTAAGGTCTATAACACCATCGAGGGTGGGGCGATGATTATGCCCAATGCAGAAACCAAGCGCCGTATCGACGACTTGAAGAACTTCGGTTTTCACGACGAGGTGACGGTGGTGGCGCCGGGTATTAACTCGAAGATGGACGAGATGCGTGCGGCTTATGGTTTGCTCAATCTGCGCTATGTGGATGCGGCCATTGCGGCTCGCAAAGAGGTGGCGTGCCGGTATGTACGGGCGTTGCAGGGTGTGCCGGGAATCACGCTGTTCGAATGCGAGAAACAGTTGTTGCTGCCGGAGCAGGACTACGAATGGAATTGTTCCTATTTCCCTATTTTGGTGGACGCCGAGCAGTATGGTATGTCGCGCGACGACTTGTATGCCAAGATGCGTGCGCAAAATGTCTTGGGTCGCCGCTATTTCTATCCGCTTATCAGTGAGTTCTCCACCTATCGTGGTTTGCCTTCGGCGGCGAAGGAGAACCTGCCGAATGCCCATCGTCTTGCCTCGCAGGTCATCTGCCTGCCGATGCACCACGGGCTTACGGAGGAAGATGTGCAGAGGGTAATCAATTGCATCGTATGTCGTTGAAAAGCAAAATAATATGGCAGAGATGGATAAATTATACCTAATACGGTACAATTAGAAATAAATAAGTATTTGTAGTCTAATTAAAAAACATCCGTTATGAGTAAGGTTGACGCAAAAGAGCAACAAGCCATCCAAGAGATGGTAAGTCGTGATGCCTCGTTAGGGTATCTTCGTGCCGCTAGTGCCAATGTGGAAACTACTATCCTTCGAGGTACAGATATTATTCGAACCAAAGACGGCAAGGAGCAGGTGGTGGCGACGATTACAAGTCATGCTGTCCAGCCGTCAGGACACTATACACTACAGTAAACTATGTCTCTGCGTCTTCGTATATTAGCCGGTCCCAATGGTTCAGGAAAGACTTCTGTTTATCGGGAATTGCGAGAGTGTTTCCATTGGGGCATCTTTGTTAATGCCGATGAGTTGGAGCGTTTGTTGCAAGAGACTGGTAGTATCGATTTGCGGGAGTATGCTATTCCAGAATTAGGCAAAGAGGCTTTTCTGAATTCGTATAAACAATATTTCCAAAATCTTTCTACATCTTGCGATATTGATAATATATCAATTGAGGATGCGCGAATATCCGTGCTGGATTTGGCAAAATTAGACTCCTATTTTACGGCTTTTTTAGCGACCTTTATTCGGGAACGCTTATTAGAGATGGGTGTTTCTTTTTCTTTCGAGACGGTGATGTCCCATCCAAGTAAGGTTGCCTTTATGGAAAAGGCTCGCCGGTGTGGATATCGTGTGTATCTGTATTTTGTTTCCACTCAATCGGTTGATATTAACATAGGGCGTGTGCATACCCGCGTGCAGGAAGGTGGACATGATGTGCCTGAGGATAAGATAAGGAAACGCTATAAGTTGTCTATGGCTAATCTGTATAGTGCTGTGAAACAAACGAATAGGGCGTATATCTTTGATAATAGTGGTAAGAAAGTTGAACTACTTGCAGAGTATGATGCCGACGGCAACTCCCTTGAGGTGCATCATGTAACCGATTGGCTCCAAGACAATCTATTAAACAAAGCAATACACAACTAACTACAGTTAGGATTCTCCAATACATACAAAATAGGAAACACATGTCTTCTTTCTATACAGAGCAAGAACTTGCCGGTTTAGGTCTGGCGGCGTATGGTCTGGATGTCCGTATCAGCCGCTATGCACGGCTCTATTCGCCCGAGCATATCCGTATTGGCGACAATGTGCGGATAGATGATTTCTGTATTCTGTCGGGGCATATCACGCTGGGTTCGCATATCCATATCGCTGCCTATTGTGCGCTGTATGGGGCAATGGGTATTGTGTTGGAGGACTATACGGGTCTGTCGGCTCGCACTACGCTCTATAGTGCTATCGACGATTTTGGCGGTGATTATCTCATTGGCCCTGTCCATGACTCTGCACTGACGCATGTTACGGGGGGCGAGGTGCGTCTGTGCCGTTATGCGCAGGTGGGGGCGGGTAGTGTAGTGTTCCCCGCAGTTACGATGGCAGAAGGCAGTGTTCTCGGTGCCATGTCGCTTTGCAAAACCTCCACCGTGGCGTGGACAATCTATGCCGGTATTCCCTGCCGCGCCATAAAGCCGAGAAATAAAGGTGTATTGAATCTATTCTCTACCTCCGACAATTAATCCATGATTACCTATGTCCACTCCATTAGTTTCTGTCTTTTGTGATGTTTATAATCACGAACCGTATTTGCGTGAATGCCTTGATGGCTTTGTGATGCAAAAGACCAATTTTCCAATAGAGGTTATCATTAACGATGATGCTTCTACTGACCACTCCGCAGATATTATTCGTGAGTACGCAGAGAAGTATCCCGACTTGTTTATACCTATCTATCAAAAGGAAAATCAGTTCTCGAAGCGTGAACATAGTATGTGGTCCATTATTCAAGCCCCGCGTGCAAGGGGTAAGTATGTGGCATTTTGCGAGGGGGATGACTATTGGACTGACCCGCTAAAACTACAACGGCAGGTTGACTTCTTGGAGGCTAATCCTGAGTATAGTCTCTGCTTTCATCGTATCAATCTTTCAATCTGTCAACGGGGGGGGGTACAACTGCCTGATGATGAGAGAGATATACAGGGGCGTACGACAATAGAGGACTTGGTAACAATGGGTAATTATATCCATACTCCATCGGTTGTGATACGCAATATCCAAACTATATGGGACAAACTATATCAGATGGGTCGTGTGTTGCCTGTGGATTACCCTCTCTGGGTGCTTACTGCGGAACACGGAGACATCTACAAGTTGCCTGAGACGATGGCGGTATATCGTGTGGGTAGCGGTATATGGTCCACAAATCCGAATTATATGAAACTAAAAGCAAGTGAGTTGTCGATGTGTAGTCGCTTATCGATG
>CAVEXR010000022.1:0-5414 GCA_963619585.1 Azospirillum sp. CAG:239
AGGAGAATGCTGATTTCGTAGAGAATATAGATAGGCACGGAGGTCAGGAGCAGGGTAAAGACATCGGTGGTGGGGGTAATGACGGCGGCGACAATAAGTATCACGACCACTACATGGCGGCGGTAGCGGCGCATAAGGGGCGAAGTGAGCAGCCCCATACGTCCGAGTGTCCAGCAGACTATCGGCACCTCGAACAACAGCCCCATGAGCAGGAGCAGCGTCCACAATGTGGACATATACGACTGCAAGGTGATTTTGTTGGCGACATCGGCACTCACCTGATAGGTTCCGAGAAAGCGGAACGCAAAGGGGAAAATGATACAATAGCACAGCACCACGCCTGCCATAAACAGCACATAGCCCCACGCCACAAGGCGATAGACATAGTGTTTCTCCCACTCATACAATGCAGGTGCCACAAAGCGCAGCAGCACATACACCATATACGGCGAGGCGCACAGCAACCCCACATAGCAGGCGGTTTTGATATGGATGGTGAATTGGTCTGCCAGCCCTGTATTGATCATCTCAATGGCAGCCGTGGGCAGCGTATCGGCGGGAAGCACGCGGGACAACAAACGATAGAGGAAGAAATCGGGACTATTGGGCGCAAGCAGTAGCGCGAAGAGACTATCCTTAAAACAGAACGCCACCACCGCGCACACCGACACCACCACCGCTATGCGGACAAGCACCCCGCGCAGCACATCGAGATGTTCCCAAAACGACATCTGTTCCTCCATATCGGGCGGGGTCAGTCTTGCTTGGCGGCAGCCTTGTCGTCCTGCTTGGGGCTTTCCGTCTTGGTGTCGCTCTTGGTGGTATCCGTCTTGGTCGGGTCGGCTTTCTCCACCTCGTCCTTGATGTCGTTCATGCCGTCCTTGAAACTGCGCACGCCTTTGCCCAAACCGCGCATCAGTTCGGGTATCTTCTTGCCGCCGAAGAACAGCAGGACAATGAGTGCGATAAAGATAATTTCGGGTAAACCTATTCCAAACATAGTATTGATGAATTTATAGGGTTAAACATATTGATATATTGATATATTGATGAATTTATATGATTAGACATTTTGATACTTACAGCGTGCCTTGTTTGAGTTGCTCGACATAGCGGTCAATGCGGTGGAGTTCGTCGGAAATCTGGATGTTCTGCGGGCAATGCGCCACACATTGGCGACAACCTATACAATGGCTCGCCTGACGCAACTTGGGGACAGAGCGGTCATACCCCACAAGGAACGCACGGCGGGCGCGACGGTACTCCGGGTCTTGGGCGTTGTTGGGTACATGCCCCTCGTTGATACAACGATTGTAGTGCGAGAAGACGGCGGGGATATTGATACCATACGGGCAGGGCATGCAGTAGTTGCACTCGTTGCAGGGTATGGTATGGAGGTTGTAGATGTCGTCCGCTATCTTCATCAGGAACGCATCCTCATCGGGCGTAACGGGGCGCAGGGGCGAATAGGTGTGCAAGTTCTCGCGGAGGTGCTCCATATAGGTCATACCGCTCAAGACGCTCAGCACGCCCTCGGGCGTACCCGCGAAACGGAACGCCCACGATGCCACCGACTGCTCCGGCTCGCGGCTCTTCATCTTGGCAGCGATATAGTCCGGCACACGCGCCAAGCGTCCGCCGAGGAGCGGCTCCATAATCACAGAAGGGATACCGCGTTGGTGCAGTTCGCCGTATAGGTATTCGGCATCGGTGTTGCGCGGGTTGATTTCGTTGGCATAGTGCCAATCAAGGTAGTTGAGTTCGATCTGCACAAAGTCCCAATGGTACTTGCCCTCGTCGAACCAACGCAGGGCAAGGTCGAAGACCCGGATGTCGCCATGGTAGGAGAAACCGAGGTTGCGGATACGCCCTTTGCGCTTCTGCTCGACAAGCCAATCGAGGATACCATTGTCGATGTAGCGCTTATAAAACTCCTCCATCGGTTTCTGCCCATAGCCGATACCATGGAGCAGGAGATAGTCCACATAGCCGGTTTGGAGTTCACGGAGCGAGTTCTCGAACATCTCCTGAGAAGCACGGCGGCTCCATGTGGCGGGGCTGAAATTGGAGAGTTTGGTAGCGATAAAATAGGACGACCGCGGGTGGCGGCTGAGGGCAATACCCGTGGCACGCTCACTTCGCCCCTGACAGTAGGCGGGCGATGTGTCGAAATAGTTCACACCGTGTGCAAGGGCATAGTCTACCTGTCGGTTGACCATGTCTTGGTCGATGGGGGCATTGCTGTTCTCCCGTCCGCTCGCCCCGCCCTCGACGGGCAGGCGCATCATACCGTAGCCGAGGAGCGAGACACGGTCGCCCGTATTGGGATTGGTACGGTAGGTCATTTGGCTGCTGTCGGGCTCGCGGCTTTCGGCGGGCAACTGCCTGTCGGCGGTACGAGCGGTGCAGGCACTGAGCCATGCCGAGGAGGCAACTGCGCCTCCGCCTATGGTCTTGAGAAAATCTCGTCTATTCATTGTGTTTCGAATTTAGATAGTCCTATGTACTTCGTTTCCCTCTACATAGATAGCACTGAACGGGCGGGCAGGGCATAGGTTCTCACAGGCACCACAGCCGATACACCGCTCGGTATTGACGGACGGTACAGCGTATGCACAGCCGTCGATATGCACCATGGTGATTGCCCCCGACGGGCAGTGGCGGGCGCAGTTGCCGCACTCGACATCGTCGGTAAGCGGCACACAGTTCTTGCGCACCCAGACGGCGTGCCCTACCTGTGTAGCGGACTTGTCCTCACGGGTAATGGGACGGATAGCCCCCGCGGGGCAGACCTCGCTGCAACGGGTACACTCGGGGCGGCAGTAGCCGCGCTCGTAGGACATCACGGGTTGCATAAGGGTAAGCAAATCCTGCGAAGGACGCAGCACATCATTCGGGCAGGCGGAAACGCAGAGTTGGCAAGCGGTACAGTGCTTGGCCATATTCTGCGCCGAGAGCGACCCCGGCGGGGTGATGGGCGTAAGGCGCTTGGGGGCTACCTTGTCTTCGATAGCCGCCAGACCGCCGTCAATCTTTTTCTTCTCCTGCGCCAAAGTCGCAGCAGATAGAGAGATAGCCGTGCCTACCAGGAAACTGCGGCGGCCGGTATCGACCGACTCGGCACTTGCCTCAGGCGTGTCGGCTACGGGTTTGCGCAAAGGGGTATGGGTATAATGAATCGCATGGCGGAGACAAGCGTTCAAACAGTTGCCGCAAGAGACGCAGCGCGAATAGTCCACGGTGTGGTGGGCGGCATCTATGCAGGCGGCTTTGCAACTGCGCTCACAGAGGCGGCAGCCGTTGCACTTGTCGGTATCAATATGCACACGGAACCACGAGAAACGCGCCAAGAAGCCAAGCATAGTACCAACGGGGCAGACGGTGTTGCAGTAGGTGCGCCCGTTGCGCCAGGCAAGGACGAACAGGACGACGAAGGTAGTCAGTGCGACACCGAAAGTCAGCCAACCACGCACCCAGACCTCTTTGCTATAGACGGCATAACTGCCCGCACGCTCCGCGAGATAGGCGATACCGTTGTTTGCCCAATCGTAGAGCGGCATCAAAAGGTTCTGCACCATACGCCCATAGGCACTGTACGGCGCAAGCAATGCCACGAAAGAGCCCACACCCGCAATCATCGCCACGACGAAAAGCACCCATACGGTATAGCGCAGCCACGAGCGAGCGGGGGAATAGGAGAAGCGGTATTTCTTTCTCTTACGCAGACCGCTGAACCACGAGATGATGTCCTGGAAGATACCGAGCGGGCAGATAACCGAGCAATAGACACGCCCGAAGACGAGCGTGAGCAGCACCAATGCCAGCACCACGCCCACATTG
Source organism: Azospirillum sp. CAG:239 (assembly GCA_963619585.1). Taxonomy (GTDB): domain Bacteria; phylum Bacteroidota; class Bacteroidia; order Bacteroidales; family Paludibacteraceae; genus Colicola. The sequence continues at coordinate 3,841 of CAVEXR010000022.1, forward strand.
AGCGAGAGCAAAGCGGGCAGGAACTGAATCTTTGCCAACCAACCAAGCCAATGGTGCAGCGTGCCTGTATAGTCCAAAAACAGGGCGGTCAGCAGTATAAAGACTATCGCGGCAAGGGCGATACGAATGCGACGGAGCATAGTACTATCGGTTCATTGATTCGACCATGGCGTTGACTATCGGGAGGCAGCGGGCGGGGTCGGTATAACCGCGGAGACTGCGCTCTATAGGACACTCCCCCGTGTGGTCTCGGTTGGGGATATAGTCCAACACCTCGTGGTATTGCACCTCTACGCCTGCTGCACGGAGCATATCGATGGCCTCACGGGAGATAGCCTCGGTGGTAACATATTTCACACCGCCGGCAATCATCAGCGTGGCGGCTCCCTTGCCCACTATCCTGTCGGCGACGGCTGCGCCCCGGAGGAGCGTAGTCTGCTGCAAGTCGTAGAGGTCGCGCACACCGTGCTGCGTGTAGGTGGTCTGCCGGCCGTGGTTGCGCACGACAAGGGACAGATTCTGCTCGTTCAATTCGCGCAACATATCCTCTCCGTCGATGCTCACCAAACGATAGGCGCGTGTACCCAACCCGATCTCTGCCGCACGCTCGATGGTGCGGATGCCGTGGCGGGAGTTGATACGCTCTATCAAAGCCGCTGCGTTGTCGCTATCGGAAGAGGGGTAATTGAATACGATATCCACGCAGGCTTGGTCGAGCGCAACGGGGTCGAGCGACGCCAAGATACCCACATTCTGCATCTCGGGGGCAGCGGGGTGGCTGTCGCAGTCGCAATCCACCGAGAGGTTGTTCATGACATCGATATAGACCGTGCGCACGCAGGAAGTACCCCGCTCGGTGTTCTTCGCCACATTGAAGTATTGGTGTACCCCATCGGCAGCCGCAGCCATCGACTCGTGGAAGAGGTCTTGTTCGGGGATACGACTCCACAGTTGCTCGGGGTCTTCGGTAACGCCCGCCGAGTGGATATAAGCCTTGCCGTTGCGGGAGGCGATACCGATACTCTGGTTCTTCAACACACCCCCGAAGCCGCCCATGGCATGCCCCTTGAAGTGGGCGAGATTGACCAAGAAATCGTAGTGCGTCAGGTGTTCGCCCACGAGGTCGTAGCGGAGGTGCAGCGTGTCGCGCACGGGGATACGCACCTCGCCGAACTCGTCCATCAGGTCGCATGGGGCAATAGCCGTCCAACCATGGTCGACAAAGACCTGCTTATGGTCTTCGACAGTATAACGCTTGCCCCGATAGGCGGTGTTGCACTCGACAATAGTACCTTGCACCTTATCCACCAAGGGCTTGACGAGTTGAGGGTCGAGGTAATGGTGTCCGCCCGGCTCGCCCGTAGAGACCTTCACTGCCACACGCCCCTCAGGCGTAACACCCAGCGCCTCGAAGATACGCACCAGCGAGGCGGAGGAAATCTCTTGGGTCATGTACACGACTGCCGTGTCGGCGACAGGAGCAGACGCGGCGGTGTTCTTACTTTGGCAGCAGCCCGCCAACAGCAGAGCGGCTATGCCTAATAGAATGGGGGTTTTCATACTCAAAAGTTTTT
>CAVEXR010000022.1:5548-11990 GCA_963619585.1 Azospirillum sp. CAG:239
GTTATTCCGCCTATGGCGGTGGCGAGGGGCATGGGGTAGCCGAGGTTAATCTCGTAGCGTTGGGCAAGCAGGTTCTCTCCACGCACCCATAGGCTCAAGTACTTACAGACCTCCACCTGCCCACGCAAGTTCCACAATACGAAATGCTCTTTCTCAACGGGCGACACTGAGGTATAAAGCCCATGGATATACTGCACTCCCGTAGAGACCGACCAACGCCCGTCGGCATAGCGTGCGCCGACATAGAGTTTATGCTCGGGGGCTGCCACCACGGGATTCTGCATATAAAGGTAACTATAGTTGGCATCCACCGACCATGCCGCGCTGATTTGCCATGCCACTTCGGTCTCGACGCCCGCATTCCGTATCTTGCCCGAGTTTTGATTGAGCATACCCGCCCCCTCGGGATTGGGCAGCGTCAGGATGATGTTCTTGCCGTCGATATAAAAGACATTCAGGGCATAACGCAGCCGCCCGCCGAGCAGTTGCTCCGAGAGCGACCACTCGTAACTCCACAGGCTCTCGGGGCGCAGGTTGGGGTTCTGCGGCGGGAAGAGGTACATCTCTCGCAAGGTAGGATTGCGATAGCCCTTATTCGCCGATAGTTTTATCTCGATGGCGTAGGGCAAGTGGACGGCGATACCCGCCTGCGGCACCCACGCAACGCCCGTCAGCGTATGGTAATCGACCCGCACACCCGCATTGAGCGTCACCCAAGAGCCGATATGTTGGCGGAAATCCAAATAGCCCGCCACCTCGTGTACGGTCTTGTTAATCAGCGTATCCGCCTGCCCCTCACGCTCGCCCTCGACATAGATGTTTCGCGCCCGCCCGCCGAAAGCGAAGTAGTCCACCCCAAGGGTCAAACGGTTGCCACGGAACATCTGCACGCTCTGGTACGCCGACACGCCCGCCATATAGTCGTGGGCATCGAAACGGTAGGCACGGGGACTCGCCCCCGAGGCATAGCCGTCGTTGATATAATGATGTCCGAAATTGTAGAAGCCGCTCACCGTACCCGTGGTGCGCTCGTAGCGGTTGCTGACCGAGAGCGAAGTCATGCCGCGCGTGATAGACTGGTCGGCGTCCTCGAGCGGCTGTGCGACAGAGCCCGGCTGCGAGGCATCGAAATGCGTCACATTGACATCGGCGGCGATATTCCACTGCGGCGAGAAATCGTAGCCCAACTTGGCATAGCCGCCGTACTGTTGGAACGCCATGTTCGCGCGGTGGCCGTCGGTGCGGTTGTACGAAGCACTGACCACGGAGGTAACGCCACGCTTGTATATTCGGTTGGTCGCCTCGGTCTCGACCGTGTTGTACGCCCCGTAGCCTGCGTGAAGGGTCGTATGGATGCCCTCCTCGGGTTGGCGCGTAACGATATTGACCACACCGCCCATGGCATTCGAGCCGTACAGCACCGAGGCGGGACCACGCAAGACCTCCACCCGCTCCGCCATGAGAGTCTGGTAGGAGTCGGCGATAGGGTGCCCCATCAGCCCCATATACTGCGGGTGGCCGTCGATAAGCACCATCAGTTGCCCCGTGCTGCCGCTCAAACCGCGCAGGGAGATAGCACCCGACCCGCCGCCCGACACGCCGTAACCCATCACACCACGGGCGGTAGTGAAAAGACCCGGGACTTGCTCCGTAAGCAAAGGAAGCAACGAGGATTGGTGGCTCTGCTCGATAGCCGCACGGGAGATAACACTCACAGTTTCAGAGAGATGACGGATGTCCGTACGGCTGCGTGCGCCCGTAACGACCACCTCGGGAATGGAGTCCGAATAGGCGGGCTGCTCGGCGGGGAAGGGGGCGGCTGTGGCTGCGGTGGTGGGGGATGGGTAATGGGCGGATGTCGCTGCTGCGCTGCCTGCCAATAGGGAGAATAGTATGACGAGGATTTTTCTCATAATCGAATGAATGTCTTTCGTTTGCTTGTGAGTTGTTTTGGGGTAGATTGTCTTTTTGCGGGGTGGATTCTTGGCGTTGTGAGGCGGGGAAGTATCTTTTTCCGCCGCAAAAGTACAACCTATTTCCGGTATGTCCAAGATGTGGGATTTCGTATCGGTAATTGGGGTATGCGTTTCCGTAATTGGGGTAAGTTTTGGGGCTTTTCGGGGAATTGCGAAAGTATCTTCCGGGGATTATCGGAGTATCATCGGATAGGCTGCAAAGTAGTACGAAAGTATTCATATGTATCGGTTATGTGTCGGTTATGTATCGGTTATCCTATACGCCGGTCTCGAGATCGACACGGAGAAAATCCCATGCGAAACGGGGAAGGGATGCCATAGACAAGAAAAAATATGCTTTGCAGCAGAAAACAGGCATTGGACTTGCAGCATTCAGTCCTTTTGTGTACCTTTGCGGATAGTTAAGCAACCTGCGACAAAAAACACACATCGACAGACGGAATACCGGATACGGATACACCAAGGACTATGTTGCAACACGCAGACTACTATGCGCTGATACACAGAGGACTATATTTCAATAGGCGGAATACTATATAAGGATACATTGACTGCTGTATTTCGACAGACGGAATACTATATAAGGATACACAGGATAGTACACGACGATACAAATACCTATATACACACGAGAAACACACCGCCTTGCCGGGGACTGCACCAAGCATGGCAAGTCGGGATTTTTAATACCTAACTAAAAAACACAATTATGGCTAAAGTTTATCAAGCTAACGAGATTAAGAATGTCGCTATGTTGGGTGGTAGCGGCTCGGGAAAAACCACTCTTATGGAGTCGATGCTCTATGAGAGTGGAGTCATTAAGCGTCGTGGTTCGATTGAGGCACAATCGACCGTTTGCGACTATTTCCCTGTGGAGAAAGAGTACGGCTATTCCGTCTTCTCTACGGTTTGCAACATCGAATTTCAGGGTAAGAAACTCAATATCATCGACTGCGCCGGGGCAGACGACTTCTGCGGTGGTACGATGGCAGCCTTGCAGATGGTAGGCTCTGCGCTTATCGTGCTGACGGCAGACAAGGGTGTCGAGGCGGGCACGGAGAATAGTTTCCGCCTCGTGGAGAAACTGCACAAGCCGCTCGCTTTTGTCATCAACAAGTGCGATGCGCCCGACGCCGATTTCGATAACGCTTTCTCGCAGTTGCGCGAGGAGTTCGGCAATAAGTGTACGCTCATCCAATACCCCGTCAATGCAGGTGCAGGCTTCAACGCCGCCATTGATGTGCTGAAAGGCAAGATGCTCGTGTGGGGGCCTGAGGGAGGCGCACCGGAGGAGAAAGACATCCCTGCCGCCGAGCAGGAGCGTGTGGCAGCGATGCGTCAGCAGTTGCAGGAGCAGGCGGCTGAGGCGGACGAGACGCTGCTCGACAAGTTTCTCTCCGAGGGGTTGACCGACGAGGAGATCATGCACGGCTTGCGGTCGGTCTATGCCGACGGCTCGATGTATCCCGTCATCTGCACGAGCGGTCTGAAGGATATGGGTATCCGCCGCTTGATGGATTTCTTGCAGGCTATGGCGCCCGCCCCCGACCGCTTTGCTTATCCTACGGTGGATGGTGTTGGCGTTACGCCAGATCCCACCAAGCCTGCGAGCCTCTATGTCTTCAAGACTTCCGTTGAGCCGCATATCGGCGAGGTCAACTATTTCCGTGTCATGCAGGGTACGGTCAAGGCAGGCGACGACTTTCAGAATATGGAGCGGGGCAGCAAGGAGCGTATCTCGCAACTCTATATGGTCGCAGGTTCCAATCGTATTCCGGTCGATGAGGTATCGGCAGGCGACATCGCCGCTACCGTCAAGTTGAAAGACACCCGCACGGGCAACACGCTCAACGCCAAGGATTGCGACTACCAGTATGCCGCCATTCAGTATCCGCAGCCCCGCTACCGCCGTGCGATTCGCCCCGTCAACGAGGCGGACAACGAGAAACTCGCTGCGCTGCTTACCCGTATGCACGAGGAAGACCCCACATGGGTTATCGAGCAGTCCAAGGAGTTGCGCCAGACCATAGTCAGCGGACAGGGCGAGTTCCACCTGCGCACGCTCAAATGGCGTTTGGAGAACAACGAGAAGATGCAGGTGGTCTTCGAGGAGCCGAAAATTCCGTATCGTGAGACCATCACCCGTGCCGCGCGTGCCGACTATCGCCACAAGAAGCAGTCGGGCGGTTCGGGTCAGTTCGGCGAGGTGCATCTCATCGTAGAGCCCTATACCGAGGGCGTGCCGGTGCGTGATTCCTATAAGTTTGGTAATCAGGAGTATCGTGTTACGGTGAAGGACACCCAGGAGGTCAATCTCGAGTGGGGTGGCAAGTTGGTGCTGATCAATTCCATTGTCGGAGGTGCTATCGATGCCCGCTTCGTGCCGGCTATCTTGAAGGGCGTCATGGATCGTATGGAGCAAGGTCCGCTCACGGGTTCCTATGCACGCGATGTGCGGGTCATTGTTTATGATGGCAAGATGCACCCGGTAGATTCCAACGAGATTTCGTTCCGCTTGGCAGGCCGTAATGCCTTTGCTGAGGCGTTCCGCAACGCCGATCCCAAGGTTTTGGAGCCTATCTACGAGGTCGAGGTCTTTGTCCCGAACGATTTGGTGGGCGATGTCATGTCCGATCTCACGGGGCGTCGAGGCATAGTATTGGGTATGGAGACCGAAAAGAAATTCACCCGCTTGCACGCCGAAGTGCCGCTCAAGGAGTTGAGTTCCTATTCCACTACGCTCAGTTCGCTGACGGGTGGCCGTGCTACCTTCACCATGCGTTTCAAGGACTACGAACTCGTTCCGGGCGATGTGCAGGATAAGTTGCTCAAAGAGTACGCCGCCGCCCACACTGACGAGGAGTAATCTGCCTTTTATACCTTGGAACGCAATCGTCTTTACCCAATTAACCGGTATTTGACTATGCTAATTTGTATTCTCCGCCGATAAGCCATTGTACTTGCCGGCGGAGATGTCTTTCTAAAAACCATATAGTATAGTTTACTACATGTATATTAGCCCGAGAAAGTTATATTGTAAAACATTCAAAAGGAACCGATATGAGAACAAACGCGAGAAGAACTAGCGCAGTATGTGTGACGATTGTTTGCTTGTTGCTGGGTATGGCAGCATGCAAGGAAGATACATCCTATGAAGAGCGAAATGCCAAACTATTAGCATGGCTCGCAGACGAAAAGCAATTACTGTTTGACCCATACACCGTGGGCGATACACTGACATTCCTTACTGCAACAGGTGATACAGCCTGCTTTACGGTACTTTCCCTCTATAGCAGTGCCGAAAAAATGAACGAGAAAGGGACTTGGTATCGTCCGAATGGAAGAGAAACGGAAATAGTAATGGCAACTTGCACATTAAGGATAGCACCTTTAATTGAAGAACCCCCATTAATTAGCATATATGCACATGCAGGGATTGACTACCAAAGAGATGAAGACGGAAACCCGATAAAGGATGGGAGCAAATACTTGTACCAAGACAAGCCTACTATTCAACGATTTACCCACACCTCCTATTGGCCGCGGCGAGATACATCGACCATAGTCGAGACAGCCCCACCCACGCCAATACAAGACAATGAGTATCTGTATCTTACTCCCCAAGAGGAGCGGGGTGTTATCTTACACGAATGGGCACTTGTGCGAGAAGGAGAGGGAGTTGTAAAAATAGCCGATGCTTACGGGCAGACATGGGAGGTCATACGATAAAACAGACAGATTGTATGCTGCTATTGTCCGTATCAAAAATTTGCTGTATCTTTGCAAACGAAATTCAGTAGGAGGCTGCATAAACACCCCTACGGAAAACAAACCATGTATATCGCCATTGCCGGAAATATCGGAGCGGGAAAGACTACACTGACCAAGATGTTGGCTCGCTACTACGGTTGGGAGCCACGCTTCGAGAGCGTACGCTTCAACCCCTATCTGGAGGACTACTACACCGACATTCCCCGCTGGTCGTTCTGCCTCGAGACCTATTTTCTGAAAGAACGCTTCAAGGATATGCTCTCCGTGCAAGCCACAGAGCATACGATCGTACAAGACCGCAGTATATTTGAGGGTGTCTATGTATTCGTGGCGAACAACTATGCCCGTGGCGACCTATCAGAACGGGACTACACTACCTATATGGAGTTGTTCAACCTGATGAAACTAAAGATGAAAATGCCCGACCTGATGATATACCTACGCAAGTCCGTACCGAGCCTTATTGCACAGATACAGAAGCGTGGGCGGGAGTACGAGAAGGGTATGCAGATAGACTACCTGAAAGACCTCAACGAGCGCTACGAGGACTTTATCTTTCATCATTACGAGGGCAAGGTACTCGTCATAGAGGCAGACCATCTGGACTTTGAGAACCGCCCTGAGGACTTCCGACTCGTAATCGACAAGATAGACGCTCAACTCTTTGGATTGTTCTCGGCAGAGACATGGAAATA